>DASXMU010000397.1:0-35066 GCA_036495485.1 Streptosporangiaceae bacterium
CGGTCGCGCAGATTGGCCGTTGCGCAGCGGATCGTGTCGGCAAGCCGCAAGCTGCTGGGCCGCGACCGGCTCACCGCGCTCGGATCCGCCGCCTGGATCAGGCACCTTCCACTGGTGGGTGCCTGGGCCCGTACCCGCGACCTCCCCGTCCCGCCGCCCGAGTCCTTCCGCTCCTGGTGGTCCCGCACCCACCCGGAGGAGGGTCCCGGTGACTGACCGGGCCGTCCCGCCGGGCGAGGCCTTGGCCAGGCAGCGGGTGCTCGGCCGGGTCCGGGCCGCGATCGGCGGCGGGCAGCGTCCGGGTGATGAGGTGGACGCCGAGTACGCGGCCCTGCCGCGAAGGTACCTGCGGGCCCATCATGACCCGGCGTCGCACGACATCGTGAGCCTTTTCGCCGAGCGGGCGGCCGACTACCGGGCGGTAGTGGAGCGGGTGAGCGTGGCCGCCCTGCCCGGCGCGATCGCCCGGGTGGCCGCCACCCGGGCGGAAGACACTCGCCGCCGCGATGGCGAGGCCCCAATGCAGGGTCGTGGTTGTGGCAACGTCGACCAAAGAGTGTCTACGTTGTCACAACGTGGACACAGTCAGGGCGAGCAGAGCAGGGATGCCTGGTTCGCCGTTCCGGCCGGGCTGCCGCCGGGCTGGCTGGCTGAGCTGGCGGAGCCACCCGGGCTGGCCGGGGTAGCTCCGGCGGTGCGGCTGGTGGACGACGACCCGCCGCTGTCTGCCCAGCGGCTCGATTCCTGCGCGGGCGTGATCACCGGGTGTGCGGTGGCCATCGCGGAGACCGGCACGATCGTGCTCGACCACGGCCGCGGTCAGGGCAGGCGCGCGCTCACCCTGGTCCCGGACTTCCACCTGGTGGTCGTCCAGCATGATCAGATAGCCGCCGACCTTCCTGACGCCCTGGCCCGGCTGGATCCGTCCCGCCCGCAGACCCTGATCGCCGGCCCGTCGGCGACCAGCGACATCGAGCTCATCCGGGTGGAAGGCGTGCACGGCCCCCGTACCCTGCACGTGCTCATCACCGTGCCTTAGCCCCTGTGCCAGCCCGCTAGCTGACGGTGAAGTTCATGCTGCTCGTCACGTCGTCCTGGCCTGCGTGCAGCGTTATCGGGCCGGTGGCGGCGCCGGCGGGTACCTGGACGATCACGCTGCTCTCCGACTCGATGCTGTACTCGGTGGCATCGGCGCCGGTGAACGCAACTCCGGTCACCGACCTGAGATTGCTGCCGTTGATCGTGACCGAGGTGCCGACCGGCCCAGCACCAGGTTCGAACCCGGTGATGGTCGGCTTCGTGGGAGTGCCAGCCTGCGGGATCGGCTGAGTTCGGGCTTCGACCTTGGTGAACAGCGTCTCGAATACGGCCTTCAGTTTGTCGGCCGCCTGTCCGGAGAACAGGCCCACCAGGCCGCTGATGGCGGCGATGCCGTACGGGTCTGGCTGGCTTGAGGTGCCCGCTCCCGGCAGCAGGCCCGCTCGCAATACGAGATAGATCAGCGTTGCTACGAGGCTGCCCACGACGGGCAGCAAAGCGTAGTACGCGATCCAGCTCCGGAACAGATAGCGCTCGCCGATATAGGTGGACAGCGAACGCAACCCGTGAAGTATTGCACCGGTGGCGCCCGCGAAGGCTGCCACCACAAAGAACTGCTGGTCCCTGGTTAGTGTGACCCGCCAGCCGAAATAACTGAACTTCGCCGTCTGCGGAGCGGAGCCAGTGGTCGGCACCGGGGTCGGCCAGAATCGCCACAGACCGTACAGTGCGAGTAATGCAGCGCTCATCATGGCGACGGTGAGAATTACAGTGCCGAACGCGCGGACCTCCTTCTGGCCGACCGGTGAGCGCAGCTGTACCAGCTCCTGATGAGGGGTAACTGGATCCTGAGAAATGTTAACCACCCCTTACCGACTAATCCCACCCGAGTCATATTATGGTCGATCGCACCCAGCGTCCGCCATACATTCCGGGGTTTGCGGCACGGGAAACTATGCTGGCCGGGGCCCAGGCACCAGGGGAGTTCCTGGCGCCCGGGTCGCCGATGAAGCTGTCATCGGAAAAACACATTTTGAGGGCACGCAGGAGCTTGCGGGAAGACAGGCTAGTTGAAATACCCATGAAGGCGACCGGCGAGAACTCACCGATCTATGGTCTCGGCCTGATCCTCAGTGGCTTCCGTTGTCAGCAACCTCCGGCCCGCACCACGGGCAAGCTCCTGGTATTCCGTATCGTTTCAAGTAGCTCCCAGCCTTCGCCAGATGGCCAGCGTCCGGTGCAGGACCGGGCAGGGGCTATCGCGGGTGATCCGGATCACCGGGTATGCGATGACGGCCAGGCGTTCTCAGCCGGCTGCGCAGCCGGGGCAGAGGCCGAAGAGCTCGACCGTGTGGTCGACGGCGGTGAAGCCAGCCTCCGTCGCGACTTGCTCGGCCCAGCGTTCTACCGCACGGCCTTCCACCTCAACGCTGCGGCCGCAGGTGCGGCAGGTGAGGTGGTGATGGTGGGCGTTGGTGTGGCAGCGGCGGTAGAGGGTCTCGCCGTTGGCGTCACGGATCGTGTCGACCTGGCCATCCTCGCTGAGCACCTGAAGGTGGCGGTAGACCGTGGTGAGACCGATCTTCTCCCCGCGCCGGCGCAGCTCGGAGTAGATCTGCTGGGCACTGCAGAAGCCGGAGAGCCCATCCAGGGCCGCGGACAGCAGTTCGGCCTGCCGGGTACCGCGCACCCGTGTGCCGCCCGGCAGCGACCTCGCGGGCGGGGGCGTCGTCACAGTTCGCACACTAGCAGGCAACGGCAGGCGCTCCGCTCTCTTGACTGTGTCCCCACTGCAGGGACCTCCGGCGCCAGGCCGCCAGGGCGCGCCCGGCCGCGTAGCAGAAGGCGGCGATGACCCCGACGAAGAACCCGACGGGCCAGTTCGAGGTGTAGGAGGCGGCGATGGCCGCCCATACCGTGGCCACCGCGATGACAGCCGACAGGGCGATGGCCAGGTACGGGCTGTCGGTGACCGACCGGGCCGCGGCCGGTGGGCCGATCATCAGGCTGAAGATCAGCAGGGCGCCGACGACCGGCAGCGCCATGCTTGTCGCCAGGGCGATGACCACCAGGAACGCGATCTCGATCCGGTGGCCGCGGATGCCGCGGGCCTCGGCGGTCTCCGGCGTGGCCGAGGCGAGCAGGAGCGGCCGGAACATCACCACGATCGCGGCGATGCACACCGCGGCGAGCGCGGCCACCGGGGCGACGTCGCTGGCGCTGATGCCGAGCACCTCACCGAAGAGCAGGGAGTAAATCTCGGGCGCGTACTCGGAGCTGAAGCTGAGGAACAAGGCGCCGACCCCGAGCATCACCACCAGGGTGAGCGCCGTCGCCACGTCGTGGCGGCCACGGCGGCCGAGCAGGCCGATGGTGAGGGCGCCGATCAGCGAGAACACGCCGAGACCGAGCAGCGTGCTTACGCCGATCAGGCTGGCTCCGGCGGCCCCGGCGAACGCGCCGGTCGGCAGCGCGTCGGCGACGAACGCGGAGCCGCGCAGCACGACGAAGAAGCCGACGACGCCCGCGACGGCCGCCACGATGGTCGCCACCGTCCAGGTGTTCACCATGAATCCGGAGAACATGACGGCCGCCCTACCCCTCGTGCCCGGCCGGGAGTGACGGCGCGGCCTGGCCGTCCGTCCTGCGGGCCCCGGTCAGCTGCGCGGCCAGGTAGAACACGAAGATGAGCGTCACCACGAAGAAGCTCACCGGCCAGCCGTGCCGGGCCGGTGGCCAGTAGAAGCTGTCGTAGGCGAGCAGGACGCCCAGCCAGGTCGCGGCCAGACCGATCAGGGCGGACCAGGCGATGGCCGGCCCCGGCCTGCTGGTCAGCCGGAAGGCCGTCGCGGCGGGCCCGACCAGCAGCGCCGTGCTGAGGATCGCGCCGATCGTCAGCGCGGACAGGGACACCGCGACCGCGACCGCGGCCAGGCAGGCCATCCCGGCCAGGCGCACCGGGATCCCGCGCGCGAACGCCAGGTCGGCGCTCACCGTGCTCAGCAGCAACGGGCGGTACAAGACCGCGGCGATCCCCGCCGACACCAGGCTGAGCAGCACGATCACCGGGATGAGCGAGCTGCTGATGGTGAACAGCGAGCCGAACAGGATGGTGATGGTGGCGCCGGTCGTGCTCGTGTGCGTCGTGTCCCAGTAAAGAAACAGCGCGGCCAGGCCCAGCCCGGCCCCGCGCACGATCCCGGTCGCCAGGTCCCGTCCCCGGGGCTGCCGGATCCCGATCAGTTCCATGATCCCGGCCGCCACGACGCTGGTGCCGGCGAATCCCCACAGCGGGCTGATCCCGATCAGGAACGAGCCCGACCCGCCGGTGACGCTGATGTCGGCGAAGGCGTGCCCGGCGTACGACTGGCCCCGGCTCACCGTGAAGACGCCCAGCACTCCGGAGACGATCGCGACCATGCCGCCGGCCAGCACCGCCACGCGCACCGGTGCGCTGGCGAAGAAGCCGGGCTCGAACACGGCCCGCAGCAGGTGCCCCACGAGCTATCGCGCTCCGAGGGCAGCGTCGTCATATCCGGCCGGCAGGCCGAGGCTGTCATCCAGCCCGTTGCCCCGCCCGGCGATGACCAGGATGCGGTCGTGCACCTCGATCACATCTACGTGGTGGCCATACAACTCGCTCAGCACGTCGGTCCGCACCACCTCGCTGGCCGGGCCGCTGGCCGCCCGGCCAGCGGCCAGGTACACGACGCGGTCCATCACCGGAAGCAGCGGATTGATCTCGTGCGCGGAGATCAGCACGGCGACTTGCTGCTGGCTGGCGATCCGGGCGAGCAGGCCGACGACCTCCTGCTCACTGCGGATGTCGAGGTTGGCCAGCGGTTCGTCGAGCAGCAGCAGCTGAGGACCGCTGATGAGGGCGTGGGCGATCAGCACGCGCTGCTGCTCACCGCCGGACAGGTTGCCCACCCGTGCGTCGGCGAACTTCTCCGCGCCGACGGCCCTGAGCATGGCGTCGACCTGCTGCCTGCGGCTGCGCGACGGCAGCGGGATGCCGAGCCGGTGCCCATCCAGGCCCAGCCCGACCAGATCCCGGGCGCGCAGCGGCATGTCCGGGTCCAGCAATATCTTCTGCGGGACGTAGCCGATCCCCCCGCCGCGCCGCCTGGGCTTGGCCGCGCCGCCGATCCGTACCTCGCCGCTGGTGGCCGCCGTCAGCCCGAGGATCACCCGCAGCAGGGTCGTCTTGCCGGCACCGTTGGAGCCGATGAGGCCGGCGAACTCGCCGCGCTTCAGGCTGAACCGCACGTCGCGCAGCACCTCGCGGCCGGAAAGCCGCACGCTGACGCCCTCGACGGCAAGGACTTCGTCATCGGCTTCCATCTTGGTCACAGCTTCTCCGTCGATGTCTTGGCGGCCACGGCCCGCTGTAGCGCGTTCACCTCGGCGAGCATCCAGGACTGGTAGTCATAACCGGGCGCCGGCATGGTCTCGTACACGCCCACGACGGGGACGCCGTGTTCGTGTGCCTCGCTCAGGAACGACCCGGTGAGCGAGTCGGTCACCTGCTGGTTGTAGAGGAAGATCTTCACCTTGTGCCCGGTGAAGAAGCTGGACTCCAGCGATATGTCCTGCGGCGCCGGGTCCACGCCGTTCATGACGGCCGCCTGGAAGCGGAACGGGGTCAGGATCCTGGCGCCCGCTGCCTGCAGCATGTAGTCACCGACCGGTTCGGTCACCGCGACGGGTGTGTCCGGATAGGCGGCCTTGAAGCGGGCGAGCGCCTGGTACCACGGCTGCAGCGAGTGATCGAAGGCGCGGAGGTTGGCCTGGAAGTAGGCGGCGTGCGCGGGCTGCCGGTTAGCCAGGTCGCTGGCGAGCGCCCTGGCAACCGCGGGCATCGTGTCCGGGTGATACCACAGGTGCGGGTTCGGCGTCGTGTCAGGCAGCCTGAGCAGCGACTGGACGTCGATCACGGTGCGGGTGGAACTCGGTGCCGCGGCCTCGATCCGGTTCATGAACGTGTCGTAACCAAGGCCGTTCTGCACCACGAGCTGGGCAGAGCTGACCGCCTGGGCGACGCTGGGGCTGGCCTCGAAGCTGTGCGGGTCGGTGTTCGGGTTGCTCTCGATGGCGGTGACCTGAACGTACTTGCCGCCGATCTGGCCGATGACGTTGGCATACTCGTTCTCGGCACCGACGGCGGTGATGAGCCCGTTGGGGCCGGCCGTGCTGGTCCGCGTGCAGGCCGTTCCGGCCAGCACTGTGACAGCGCTCAGCGCGGCGGTGACGACCTTGAGGCGAAGCGGCATGACGTGAACTTCCAGTCCAGAGCGGGAACCCTATAGTTGAAAACGATATTCATTATGAGTAGGTCCGTCAAACCAGGGCTCCCGGATGGACCCATCGCTGAGCTGGGGACGGCCGGGCCGCTCCCTGAACGCAGTCCTAGGACAACCTGTGAAGACCCTCTGACCCCTGCCTGCCGGGTGTATTTCGAGTCAGGTCAGGCTCTACGATGGTCTGCGGGTAGCCATCCGGTGGCTATCCCGCAAGCCCGCTGACCGCCTGTTCAGCTATACGGCGCGCGGCAGGATGCCGGGCTGCGCGCAGTCAGCTTCGAGACCAGGGCAGGCCATGGGCAAGGCAAGCAGGAACAAGAGGACCGGATCGGCTCGCGACAGGATCGCCGCGCAGCGCGCAGCGGCCAGGCGCACCGAGGTCCGCAACCGGGTGTTCCTGGCATCGGGTGCGGTCGTCGTCGTGATCGTCATCGTCGTGGCCTTCATAGTGGTCAAGGCCAATCAGAAGCCGGCCAAGGTCGTGTCCGACGGGCCGACGGGTGTGGCGCTCGCCAAGCTGGTGGACACCGTCGTCGCCGTCCCGGATTCGGTCCTGGACAAGGTCGGCCCGGGGCCGATCACGGCCGGCCCCACGCCAGTGAGCGGGGAGACCCCGCTCACCTCTGGCGGCAAGCCCGAGGTTCTCTACATCGGCGCCGAGTACTGCCCCTTCTGCGCGGCCCAGCGGTGGTCGATGGTCGTCTCGCTGAGCAAGTTCGGCACGTTCACCAACCTGCGGACGATCCACTCGTCGTCCACCGACTCCTACGCGAACACGCCGACCTTCACCTTCTACAAGTCCACCTATACGAGTAAGTACATCACCTTCACCCCGGTCGAGACCCTGACCAACGTCGCCACCGGGAACGCCGGCGGGGCGCCACTGCAGAACCCGACCGCGCAGCAGTCGGCGCTGTGGGCCAAGCTCGACTCGAACGGCTCGATACCTTTCATCGATTGGGGGAACAGGTATGACGAGGTCGGAAACCTCCAGCCCTTCGGGCCGCAGTATCTGACCGGTAAGACCTGGAACCAGATCGCGGCCGCGCTGACCGATCCCACGAGCCAGATCGCCCAGGGTGTCGATGGCTCGGCCAACTACATGACGGCGGCGATCTGCAAGTTGACGAACAACCAGCCGGCCAGTGCGTGCACCTCGGTGATCCAGGGTTTGGAGGCGAAACTCTGATGGCCAGCGGCAGAAACCGCCCAGGCAAGAGCAGCGGTACGGCGACCAGGAGCCGCCCGGGGACTGGCGGGGGCAAGACCACCGGGAATGGTGGGGGCAAGGCGGCCGGGAACGGCGGCGGCAAGGAGATGGCGAAGCGGCCCGCGGCCACCGTCAGCAAACCGGCGTCGAGGTCCGTGCCGCAGAACCGGAAGGCCAGGGACCGGGCCCGGGCGAAGGAACTCGCCTCGCAGCAGGTCGAGGCCGAGCCTGCTGCCGTAGGGCCGGCGCGCTGGGTACAGTTCACCAGCTTCGCGCTCGCCATCATCGGCTTGGGCATTTCGGTCTACCTGACCATCGAGCACTTCACTGGTAACAGCAGCCTCGCCTGCTCAGGCCGTGGCCTGGTCGACTGCGCCCGGGTCACCACGAGCCCAGAGTCCATGGTGTTCGGGGTCTTCCCGGTCGCCGTGCTCGGCTTGGCCTTCTACGTGTTCATGGTCCCGGCCACGACGCCCTGGGCCTGGCGGTCGCGCAGGCGGGAGATAGCTCTGGCCCGGCTGGCCTCTGTCATCGTCGGCGTCGGGTTCATCCTGTACCTGATCTATGTCGAACTGATACAGGTCGGCGCCATATGCCTGTGGTGCACGGGTGTGCATGTCGCGACATTCCTGCTGTTCGTGCTCGTGGCACTCTCGGCGGCTGTCTGGGGACTGCACCCAGGGGACGCAGCCAACCGGGCACAGTAGCAGCCCGGACGGCTTATCCAGGCTTGCCGTCGGACCCTGTCCTGCGGGATTCCGCCGCGTTGATCCTGGCGAGGAATTCGTTGTAGGCGGCCAGGTGCTCGTCGTCGTCGTCGATCGTGGCCTCGTCCTGCTTCCGCCCGGCCCGCGAGGACGCCGCGGCCTGCGGAGCAGCGTCGGTGCCGGTCAGACCCGCGAAGTTCGCCCTGCGGACTGATTCCAGCCAGCCGCCGCTGGTGGCCGAGGCGCGGCCGTCCTGGCTCCAGGCCAGGAAGACCACCATCATGAACGCGAACATGATCCCGTCGCCACCGATCCACATCACCGCACCGCCGGAGTGCAGGTCCGCCAGCGCGTTCGGCGCCCAGGCCGGGCGCGGTCCCATCCCGGGCATCGGCGTGGTCGAATAGCCGAGGATCAGCCCGGTGAACGTGTCCACCGGCATGGTGAGGAACAGGACGAAGATCCGCGCCGGGTAGGCGATCCGCCACCGGATCGGCTCGCGGCCGAGCAGCGGCAGGAAGAACAGGTAGCCGACCACCAGGTACAGCGCATGCTCGGCGTCGTGCAGCGTCGCGTTGGTCATCACCACGGACATGAACCCGGTCAGATGGGTCCCGACGATCGTCACGGTATAAGCGGCTATCCCGAACCAGGGTGAGGTCAGCCAGGTGGCCACCCGGGAGCGGACCACCCGCTTGACCCAGGTGTGCACCGGGTTGCGGCTGGCATGCATGAGCAGGGTCACCGGCTGGCCCACGACCAGCATGGCCGGAGCGATCATGATCAGCATCAGGTGCTGGATCATGTGATCCCAGAACAGCGTGTCGTCGTAGACGCCGATGCCGCTCTCGGTGGCCAGCACGATGACCGCGAGCCCGCCCAGGAACATCCCCGTCCGCCACCACGGCCACGGCCGGGCCGGATGACGCCTGGCCACCCGGAAGGCGCCCGCCAGGTACAGCACGGCCAGGGCGGCGGTCACCACCGTCACCACCGGCCCGAACTCCCACTGGCTGAGCACCTCTCCCCAGCCGAACGGGGGCAGCATCTGATCTCCCACGCGCGCGAGACTACCCCGCCCGGCTCGCCGCCTGGCAACCGGCCGCCGGCGGTCACGGTTCAGCTGGGCATCACCGGCAGCGCCGCGAGGACCAGCCCTCCCGCCCGAATCCAAATCCTGAGCACAGGTGCCTGGCGTGGCTGTGAAAGGGTTTTCTTTCTTTCTTTGAAAATGAAATCCGTATTCATCAACATCAGCCGAACGGAGACGATCACTATCTCGCTAGCTGCTGACGCCGGACCCGATACCTTGAGGGCAGGGCGGGCGCGCCGCCCTCCTAATCCGTCAGGGATGTATGCATGAACCGGCTGAAGGATGCCACCAGCCCTTATCTGCTGCAGCACGCTGGCAATCCGGTGGACTGGTGGCCGTGGTCCGGCGAGGCGTTCGAGCAGGCCAGGGAGCGCGATGTCCCGGTGCTGCTGTCCGTTGGCTACTCCGCTTGCCACTGGTGTCATGTCATGGCGCACGAGTCGTTCGAGGACCAGGCCACGGCGGCGCTGATGAACACTCACCTGGTCTCGATCAAGGTGGACCGGGAGGAGCGTCCCGACGTGGACGCGGTGTACATGGCCGCGACGCAGGCCATGACCGGCCAGGGCGGCTGGCCGATGACCGTGTTCATGACGGCGGAGGGTGAGCCGTTCTACTGTGGCACCTACTTCCCCAGGGATTACTTCCAGCGGCTGATCCGCGGCGTCGTCCGGGTGTGGCGCGACGACCGCGACAGCGTCACCGGCCAGGCGAAGAAGGTCTCGCTGGCTCTGGCCGAGCGCGCCACCGCCACCAGCCGGGCCCTGCATGACGCCGGCGAAGCCCAGGAGACCAGCCTGGGGCTGGGCGAGCTGGCGGACGGCGGCTGGAATCCATCCGGGCCCGGCGGGCGGCGGCTGGCCGCGGCCTGCGACGGCGCGGTCAGGGCCCTGGGCGTCGGCTTCGACGAGCGCAACGGCGGCTTCGGCAGCGCGCCGAAGTTCCCGCCGTCCATGGTGCTGGAGTTCCTGCTGCGGCAGCACACCCGGGCGGACGCGGATGGCTGGGCGCTGCGGATGGCCGGGCAGACCATGGAAGCCATGGCCCGCGGTGGCATGTATGACCAGCTCGCTGGCGGGTTCGCCAGGTACTCGGTCGACGCGGCCTGGGTCGTTCCGCACTTCGAGAAGATGCTCTACGACAACGCCCTGCTCGCCCGTGCCTACGCGCACCTGTGGCGGCAGACCTCGTCCCCGCTCGCCCGCCGGGTGGCCGGGCAGACCTGTGACTGGATGGTCGGGGAGCTGCGCACCCAGGAGGGTGGCCTGGCCGCCGCGCTCGACGCCGACAGCGAGGGTGAGGAGGGCAAGTTCTACACCTGGACCAGGGAAGAGCTGACCGTCGTGCTGGGACTCGGGGACGGCCAGTTCGCGGCCGACGTCTTTGGGGTGACCACCAGCGGAACGTTCGAGCGTGGCCTGTCGGTGCTCCAGTTGCGGGCCGACCCAGCCGAGGAGGCCAGGTTCGCCCGGGTCCGTGCGGCGTTGCTCGCTGCCCGCGCCGAGCGGGTCAGGCCCGGCCGGGACGACAAGGTCGTGGCGGCCTGGAACGGCATGGCGATCGCCGCGCTGGCTGAGACCGGGCTGCTGCTGCGCCGCCGGGACCTGATCGAGGTGGCCACCGGTGCCGCCGAACTGCTCGCCCGGGTGCACATCGACGCCGCCGGGGGGCCGGGCGCCCGTATCGTCAGGACCTCGCGCGATGGCGTGGCCGGGCCGGGCGCCGGGCTGCTCGAGGACTACGCCTGTGTGGCCGGCGGTTTCCTCGTCCTGTCCGGTGTGACCGGCGAGGCCAGGTGGGTGGACCTGGCCGGGCGGCTGCTCGAGACCGCGCTCACCAGGTTCGCCGACGGCCAGGGCGGGTTCTTCGACACCGCCGACGACGGCGAGCAACTGCTGTACCGCCCGGCGGACCCGATGGACAACGCCACCCCGTCCGGCTCGTTCGCGGTGGCCGGCGCGCTGCTCAGCTACGCGGCGCTGACCGGATCCGCCCGCCACAGGGACGCCGCCATCGCCGTCCTCGAGCCGCTCGGTGCGCTCGCCGAGCAGTACCCCAGGGCGGCGGGCACCGGGCTCGCCGTGGCCGAGGCGCTGCTGGCCGGGCCGGCCGAGATCGCGGTGGTAGGCCCGCCCGGTGACCCGGGGACGGCCGCGCTCCATGCCGCCGCGCTTGGCGGCACATCGCCGGGTGCGGTCGTCGCCCTGGGCGATGGAACCGGCGAGTCCACGGTGCCGCTGCTGGCCGGACGCGGGCTGGTCGATGGCGCCCCGGCCGTTTACGTTTGCCGGAATTTCACCTGCCGTGCCCCCATCACCGGCATTGCCGAACTGGCGTCTGCGCTTTCCGGCACGGAATAAATCACTTTTCCGCACGCTATGGACGTGCGGGTAGGCTTTTTGGCATGGTGGGCGCAAGAGGCCGTCGACGTGCGGTGTGACGACATACCCGCCGAAGGGAGTGCTGTGCACCACAGGACTCGCTTTCTGGTTCCGGGGGTCACAGCGATCTTTGCCCTGCTGGCAGCGACCGTGGTGGGGCCGTCCTCGGCCGCCAGGCCAGTCGCGGCCGGGCACCCCAGCCCCATCAAGCCCGCCGTGACCCACCATTTCGCGGCCGGGCTCGGCCGGAACCTGATCGGCGCTGGCCCGGCACCGGGGCTCGACGCGGTCCGGCCGGGGAAGTTCGCCGTCCCGGTCGCACTGCTCGCCTCCCGGCGGCCCACCGTTGCCCCGCTGGGTGCGCTGCGGCCGGCTGACCTGCTTGTGGTGGCCCCCAGGTCGCTGCCGCGCACTACCGTGGCGGCGATCGCGCGGCTGGGCGGGGTAACCGGGGTCCAGTCGATCGACGCGGCCAGGGTCCGGGTGAACGGGAAGTTCGCGGCGGTGCTTGGCGTGGACCCATCCACGTTCCGGTCATTCGCCGCGCGGCCGACAGCGGAAGCCGGCCGGCTGTGGCAGAGCGTGGCCGATGGTTCCATCGCCGTTTCGTACACGATGGGCAAGCTTGACCGGCTGCCGCTCGGCGGCATGGTCAGCGTGGCCGGGGTGAAGCAGGAGAAGCTGCGGGTCGGCAGCTTCGCCACGGTCGGGATCACCGGGGTCGACGCTGTGGTGTCCGGCTCCGTGGCCCGGTCGCTCGGCTTCCCGGCCGGCAACGCGATCGTGGTCAGCGCCCCGCACGACCGGTTCAGCGCCCTGATGAAGCGGATCGCGCGGGTGATACCGAAGGATGCCGCGGCGGAGCCGCTGGTGTCGCAGATCGACGCCTCGGGCACCTCGGGTGCGGCCGGCGTCATCAGCGGCCTGTCGGCCCGCGAGATCAACGGGTACCCGACCCTGACCAGCGCGCAACTGTCCACCATGCTCAACGCGGCACTGAGCAGACGCGGCTTGCCCTACGTCTGGGGCGGCAGCGGGCCCAGGGTCTTCGACTGCTCCGGTCTGGTGAAATGGTCGTTCGCGCAGGCAGGCATCGTCATGCCGCGGGTGGCCGCGGATCAGGCGCTGACCGGGCCCGCGGTGCCGCTCAGCGAGGCCGGGCCCGGCGACCTGCTCTTCTATCACACCGACCCGACCGACCCGCACTACATCTCCCACGTCGCCATCTACCTCGGGCACGGGATGATGATCCAGGCGCCCGAGCCCGGGCTCGACGTGGAGGTCGTGCCCGTGGTACTCGGCCCGGAGTTCGCCGGGGCGGTCCGGGTGGACCCGCAGATCGCCGCGTCCGTAGCCGCCTCGGTCTAGACCAGCACTCCCCGGTCTGGCCAGCACTCCCCGGTCTAGGCCAGAGTTCCCGGTCTAGGCCAGCACTCCCCGGTCTAGCCAGAGCTCCCGGACTAGGCCAGTACCGCGGCAATCCTGGCTGCTCGGCCCAGTCGTACGCCTGGCAGCTACTGCGTAACGCACCCGCTCAGTGCTCCCTCTGTGGTGTCGATGTGCCATCGACCGCCACCCCGTGGTGTCGATGTGCCATCGACCACCTTGGCTAGGTGGAGCCGGGCGGGCTCGACAGCATGCCAGGCCAGGCTCCACGGTGCCTTGACCGGATTCCGAAAGAGTGTAATTATCATTACATGACTACAGATCACGGAAACAAGGCAGGCAGGGACACCGAGCCCGAAGAGAAAGTGCGTGGCTGGTTCACCGGCCGGCTCCCCGGCGACTGGTTCACGTCCGCGGCCGAGATCGTCCTGGACCGCGAGGAGATCACGGTGATCGGCCAGCTGACCGACCCGGAGGCGCACGCTGGGGCCACCGATGCCGAGCAGGCCGAGACGGTGGACGGCCGGATCCGCAGGTTCCGCGAGGACACCAGGGACCAGCGCATCCACATCGCCAGGGAAGCCGAGCACAGGTTCGGGCGGAAGGTGTCCTGGGGTGTCACCTGCGGCGGGCGGACCGTGATGTTCACCACGCTCTCGGTTCCCGTGATGACCAGGTTGCGCCAGCCGCAGCGCCTGGTGCTCGACACGCTCGTGGACGCGGGCGTGGCCAGGAGCAGGAGTGAGGCGCTCGCCTGGTGCGTCAAACTGGTCGGCGAGCACGAGGACTCGTGGCTGGCGGATCTGCGCGAGGCGCTCCGGCACGTCGAGCAGGTGCGCTCTGAGGGCCCCGGTGCCCGGGAGGTATAACCCTCTGGCTCCCGCGTTCAAAGCGGCCCACCGGCCTAACGGCGCACGCTGAGCGCCCAAGGAAGCGAATGGCGGCGCACGGCGCCCTGTGACATATGTCACACCTATCGGGATTCTGGCCCATTCCGTGATCTGCGGGCCGATGCAATTCGGTCAGTTTCCGGACTGGCAATTGGTCTAAACCACATCCGCATTTCCCTGGCAGCGGGGCTCCCGGCTCGCGGAAAACGCCCCAGCTAGCCCCGCCGCTGTCGCGCCAGCGCCCCTGACCCCAGCCGACCTGGGGTAACACCCAGGCGAGGCTGGGATAATTGATGCTGCGTTGTCGGGGTACACTCCCGAAATCCCGTACGTCAGCGCCGGCCGCACCGCGTCCGGCAGCGAGCGGGTGGGGCGCGAACTGGGAGGAGCAGTAGTGGCGTATGAGGTGAACGCGGCGTCGGTGGAGTGGAATCCGGCTACGGAACGGCTGCGCGAACTGACCGAGAAAATGCCGAACAGCCAGGTCACTGAGTTCGGCAACGTGGTGGTGAAGGCACGTGTGGATTCGCGCAGCACGCGATCTACCTTCACCGTGGACGACTCGACCAATGCCGTCAAGCAGACGATCACCCGGGAAGAGTGCGATCGCATCGCCGCGATGCAGGACGACTACATCACCGGTTCTCACGTGGTGGTCGTCGATGGATATATCGGGTCGGATCCAGCATTCCGCACAAAGGCACGCCTGATCATTGAGGCGGCTAATGCAAATGTAGCCGGAATGCAAAAGCAGCTTTATTACCCCGTGGATGAGGCGGGCTACGACCCGGCCACGTGGGAGCCGGACACCACCGTGGTCTACACGCCGAACCTCGCCGCCCCCGGCTACCCCAGCGACAGGCTCATCGCCGTCGATCTGAACGCCAACATCACCCGCGTGCTCAACTCGGACTACTTCGGTGAGTCCAAGAAGGGCGGCCTGCGGATGTGGAACAACATCGTCTACAACCGTGGCGGGCTGTCCCTGCACGCCGGCTGCAAGGTCATCCCGGTGGGCGGGCGGAACAGGACGGTGCTCATCGTCGGGCTGTCCGGTACCGGCAAGACCACCACCACGTTCACCAGCCAGCTCAACAGCAAGCCGGCCCAGGACGACTTCATCGCGCTCATGCCCGGCGGCAAGGTCTACACCACCGAGAATGGCTGCTTCGCCAAGACGTTCGGGCTGGACCCGGACTTCGAGCCCGCCATTTACAACGCCACCACCAAGCCGGATGCCTATCTGGAGAACGTGTCGGTGGACGCCGGCGGCAAGGTGGACTTCTTCGACACCTCCTACACCAAGAACGGCCGTACCACCTGGCCATTCGCCTACGTCAACCCGTGGCCGCCGAACGAGGTGGGCGCCGCCGAGATCCTGCTCATCCTGAACAAGAACGAGAACATCGTCCCCGGTGTCGCCAGGCTCGACCGGGCCCAGGCGGCGGCCTACTTCATGCTCGGCGAGACCACCGGAACCTCGGCGGGCGGCAAGGATGAGGAGGGCAAGTTCCTCCGGGTGCCGGGCACCAACCCGTTCTTCCCCCGGGACATGGCTGACATGGGCAACCGGATGCTCGAGCTGCTGGACAGCCATGAGCTCGAGGTTTACGTGCTCAACACCGGCCGGGTCGGCGGTGGCGACGGCCACCCCGGCTCCAAGAAGGTGAAGATCCCGCACTCGTCCGCGCTCGTCCAGGCGATCGCCGAAGGCACCATCGAGTGGACCACCGACCCCGACTTCGGCTACGAGATCGCCGAGTCGGTGCCGGGCATCGACGACACGGAGATCCTGCAGCCACGGCGGCTGTACGAGCGCCTGGGCCGGATGGACGAATACAACGAGATGGTCAGCAGGCTCAAGCGCGAGCGCAAGGAATACCTGGCCTCGTTCACCGGCCTCGACGACGCCGTCATCAAATCGATCGGCTAACCAGCACCAGTGAGCGTTATGCAAAATCGCGATCGGGCCAGGTCAGCGGACGGTCACCAGGCAAGTAATTTGCATAACGCGAACTTTGTATAAGGCACAGCGCGTCAGGGGCCCGGCGGCTCGTCCGCCGGGCCCCTGACACGGTAAACGGAGATCGTCACCGCGAGCGTGACCCGCATCGGGTCGGGGAGCAGGCCGATGCGGGCCGCCGTCTCCGCCGGGTCCACATGCCAGGCGCTCGGCCCCATCGCCACCAGGAAGCGGAGCGCCTCGTGGCGCAACTGCAGCGCCGCGACGTGCTCACGCCGGCTGACAATCCCGAAGTACGCTCCCAGCTTCCCGGCCAGCCGCTCATCCTTGTCCGGGCCGACGGTCAGCATGCCAAGCGGCTCGATCAGTTCCCCCAGGTGCGCCGGCAGCGGCGTGACAACCAGCAGCCTGCCGTGCGGATGCAGGATGCGGTGCAGCTCAGGCCCGTTGCGCGGGGCGAACACGCTGAGCGCGGCCACGGCCGCGTGGTCGGCCACCGGGAGCCGCTGCCACACGTCGCACGCCACGGCCCCCACCCGGGGATGGACGTGGGCCGCCCGCCGCAAGGCGAACTTCGACGCATCCAGCGCCAGGCCAAACCTCCCGGGCAGCCGCCCGAGAACGCCCGCAAGGTAATACCCGGTCCCCGCGCCAGCATCAACCACACACCCAGGCCCGGCCGCGGATCCAGCCTGGGGCACGTTCCCAGGCCCGGCCACGCTCCCGGGCTCGGCCGCAGACCTGGACTCAGGTACCCTCCCGGGCCCGGCCGTGAGTTCGTCGGCCAGCACGGCGGCCACCTCTTCGGCCAGCGAGCCGAAGTGGCCCGCCGCCAGGAAACCGGCCCGCGCCGCCACCATCGCCGCCGTATCCGCCCGCGCTGGTCCGCCGCCGGCCCGCAGCAGGCTCACGTAACCCTGCCGGGCGATGTCGAAGGTGTGCCCATTCCCGCACCGCAGCGAGCCGCCTTCGCGCCTCAGCCCGCCTCCGCAGTACGGGCAGACCAGCCACCCGATGACATCGTCAAGCACCCGTTCATTCTCGCCGCCGCGCACCAAGCCGCCTGCCACGGCCGTGATTTAACTTCCCCGACGCCTGCTGGCCCGCTTTGCGCAAGGCCGATTTCCATCAAGTGCTGCGTTCATATGCAGGCTTCACCGGCTGGTTCGGCATCTGACCTGGACTTGCCGGCCCGGTACTTCCTTAAAGCGCCCGAACGCGGGTACCTTCAGTGGTAATGGGCGGCAAGTAGTCGCCCCCCGGGAAAGGCCCTGCCAATCCTCGAGCTTCGTGTCATGGCACGCAGGCGAGATGACCGGAGGGCCGGTGCGCGGTCCTTCTGGGGCCGCCCGGTCCAACCGACACGTTTGTGTCCGAGCGGTCGCCGCATGCGGTGCCCAGAGGAGAGCGTGTGCCTAGTCCCTCGAGTCCTCGCCGGCGTACCCGCGCCAGCCAGCGAACCTACGTCCTCGACACCAGTGTTCTGCTCGCCGATCCAGCGGCCATCACCCGCTTCGACGAACACCGCATCGTACTGCCGATCGTGGTCATCACGGAGCTCGAAGCTAAAAGAAATCACCCCGAGCTCGGGTACTTCGCCCGCCAGGCGCTCCGTTACCTGGACGAACTGCGGATCAAGCATGGCAGGCTGGACACCGACCTGCCGATCAGCGAACTGGGCGGCACGCTCCGGGTCGAGCTGAATCACGCCGACCCCCAGGTCCTGCCCGCCGGGTTCCGGCAGGGCGACAACGACACCCGCATCCTCTCGGTCGCGCGCAGTCTGGCCGCCGAGGGCGAAGACGTGGTGCTGGTCAGCAAGGATCTGCCGCTGCGGGTGAAGGCCGCGTCCATCGGGCTGCCAGCCCAGGAGTACCGCGCCGAGCTTCCGGCCGAGTCGGGCTGGACCGGGATGCGCGAGCTCAGCGTGGACGCCGACCAGATCAATGAGCTGTACGACACGGGGAAGCTGGACTGCGAGGAAGCTCGTGAGCTGCCCTGCCACACCGGGCTCGTGCTGTCCGCGCCGGGCGGCAGCGCGCTCGGCAGGGTTCTCCCGGACAAATCGGTGCGCCTGGTCAGGGGCGACAGGGAAGCGTTCGGCCTGCATGGCCGGAGCGCGGAGCAGCGGGTGGCGCTCGACCTGCTGCTCGACCAGGAGGTGGGAATCATCTCGCTGGGCGGCCGGGCGGGCACCGGCAAGTCGGCGCTCGCGCTGTGCGCCGGGCTCGAGGCCGTGATGGAGCGCAAGCAGCACCGCAAGATGCTGGTCTTCCGCCCGCTCTACGCGGTGGGCGGCCAGGACCTCGGCTACCTTCCGGGCACCGAGGCCGACAAGATGAACCCCTGGGCGCAGGCCGTCTACGACACCCTGTCCGCGGTCACCACCCAGGACGTCATCGACGAGGTGCTGCACCGCGACATGCTCGAGGTGCTGCCGCTCACCTACATCCGGGGCCGCTCGCTGCACGACGCCTTCGTGATCGTGGATGAGGCCCAGTCGCTGGAGCGTGGCGTCCTGCTCACGGTGCTGTCCCGGATCGGCGCGGGGTCGCGGGTGGTGCTGACCCACGACGTCGCACAGCGCGACAACCTGCGCGTGGGCCGGCACGACGGAGTGGTCGCCGTGATCGAGAAGCTCAAGGGGCATCCGCTGTTCGCACACGTGACCCTGGTCCGCTCCGAGCGTTCGCCCATCGCGGCCCTGGTCACCGAGATGCTGGAGGACCCCGGGCTGTAACGCGCCGCGCATCGGCATCGCAGCCAGCCCCGTCAACGTCCACGTTGACGGGGCTGGGACGCGGGCCATGTCACATCGACCGGGTTGGGACTGCTGGAAGGCGTCAACTTTGAGTTGACGACAGGCTGATGGTCAACCTATGGTTGACGCATGACTAATCCAGCTGAACCACGGCAGATGCCCACCCCGGTGCGGCTTGACGACCTGATCGAGGTCATCAAGAAGGTGCACACCGACCCGCTCGAACAGCTCACCGACGCATGTCTCGCCGCCGATCATCTGAGCGAGCTGGCCGACCATCTGATCGGCCACTTCGTCGACCAGGCGCGGCGCTCGGGTGCATCCTGGACCGACATTGGCCAGAGCATGGGGGTCACCAAGCAGGCGGCGCAGAAGCGCTTCGTCCCCAAGAGCCCGGCCGGCCCATCGGACATCGAGGGCTTTGTGGGCTACACCCAGGGCTTCAGCCGCTTCACCGACCGGGCCAGGAACGTCGTGATGGCTTCCCAGGAGGAAGCCCGCAGCGCTGGCAACGCAGAGATCGGCCCGGGGCACCTGATCCTGGGGCTGCTGTCCGAGCCTGGCGGGCTCGCCGCGAGGGCGATCACCGAACAGGACGTGACCCTGGACCGGGTCAGGGAGGTGGTGACGCCGACGCTGCCGCCGGCGGCCGCCGAGCCGCCCCCGCTGATCCCCTTTGACGCCGCGGCGAAGAAGGTGCTGGAACTCACGTTCCGCGAGGCCGTGCGGATGGGCCACAACTACGTCGGCACCGAGCACCTCCTGCTCGCACTGCTCGAGCAGGAAGACGGCAGCGGAGTCCTGGCCACCCTCGGCATCACCAAGCCCGCCAGCGAGGCCAGCGTCGCCGCCGCCCTGAAGTCGCTCAAGGCCTCCTGACCATTAGCCAGCAGGCGATGCCGGCAGGCCGGGCCATAGGATGTGGGGCATGCCGGTACGGGCGTGGCGGGTTCGCCTGGTGCGTGGCCTGGCCGCGATCGCGGCCGGGGCCGTCCTGGTGGCTGGCTGCACCTCGGGGCCCAGCGCCAGCAAGACCGCGAGCACGGCCGCCGGCACCCCGGGCACGACGGTCTTCACCGGCGCGAGTGCACTGCGCACCCCGGCGATCAGCGGCAACCGGCTCGGCGGCGGGAAGCTCAGCCTGGCGTCCTACCGCGGCCACGCGGTGGTGCTGGACTTCTGGGGGTCGTGGTGCACGGTCTGCCAGCAGGAAGCCCCGGACCTTTCCGCGATTGCCCGGCACTTCGCCACCTCGAAGGTCGTGTTCCTCGGCGTGGATGTAGCCGACAGCACGGCCAGCGCCCATGGCTTCATGAAGCACTTCCGGATCAGCTACCAGAGCTTCTACGACCCCAGCAACCGGATCGCCCCCGCCTTCAGGGGCTTCATCCCGCCGACCGCGTTCCCCAGCACCCTGGTGATCTCGCCGGCCGGCCGGATCACCGCCCGGATCATCGGCGCAGTCTCCAGTCAGCGCCTCACCGAGCTCATCGGCAAGGCCGCAAGGCTGTCGTGATCCCGCAGGACATGCGTCCGCCCCTGGCCTGGAAGGCAGCCAGGGGCGGACGTGGTGTCAGGCGCCGGGTCAGCGCGGCTGGAGGTGCAGGATCACTACCTCGTCGCTGCCGGAGCCCGGGCCGTTGTTACTGCCCGAGGGCTGGCCGGTGTCATAGGGGTTCTGCTGGGTTGGCCAGCCGGTGAAGTGCTGCGAGTTGTACTCGAACCACTCCGAGGCTGTTGTCGTCGGGATGATCGGCAGGTTGGCGGCCACATACTGCTCGATCGGCGCCAGTGCCGTGGTCTGGTCGGCGACCGTGCTGGCCCCGGTCAGCTTGGCCAGGTCGGCGTTGACGGCCGGGGCATTCAGCCGCTCGTAGTCGCCGGTCGCGGCCGAGCCGGTGGCCAGCGAGCTGTTGAGCCATCCGTTGTACATGTTGTAGGGGGTGATGCCACCGTTCGACCAGTGCATGGTCAGCTGGAAGTTGCCACTGGCGACGTTGGTGCTCCACGCGGTGACGGCCTGGCCCTGGAACGTCGCGTCGATTCCGGCCGCCCGCAGTTCCTGGGCGACGATGGAGTCGTCCTCGGCGTAGTCGGTGTAGGCCGTCGGGTCGGCGATCGTGAGCGCGACTGGCTTGCCGCCCTTCTCGAAGAACCCGTTGCTGCCCTTGGTGTATCCGGCCTTCTCCAGCACCTTCTCGGCGGCCGCCGGGTCGGCGGTGGCCGAGTTGGTCATCGAGGCGACCGGCCCGCTCCACGGGCTGAAGGTCGGCAGGGTCAGCCCGGTCGAGTTCAGCACCGGGTTCTCCAGGCCGGCCTCACCCTCGGAAGCGATCACCGTGCGGTTGATCGCGAGGCTGATCGCCTGCCGCACCGGGAGCTGGTTGGTCGGCCACTTGTTCAGGTTCGGCATCAGGCTGTTGGTGCCGCCCGCTGCCTCCCAGAAGTGATGGAAGGCGGGGGAGGTGTTGACGAACTGCCTTTGCAGACCGGGGATGAAGTTGCCAGTCCAGTCGATCTGCCCGGAGAACAGCGCGTCAAGCGCACCGGTGTTGGAGGTGTAGACGGGGAAGTAGACCTTCGGCACCTTCACCATCGATGCCTGCCAGTAGTGCGGGTTCTTCACCAGCGTGTAACCCTGCGGGGTGAAGCTGCCCAGCATGTACGGCCCGGTGCCGACCGGGGTCGCGTCGGCGAACGTGGCCGGGTTGCCGGCCTTGCTCCAGATCGACTTGGGCACGATCGCGACGCCGGCGATCTCTTCCAGGTTGGTGTACTGCGGTGTGGCGAAGGTGAGCGTCACGTTGCTGCCGCTCGTGCTCACGCTGGAGATGGCCAGCCCGCCGGAGTTGATGGACGCGTTCGCCTTCATCAGGTTGTAGGTGTAGGCGACGTCGGCCGGGGTCATCGGCGTGCCGTTGTTCCACTTCACACCGGTGCGGATAGCGAATGTGATTGTCTTGCCGCCGTTGGACCAGGTGTAGCCGGTGGCCAGCCACGGGTAGTACTTCGGCGGCGCGGCGATGTCGAACTGGATCAGCGGTTCGTAGATCAGCCCGGTCGCGCCCATGCCGTAGGCGGCCTGGGTGGGCACGTACGGGTTGAACGCCTGCGTGATCGTGCTTTCCGGCGAACTCTCCATCACCAGGGTGGTCGAGCCTGAGGCCTTGGAGTTGCTGCCTGACGAGCTACTGTTCGAGGGCGACGACGCGCACGCGCCGATCCCAATGGCGATAACGCCGGCCGAAGCAACAGCCATGAGCCTTCTGTTACTTAGCAGTCTCCTCATCATTCCGTCTTTCCTGTCGTCGAAAGATCAAAATAGGCGGGTGGGGGGATAGGAGGGGCTAGCTGGTCACTCACCCCCCTGTTGACTGGGGTGCCGTGGTTGGAGGCGCGTGGTTTCACCGGGCAGCCGGGCGGCCAGAACGTCCGGGGCGGCGACGTCCAGGTGCCAGCAGGCGGCCTCCCGGCCGGTGGCGACGGGCTGCAGGATGGGTGCCTCGGCCCGGCAGCGGTCGTCGGCGAACGGGCACCGCGGGCTGAACGGGCAGCCACCCTCAGGCGCGGCCGCCCCGGTGGCAGCGCCCGCCGGGCGGGTCCCGGCGGTGCTTGCCTCGCCGGAAAGATGCCCTGCAGTGCTTGCCTCGCCGGAAAGATGCCCTACGGCACTTGCCACGCCGGCCCGCAGCGTGCTGCCCAGGTTGTCCGGATCGGGCGCCGAGGCGATGAGCAACTGGGTATAGGGGTGCGCGGGGTGCTGGGTCAGGTTCTCGGCCAGCCCGCGCTCGACGATCTGCCCCGCGTACATGACCAGCACCTCGTCGGCGAAGTAACGTGCCGAGGCGATGTCGTGGGTGATGTACAGCAGGGCCAGCTTGAAGCGCCGCCGCAGGTCGTCGAGCAGGTTCAGCATCTCCAGCCTGATCGACACGTCGAGCATGGACACCGGCTCGTCGGCCAGCAGCACGCTCGGCCTGGCCGCCAGCGCCCTGGCGAAGCTGACCCGCTGCCGCTGCCCGCCGGACAGCTCGTGCGGGTACTTGCCGAGGAACTGCCCGGCCGGCACCAGCCGCACCTGCTCCAGCAGGCCGGTGATCTCCTGCGCCACCGCGTCCCTGGAGCCCGGGTGCTGGTGCAGCCGCACCGGCCGCTCCAGGTGGTGGCGCACGGTGTGCACCGGGTTCAGCGACGCGAACGGGTCCTGGAAGACGAGCTGCACCTCGCTTTTGTGCTGCCGGAAGGCCCGGCTGCCGGACAGGTCGGTCGGCTTGCCGTGCAGCTTGACCGAGCCGGAGGTGAGCCGCTCCTGCCCGGCCAGCAGCCTGGCGACCGTCGACTTGCCCGACCCGCTCTCGCCGACCAGCGCGACGACCGCGCCCCGGTACAGGTCGAAGGAGACGTCCCGCACCGCGTGCAGCACCTGGCCGTGGCCGAGCCGGAAGTCCCTGTTCAGCGAGATCGCCTGCATCGCCGGGGTACCCTGCCCGGCGCCCACGGGCGAGACCGCCGGGGTGGCCGCAGCGCTGCTCATGACCTCAGCTCCTCACGCTCGGACGCGTGCTCGGGCTCGTCTTCGGCCAGCACCGCCGCTGGCGGTGGCCCTGGTGGCACCGGTGTGCTGGGCCGGACGAACGGGCACGCCGTGACGTGCCCGGGACCGGTGGCCGGATCCACCGCGGCCAGGCTCATGTCCACGCTGGTGCAGGCGTCGGTGCCGTAGCCGCAGCGGGGCAGGAACGGGCAGCCCGGCGGCGGGTCGCTGAGGTTGGGCGGCGACCCGGGGATGCCGGCCAGTTCCCGGCGCGCGCCGCGCAGCGAGGGGAACGAGTTGATCAGGCCCTTGGTGTAGGGGTGCGCGGCCTCACGGTGGATCTCACCGGCCGGGCCGGCCTCGAGGAGCTGCCCCGCGTACATCACCGCGATCCGGTCGGCCAGCTCCAGCAGCAGCGAGAAGTCGTGGGTGATGAACAGGATCGAGAAGCCCAGCCGCTCCTTCAGCTCCACGATCTGGGCCAGGATGTCCCGCTGCACCACCACGTCCAGCGCGGTGGTCGGCTCGTCCATGATGACGACCTCAGGATCGGTGGCCAGCGCCATCGCGATGGCCACCCGCTGGCGCATGCCACCGGAGAGCTGATGCGGGTAGCTGCGCAGCCGCGAGCGGGGGATGCCCACCAGGTCCAGCAGCGAGGCCACCTTCTCCCGCGCGTCCGCCCGGGAGATCTTCAGGTGGGCGTAGATGACGTCGAGCATCTGGTCCTCGACGTTGAGCACCGGGTTCAGCGCGTTCATCGCGGACTGGAACACGATGGCGATCTCCCGCCAGCGCAGCCGCTGCAGCTCACTGGGCTGCAGCCGCATGATGTCCACCGGGTCGGCCATCCGCCGCCCGCAGTACCGGACGCTGCCGCCGGTGACCAGCGCGGGCGCCCTGAGGAGCCGGCAGGCGCCGTAGGCGAGGGTGGACTTGCCCGAGCCGCTCTCCCCGGCCAGCCCGACGACCTCGCCGGGGTTCAGCGTCAGGCTCATCCGGTTCACCGCGCGCACGTCGCCGCCCGGGGTGCGGTAGACGACCGAGAGGTCGCGGATGCTGAGCACGGGCTCGGTGCTGGCCCGTTCGCGGCTGTGGCTCATGGCGGTCACCGGCTCCCTTCCCGCTGGTCAAGCAGTGAGGCGCGGGAGAACGAGTGCGCGAAGCGGGTCAGTGCGCCGCGCTGCGGCGCGGCCGCCTGCAGCACGGGGGTCGGAGCCATGGGATGGAGCCTGCGCCCGGCGATCCGGTTGGCGTGGCTCGCGTCCCGCAGCCGGGGGTTCCCGAGTTCGTCTATTCCGGTGTTCAGCAGGACCAGGGCGGTGCCCATCAGCGCCACGGCGAGCCCGGGCGGCACGAACCACCACCAGGCGCCGAGCTGCAGGGCCTGCTGGCTCTGCGCCCAGTAGAGCATCGTGCCCAGGCTCCAGCTGTTCAGGTCGGCGAGGCCGATGAAGGCCAGCGCGACCGACGCGCCGACCGCGTAGAGCACCGTGTTCACGAAGTTCGCCGCGATCAGGCTGACCTCGTTCGGCACGATCTCGAAGGCCAGGATCCGCCAGGTCCGCTCGCCGGTCTCCCGGGCGGCGGCGACGAAGTCGCGGTTGCGGATGGCCAGCGTCTGCGCCCTGATCACCCGCGCCCCCCAGGGCCAGCCGAGCACGCTGAGCACCAGGATGGTCGCCAGCTGGCCCTTCTGCGGCAGGTAGCCGAGCAGGATGATCAGCAGCGGCAGCGCCGGGATCACCAGGAACACGTTGGACACCAGCGACAGCAGCTCGTCCCACACCCCGCCGAGGAAGGCCGCGGACACGCCGACGATGACCGACAGCGCCGTGGCCGCGACGCCGACCAGAAACGCCAGCTCCAGGGTGAGCCGGATCCCGACCAGCAGCTGGGACAGCACGTCCTGGCCGGTCTGCGTGGTGCCGAGCAGGTGCGCCGCGTAGGGCCCGTGCATGGACAGGCTCGGTGCGGTGTTCTGGAACGACGGGTCATAGGGCGTGACCAGCGGGCCGATGATCGCCGCCAGCACGAAGACGCCGAGCAGGACCGCGCCCGCCTTGGCCTTGACCGGCAGCCGCCGCCACAGTCCCTGGCGATGAGGGTGATCCTCGGTCAGCGCGGCCGGGTCGGCGATGACGGGCAGCGAGACGGTCATCGGGTGGCCTCTCTCATCCGGGCGCGCGGATCGGCCACCACGATGACGAAGTCGACGATCAGGTTGGCCAGCAGCACGGCGAAGGTGATCACCAGGAAGATCGCCTGCATCAGCGGGAAGTCGTTCGAGCTGACGGCGTTGAGCAGCAGCAGGCCGATGCCCGGGTAGGAAAAGACGATCTCCATGATGATCGCCCCTGACACCACGAACCCGAGCGCGAGGCCGAAGCCCTGCAGTTGCGGCAGCAGCGCGTTGCGCGCCGCGTAGGTGAACATGAC
This sequence comes from Streptosporangiaceae bacterium, assembly GCA_036495485.1. Lineage (GTDB taxonomy): Bacteria > Actinomycetota > Actinomycetes > Streptosporangiales > Streptosporangiaceae > PALSA-505. The sequence continues at coordinate 25,706 of DASXMU010000397.1, forward strand.
CCGGCGGGTGGGCAGGCCCTTGGCCTGCGCCGCGAGCACGTAGTCCTCGCCGGTCGTGGTGATCATCACGTTGCGCATCTGCAGCATCCAGCCTGCCACCGAGGTGATAACGATGGTAAAGGCCGGCAGCAGCGAGTGATAGACAGCGCTGCTGATGAAGTCCCAGTGCCAGCCCGGGATCAGGCCCTGGCCATAGCCCTGCGCGATCGGGAACGCGTGGATGTGGATGGCCAGTACCTCGATCAGGATCAGCGCGAGGAAGAAGTAGGGCACGGCCTGCAGGAACATCAGCCCGGGCAGCGCCCGGTCCAGCCAGCCGCCGTGCCGCCAGCCAGCCACGATGCCGAGCGCGGTGCCCAGGAAGAACGCGATCACGGTGGCGGTGCCCACCAGGGCGAGCGTCCACGGGATCGTCTGGCCGAGCAGCGTGGACACCCTGGCCGGGTACTCGGTCACGTCGGTGCCGAAGTTGAAGTGCACGACGTCGTCCAGGTACGACCCGTACTGATGCCAGATCGAGCCGGGATGGCTGACCCCGAGCATCGCCTGCAGCGCCCGGAAGGCCGAGGGCTGCAGGCTGGGGAACTTCGACATGATGTCCTGGACGGCGTTGCCCGGCATCAGCCTGGGGATGAAGAAGTTGACGGTGAGCGCCACCCAGGCCGCGACCACGTAGAAGGCCAAGCGGCGGAGGATGAAGGGCATCGTCGGCTCCTAGCTCGTGGCGGCCCAGCCGGGACGGCCGGCCGGGCTGCTGGGGTTGCCGTGGGCCTGGCCGTTGGCGGCCGGCCGGCCGGGGGACGGGGCTGCCTTGACCTTCAGCACCGGGCGCCGGGTCATGACGCCGGGCGGGCAGCCGCAGCTTGACCGCAGCACCAGCTCGGTCGGCAGCAGTTCGACCCGCCGCCGCAGGTTTGGCCGGGCGATCCGGTCGAGCAGCCGGTCGCAGGCCCGCTCGCCGAGCAGCCGCATCGGCTGGTGCACGGTGCTGAGCGGAGAGTCGTTCAGGCTGAACGGGTAGATGTCGTCGAAGCCGGTCACCGCGACGTCCTCGGGAACCCGCACGCCGGCCTTGGCGAAGGCCTGCAGCACGCCCATGGCCATCTGGTCGTTCACGCAGACGATGGCGTCGGGCAGCGCCTCGCCGTGGCTGATGAGCAGCGCGTTCGCGGCGTCCTCGCCGCTTTGCACGCTCAGGATCCCGCGGTAGGAGCCGATCAGCCCGCACTGCGGATGAGACTCGAGCACCTGCCCCAGGGCGAACCTGCGTTCCCTGGCGTCCGGCACGTTGGCCGGCCCGTCCACGTGAAAGAACCGGCGGCAGCCGTGCTCCTCGACCAGGTGGGTGAACAGCGCGGTCGCGCCGGAGTGGTTGTCCGCCTTCACTACATCGGTCTTGCCGGGATCACCGGCGATAATCACGACCGGGATACGCTCGGTCAGCCGGGCCAGCAGCGCGCCCGGGATGATCCCCTCACCGATCAGCAGCCCGTCGACCTTGCCGGTGAGCGATATCAGCCGTGGATAGTCCCGCTCTTCCTCTTCATACAGGGTGGCGATCAGCAGTGACCAGCGGTGGTCGTCCCTGATGCGGGTCTGCACGCCGCGCAGGATCTCGTCGTAGTAGAGCAGGCCCATGTTCTCGATGTCGTACTGCTTGACCTCGCGCTCGATGGTGACCAGGCCGATGACGTCCTTGCGGCGGCGGGACAGGCTCTGGGCCGCGCTGTCGGGCACGTAGCCGAGCTGCTCGATCACCCGCTGTACCTTTGCCCGGGTTGCTTCCCGTACGCGATCCTGGCCATGAACGACCCGGGAGACCGTGGCGGTGGAGACGCCGGCCAGCCGCGCGACGTCATAGAGAGTCACCACGCTCCCGCCGCGATCGGCAAGCGCCATCCGTAATCACATCCCCACGTAGTGGGATTTCTTATGATCTAAGCGGTTACATCCTTAAATCTAAGCGCTTACACTAAGGCTCGGCACTACCGCCGTCAAGCCCCTCGGTGGCCACGGCATCGCACTGGGTGATTAACAAGTTGTAAACAACACACAAGGAGGGTTCGATGACGACTATGGCGTCCGGTACCGGCGGAGCCCTGCAGTTCCCGCCGGGGTTCGCCTGGGGGGTGGCGACGGCGGCCTATCAGATTGAGGGAGCCCCGGACGCCGACGGGAAGGGTCCCTCGACCTGGGACATCTTCAGCCACGTGCCAGGCAACGTGCACGGCGACGACACCGGCGACATCGCCTGTGACTCCTACCACCGCTACGGCGAGGACGCCGGGCTGATCGCCTCGCTGGGCCTGAGCTCCTACCGGTTCTCGATCTCCTGGCCCCGGGTCCAGCCCACCGGAAAGGGAAGTTTCAACCAGGGCGGCATCGACTACTACCGGGCGGTGCTCGACAAGCTCGCCGAGCACGGCATCACCGCCGCCATCACGCTGCATCACTGGGATCTCCCGCAGGGCCTGCAGGACGAGGGCGGCTGGGCGGCCCGCGACACCGCCCACAGGTTCGCTGACTACGCCGCGCGGATGGCCGCCGAGTTCGGCGGCCAGGTCGCCCGCTGGATCACCCTGAACGAGCCGCAGGTACTGGAGAGCCACGGCTACCGCACCGGCGAGCACGCCCCGGGCATGCACGACGGGGACGCAGCGGCCGCCGCCACCCACCATCTGCTGCTCGGCCACGGCCTCGCCGTGGCGGCCATGCGCGGCGTGCTGCCGCAGGGCAGCGAGATCGGCATCACCCTGGACTCCCACCCGGTCCAGGTGGTCGGGGACGTCCGCTCTGAAAACCTGGAGATGGCCCGGCTGATCATCGACGCCGAACTGAACGGCATGTTCCTCGAGCCGCTGCTTGACGGCCGCTACCCCGAGCACGCGTCGGCCGCGCTGGTGCCCCCTGACTCGCTGATCGAGGCCGGCGACATGGCCGCGATCAGCCAGCCCATCGATTTCCTCGGCGTGAACTACTACGCCTCGGTCTACCTGCGGGCCGGCGACGCCGAGGACCTCAGGCAGCACGAGCGCAAGTCCCGCTCCGGGCTGCCGCCCGGCGTCGTGGAGTACCGCCCGCCCCAGTTCGACGTGACCACGATGGGCTGGCTCGTGGATGCCGAAGGGCTCTACGAGCACCTGCTCAGGCTCACCAAGCAGGCCCCTGGGCTGGACCTCTACGTCACCGAGAACGGCTGCGCCGCCGAGGACTACGTCACCCCCGAAGGCGTCGTCAACGATGTCGAACGGGTCAAGTACCTGCACGAGCACCTGGACGCCGCCGCCCGGGCGATCAGGGACGGCGCCAACCTGGCCGGTTACTACGTGTGGTCGCTGCTCGACAATTTCGAGTGGGGCTGCGGTTACCAGCGGCGCTTCGGCATCGTCTACGTCGACTTCGCCACCCAGCGCCGCATCCCCAAGGCCAGCGCCCGCTTCTACTCGCAGGTCGTGAAGGCCAACGCCGTCCCCCCGCTTCCTGCCGGATAAGGTTCCGTCCGCCGAAATTTCAAAGAGCTTTGTGTTAACCGAACAGTCACGGCTGGGCCAGGCGCTCACGCGAACCCTTGAGCGTCCTGGCCCGGCCGCAGTGGGTGGTTACTGCTGGACGGCGGGAGCGGGGAACATGCTGCGGGCCGGGATGATCGCCTACTTCACGTTCGTGGTCCGGTATCACTTCGACATGGTCTGGACCGGGCTCGAACAGGTAGCGGCAAGCTGAGTGAGACACTGGCGGGCATGGAATTCGATCTGACGTCCCTGCTGGCCGAGCGTGCGGGCCAGGGTTACGAGCTGCAGGACAAGTACCTCAAGCCACACCTGTCGCGGATGCTGCACGTCATCGGGTTCGACAAGGTCTACGAGAAGGCCGAGGGCGGCTACCTCTGGGATCGGGACGGTAACAGGTACGCCGACTTCCTGACCGGCTTCGGGGTGTTCGGGATGGGCCGCAACCATCCGGTGATCCGCAAGGCGCTGCACGACCTGCTCGACGCCGAGGTCGCCGACCTGGTTCAGTTCGACTGCGCGCTGCTGCCCGGCCTGCTCGCCGAGCGGCTGCTGGCCAAGGCCCCCGGCCTCGACCGTGCCTACTTCTGCAACAGCGGCACCGAGGCGGTCGAGACCGCGCTGAAGTTCGCCAGGTACTCCACCGGCAAGACCAGGATCCTCTACTGCGACCACGCCTTCCACGGCCTGACCCTCGGCTCGCTGTCGGTCAACGGCTCGCCCGAGTTCCGCCGTGGCTTCGACCCGCTGCTGCCCGACGGCCGGATCCCGCTGGGCGACCTGGACGCGCTGGCCCGCGAACTGCGCGCCGGGGACGTGGCCGCCCTGCTCATCGAGCCGATCCAGGGCAAGGGCGTGCACATCTCGCCGCCCGGCTTCCTGGCCGCCGCCGCGGACCTGCTGCACGAGCATGGCGCCGTGCTCATCTGCGACGAGATCCAGACCGGGCTGGGCCGCACCGGCCGCTTCTTCGCCTACCAGCACGAGGACGTGCAGCCGGACATCGTCACCGCGGGCAAGGCGCTGTCCGGCGGGTACATCCCGATCGGCGCCACGCTGGCCAAGGACTGGATCTTCCAGAAGGTCTACTCCTCGATGGACCGGCCGTTCGTGCACGACTCCACGTTCGGGCACAACGCGATGGCGATGACCGCCGGGCTGGCCACGCTCGCCGTCATCGACGACGAGCAGCTGACCGAGAACGCCGAGCGGGCCGGCGCGGCGCTGATGGGCGCGCTGTCGGGCATGGTGGACGGCTACGACCTGCTGGGCGAGATCCGGGGCCGCGGGCTGATGATCGGCATGGAGTTCTGCAAGCCCAGGTCGCTCAAGCTGCGCACCGGCTGGAACATGCTCCAGGCGGCCAGGCACGGGCTGTTCGCGCAGATGATCGTGGTCTTCCTGTTCCAGCGGCACCATATTCTCACCCAGGTCGCCGCCGACCACGACGAAGTGATCAAGCTGCTGCCCACGCTGACCATCGGCGACACCGAGATCAAGCAGTTCTCCGACGCGTTCACCGACGTGATGGACGACGCCGGCCGCGGCAGCGGGCTGATGTGGGACTTCGGCCGCACCCTGATCAAGCAGGCGATGAAGCGCTGACCGCGGCCCTGTGAGGCTGGCCGGGGCACGCCGGCGGCTGGCCGCGGGCGCTGGCGGCTGGCCGCCGGCGCGGGTCAGCCGCCGAGCAGGGTCTCGGCGATGCCGAGGTCGGCCTGGCTGGTGATCCGGAACCCCTGCTCGCTGCCGGCGACCAGCCGCACCGGGACGGCGGGCAGGTAACGCAGCACGACCGCGCAGTCGTCGGCCTGCCGGTACGCCGGATCGGCCAGCGCTAGCTGGTAGCCGCGGCGGATCACCGGCAGGCGGAAACCCTGCGGGTACTGCCGGTAGCGGAGCCTGTCACGCGGCGGCCGGTCGGTGATGACGCCTTCCTCGACGGCCACCATCGTGTCCGAGGCCGGCACCGCCGCGCAGACCGCCTCGCTGTCTGCCAGGGCGGCCAGGCAGTCGGCGATGACACGCGGGCCGATCAGCGGATGGTCGGCGTCGTGGATCAGCACGTCGCACTCGTCCGCCGGGCCGATGGCGGTGAGCACCTCGAGGACGCTGGCGATGGACCGGGCCCTGCCGCCGGCGGCCCGGGCGATCTCCGGTGCCGGATGATATGTGCGCCCGGCCAGCGCCGGCCCGGCGATCAGCATCACCTCGTCCACCCCCGGCGCGGCGGCGAACGCGGCGAGCGAGTGCTCGACGATGGGCCGTCCCGCCAGCGGGGCGAGCAGATCCGCTCCTGCAGGCGTCCCTGGCCGTCCTGGCTCTCCCGGCCGTCCTGACTCTCCCGGCTCTGGGCCTCCCGGTTCCGCCTGGGTGTCGCCGTCCCCGGCGTAGATCACCGCTACCGTGCGCCGGGACGGGCTGGCTGAGTGGTTCACCGGGCGACACCGTCCACCAGCCGGGCCGCGACCGCCAGATCATGCGGGTAAGTGATCTTCATGTTGCGGCTGTCGCCCGGGATGCAGCGGACCGGGATACCGGTGTGCCTGGCCACGCAGGCGGCGGTGTCCGTGCCGTAGAAGCCGTCCGTGGCCGCCCGTTCGTAGGCGGCCAGCAGCGCCCGGGCCGGGAAGCCCTGCGGGGTCTGCATCGCCATCATCGTGCCCAGGTCCGCCTCGGCCAGGGTGCCGTCCGGGCTGGCCATCAGCACGCCCTCACGCGGCACCCCGGGCACCGCGCCGCCCGGTTCCGCCGCGGCCGCCAGCACCGCCGCCACCAGGCCGGGAGTCACCAGCGGCCGCGCCGCGTCGTGGATCAGCACGGTGCCGATCTGGCCGGACTCGATCCCCGGCGCCAGATGGCGCAGCGCCATCAGTTCGGAGTCCTGCCGCTGCGCCCCGCCGTGCACGATGTCCACCGGCTGCCCGGGAAGCTCGTCGGCCAGCACCTGCCGGGCCAGGTCCAGATCCTGTGGGCGCACCACCAGGGCCAGCCGGCCGATTTCCGCGATGCCGGCGAAGACCAGCAGCGACCAGGCCAGCACGGGCCGGCCGAGCAGCGGCAGGTAGACCTTGTTCCGCTCGCCGCCGACCCGCACCCCCGACCCGCTGGCCAGGACCACCGCCGCGGCCGTCTGCCCGGTATCGCGTTCACGCACGGGCGCATGCTAGCCCATGATCATTTCCACTTGCCGTGTTCCGCGCCGTTCCCGCAGGTGTGACGGCCAGCCTCCGGGGCGCGCGCGCCGCACGCCGGTACGCTGAATCGCAGCCGGCGTTATGCGCAACCGGGTGGCGAGCGGATAACGCGGCTTGTGCGCGAGGCACAGCACGTCCATCGGGCACAGCATTCGTCAGGCACAGCACGTTCGTAACAGCACAGCACGTTCGCAAGGCACAGCATTCCAGCCGTCGGCGAGGCCACTGCATTTGTCCGGCCCGTGGCTCGCCAGTGGGAGGCCGTCTCATGACCGTGGCGCTGCTGCTCGCGGCGGCGCCAGACCGGCTGTCCGCGATGGCCCACCCGTACCAGCGGGCCGGCGAGGGGCCGGCCGTCGGCGCCCCGTGGCTGGACTTCATGGGTGACCGCCTCATGTCGGCCGGCGTGCGCCAGGTGGACGTGGCGATGTGCACGGACGCGGCGGACGGGCTGCGGGCGGTCGCCGCGATCGCCCGGGGTACCGGCGAGCCGGTGCTGGTGTGCACCTCGGCCCGGGCACTCGCCACCCCCCGGGCGGAACTGGCCGCGCTGCTCGGCGGCACCGGCACCGCGGCGCTGACCACCGACGGCGCGCTGCTCGTGGCGAGCAGGGACCTGCCGGCCGTGGCTGACGCCGCCGAATCGCTGGCCGCCACGATCGCCGCGGGCCAGCACCCGGGCCGGGCCGCCCGGGGCCAGGGCCGTGCCGCCCGGGGGCCAGGCCAGGCTGGCCGCGTGTCGCTGCGCCGGATGACCCGCCGGACCAGGGTGAGCGGCGATCTGGACAGCGCCGTGGACTCGCTGATCGAGTGCATTTCCGGGAACGGCGTCCGGGTGGTCGCGCTCGACGGCCACGGCATGCGGGTGGCGCCGCCCAACGGCAACAGCAACGGCAATGCCAGCGGCGTCGGCAATGGCGCCGGCGTCGCCAATGGCACCGCTGCTGGCATTGGCACCGGGAATGGAAACGGTACCGGGAAGGGCCGCGGGTCCACGGCCACCGCCAGGGGCCGGGGCGCCCGCGGCCCTGGCCCGGGCCGGCCACCCGTGTCCCCACCCGAGCCAGGCTTGCTGACGGCGTTCGTGGTGGGCCCGGTGGCGGCCAGGATGGCCCGGTGGGCGCCGGTCCGCGGGCTCGTCCCCAACGCCTTCACGGTCGCGGCGTTCGCGCTGTCGGTCTGCGCGGCGGCCTGGTTCGCCGGCGGCAGCCGGTCCTCGCTGGCGGCGGGGGCGGGCTTGATATGCGTGGCGCTGCCGCTGCGGCAGGCGCGCGGCTGGCTGGCCGGGAGCAGCCGGGCCGCCGCCGCGTTCGGCGGCTGGCTCACCGCCCTGTCCGGCGCGGCCGCCGAGTACGCGGTGTACGCCGGGCTGGCCGTCGGCTGGGCCGGGGTGAGCCCACGGCACGCGTGGGGGTACGCCACCGCTGCGATGATCTTGCTGGCGGTGCGGCAGATGGCCGACGGCTGCTACGCGGCGGTGGCGGGCCAGAACGCGCGCCCGGCCGGGACCGGTCACCGGCTGCTGCGGCTGACCGGGCAGAGCATCGCGCTGCCCGCCGCGGAGCGGACGCTGCTGATCGCCGTGACGGCGGCTGCCTGGGGACCGCGGGTCGCGCTGATCGCGGTCATCGGCTGGAGTGCCGTCGCGCTCGGCTACGTGCTCGCCGAGCGGTCGGTGACCCGGCCACGCGAGCCCGGGACAGCTGCGAAGCCGCCCGGGACCAGGGCCGTCGGGGGGCCGGCCCGTGCGCTGGTGCTGAGCCGCGACGACGGGCCGCTGGCCAGCAGGGTGGGCGCGGTGGTGCAGGGCCAGCTGCCGCCGCTGCTGCCCGCCATCGCCGGGATCACCGTCACCGCCATGCTCGCCGCGCTCGGCCTGCATAACCTGCCGGGGCCGCTGCTGCTGGCCCCGGCGGTGGCCATGCTGCTCGCCGCGCTCGGCGCGCAGAGCCCGCACACCGGACGGTTCGACTGGCTGGTCCCGCCGCTGCTGCAGGCCGGCCAGTACGCGTACCTGACCGCGGTCGCCGCGGCCACGAACGTGCCCGCGCCCGCCACGTACGTGCTGATCGCTGCCATCGCGCTGCACCACGTCGATGTGCTGCAGCGGGAGCGGCACGACATAGCGCCCTCGCACCGGGTGACCGCGGCCGGCCTGGGCTGGGAGGGCAGGATGCTGGTCGCCGGGTTCGGCGGCATGCTGGGCATCGAGCCGTTCGTGTGCATCGCGCTGGCCGGGTACCTGTGGGCGCTGTTCGGCTGGGACAGCCTGAGCAGCTGGGCGATGCTGGCCGGCGGTGCGGGGCCCGGGGCCGGCCGGCCGGCGTGAGATACGGGGGATTCCCCACATGCGCGTCACAGGTGCGGCTGGTTAGGATCGTTTTCGTGGAGGGGCCCACATGTCGATGGTCAGGGTAAGGCCCTGGCCCCCGGGGAAGAGCGCGGCTAACCGGCAGCCGTGGTGGCACTCGCTGACCACGATCCCGCGCCGCTGGGCGGTCGCGCTGTTTATCGCGTGCGCTGCGTATGCGGGCAGTGTCGCACTGTTCACCAGCAACCACCTGCACTGGCTGTGGGGCACGGCCGCGGCCATCGGGTACCTGCTGGCCGCCGTGGCCGTGCTGGCCTGGAAGTCACGCGGCTTCGACCTCGCGC
>DASXMU010000398.1:0-2650 GCA_036495485.1 Streptosporangiaceae bacterium
TCCGACGCGGACTGCGACCGGGTAGCTGGCCTGGTTGAGAACCTCGGCGAGCAGCGGGCCGTAGGTCTCCCACCACTGCTGGTCGGTCATGCCGGTGCGGTCCTGTGCCCCGGCTGCCTCGACGGCTCCCCGGGCAGCACCGCGGACGTAGTCGTCGAGGAGGCTGACGATGAGGTCCATGTCGATGTCGGTGAGGCCGAGCCCGTCCACTGCCGTCAGCTCGGCGTCATACAAGGCGGTCATGCCAGGGCCCAGGAGCGGCCGGCTGGCTGAGATCTGCAGCAGCCATGGGTGAGACAGCAGCAGCGTCCAGTGCTGCTGCGCGAGGGCGGCGAGCCGGGCACGCCATGTCGTGGCGGGGACACCGGGAAGGGTGATCTCGCCGTAAGCGCGGTCGGCCATGACGTCAAGCAGCTCAGCTTTGCCCGGCACGTACCCGTACAGGGACATGGCCGTGACGCCGAGTTCGTCAGCAAGCCTGCGCATGGACAGGCCGCCGAGCCCCTCCCGGTCGGCGATCTGGATGGCCGCAGCTACGATCTGCTCCCCGCTCAGGCTGGGCCTGGGCCCTCTGCGGCGGCGGTGAACTCCCCACAGCAGGTCGATGGTCCGCCGGGGGTCTCCGGTGCCGCTGTACTCGGTAGGCATCTCCTGATCCGTTCTTGCGCCCGTAACTCCCTACAGCGTAGGGTAATTAAAACTGCCTACAGTGTAGAGAGTTGAGGTGCGGTCGTGGACACCCCTGCCATCGCCTGCGAGGGCCTGCGCAAGCGCTTCGGGGAAACAACGGCGCTCGACGGCCTGGACCTGGCCGTGCCGCAGGGCACGGTGCACGGCCTGCTGGGCCCGAACGGGGCGGGCAAGACAACCGCTGTCCGGATCATGGCAACCCTGCTGCGCCCTGATTCCGGGCACGCCCTGGTCGCCGGGTTCGACGTGGCCCGCCAGGCAGCCCAGGTACGCGCCCGCATTGGGCTGGCCGGGCAGTACGCCGCCGTGGATGAGATCGTGTCCGGCCGCCAGAACCTAGTCATGTTCGGGCGGCTCTGCCACCTGCCCGCAGCCGCCGCGCGGCACCGGGCTGACGAACTGCTCAGCCAGTTCGCCCTGTCCGAGGCCGGGGACAAGCCGGTCCGCCAGTACTCAGGCGGCATGCGCCGCAGGCTTGACCTGGCAGCCAGCTTCATCGTCACCCCGCGCGTGCTGTTCCTCGACGAGCCCACCACCGGGCTCGACCCGCGCGGCCGCAACGAGGTCTGGCAGGCGATCCGCGCGCTGGCCGCCGTCGGCACGACGGTACTGCTCACCACCCAGTACCTGGACGAGGCCGACCAGCTCGCCGGTACCGTCTCGGTCATCGCCGCGGGCCGCGTCATCGCCGCGGGCACCCCGGATGAGCTGAAGTCGCGGGCCGGGGGCGACCGGATCGACGTCGTCCTGCGCGAGGCCAGCGACCTTCTCCCCGCGGCCAGGGTCCTGGAAGCCCGGCTCGGCATGGATGCGCGCCTCGATCATGACCGCCGGGCACTCAGCGTGCCAGTCACCAGCCGCCTCGCCGCCTTGACCCAGATCGTCCGGCTGCTCCAGGAGGAAGCCATCACGGCGGAAGACATCGCCGTGCGCCGGCCCACCCTGGATGAGGCGTTCCTGCACCTGACCGGGCAGCAGCCGCCACCTGACGGCACCGTGGACCACCCCGCGCCTGCCAGGGTGAGCACCCCATGACTGTCACACCCGTGCTCCCGCGGGGAATCCTGTCCCGGGCGGGCTGGGCAATCAGGGACGCCTGGGTCATCACCTGCCGCGACCTCGCCCACTGGGTGCGGCAGCCGGGCCCGGTGATCGCCAATACCCTGGTGTTCCCCGTCATGATCGTGGTGATGTTCGGCTACCTGCTGGGCGGGGCCATGACCGTGCCCGGCGGCGGTGACTACCGCGACTTCCTCATGCCCGGCATGTTCGCCATGACCATGGTGTTCGGGATCGGCACCACTTTGTCCGCCGTCAGCGCGGACGCCGCGCGCGGGGTCACCGACCGGTTCCGCTCCATGCCGATGGCGGCCTCGGCCGTCATCACCGGACGGGCTGCCGCGGACATGCTCAACTCAGCAGCAGCGCTGGCAGTGCTTACCGGATGCGGGTTCCTGACGGGGTGGCATCCGCACCGCGGCGCGGCCCGCGCCGCCGCCGCACTCGGCCTGCTCCTGCTGCTGCGGTTCGCGTTCGTGTGGGCGGGGGTCTACCTGGGACTGCGGTTCTACCCCAACCCCGAGGCGATCACGGCCGCACGGACCCTGGAGTTCCCCGTCGGGTTCCTGGGCAATCCGTTCGTCGCCGTCTCTACCATGCCCGCATGGCTCGGCGCCATCGCACTGTGGAACCCGCTGTCGTCCACCGTCACAGCCGCCCGCCAGCTCTTCGGAGACCCGATCGGCGCTGGTTCCTCGTGGATCACCAGCCACGCGATCGGCATGGCACTGGCATGGCCGCTGCTCCTTACCGCCGTTTTCTTCCCGCTATCCCTGCACCGCTACCGGCGCCTCAGCCGCTGAGGCATTCCCGGCTAAAGGTCGTATGCGGTTGCGTGGGTCGAGTGGGTGCGGCCCGACGGGGTTGTCCAGGTGCTGGTGTCGGGGGTGGGCTGGGTGAC
>DASXMU010000399.1:0-5620 GCA_036495485.1 Streptosporangiaceae bacterium
AGCCCCGCCGATCCGGCGCAGCCAGGTGAGCGTTGCCGCCGTCGACCACGATGGTGCCGTTCCTAATTTCTTTATGAAAAAGAAAGAGCCCAGACGGTGCCTCGCCGCCCTTATCGCGGCCAGCTAGCCACGAACGGCGAGATTGGTATTTACCCAGAACGCGAGCCGCCCTTATCGCGGCCAGCCAGCCACGAACGGCGGGACCTGTATCTACCCGAACGACAGCAAGCTACCCAATCGCGGCAGCCAGCCACGAATGGCGGGCCCGCATTTACCCGAATGGCGCCCAGCCGCCCTTACAGCGATCAGGATCCGGGATTTCCAGGCGCTATTTATGCGCCTGCTCCGGCGGGCTCGCGGCGGCCAGCAGCGGGGAGCGCCGCAGCCTGGTGAGCAGGCCGGGGATGAGCAGCAGGACGGCGCCCAGCAGCACGCTGGCGGCGGCGGCGAGCGCGATCCAGCCGAACACGCCGGATGGCAGCGGCGCGAACGTGCGGTAGATGACCACGCCGAGGATGGCGGCCCCGGTCGCGAGGGCGGCCAGCGGGCCGGGCCTACGGGCGGTGCGCCAGGCCCAGGCGAGCGCGGCCAGCACGGTCATCAGGTAGGCGCCGAGGATCAGGTACGCGCCGTACTGGATGATCAGCGTCGCGGCGCGGGTCGCGGTGGGCTCGAAGCCGGTGGCCAGCAGGGCGGCAACGCTGACGGCCCCGGTCACGGCCAGGGCGCCGGACGGCGAGCCGTGGCGGCGGGAGATCCGGCTGAGCAGGCTCGTGCCCGGCCCGGCGGCGGCCTCGCGGCCGAGGGCGAACAGCAGCCGGGAGGCGGCGTTCAGGCAGGCGAGCTGGGCGCCGAACGCGCTGACCAGCCCGGCCGCGTTGACCGCCTTGGCGACCCCGGAGCCCAGGTACTGCCCGGCCACGGAGACCAGCGGCGCCGGGTTCGCGGCGACGGCGGCCGCGCTCGGGAACGCGGCGTAGACGATCCAGGTGAAGAAGATGTACACGGCTGCGGACACGGCCAGGGACCAGCCGATAGCCGCCGGGACGGTCCGGGTGCTGTGCCTGGCCTCCTCGCCCAGCGTCGCGGCGCCCTCGAACCCGGAGAACTGGCCGAACACGGCCACGACGCCCAGGGTGAGCACGCCGGGACGCACCCCTGAGAGGGTGAACGGTGCCGCGCTGAGCCCGTGGTGGTGGTAGCCGCCGGCCAGCAGGACGGCCACGGCGACCGCGCAGATCAGCGCGATCGCCAGGCCCTCGCAGACCAGGATGACCAGCGAGCTGAGGCCGATCGACAGGTAAGCCAGCAGCAGCGCCGCCGCCGCGCCGGCCAGCCCGAGGATGAGCCAGCCGACATGCATGCCGACCGAGGCCAGCAGCGTCTGGGCGATGTCCGCGCTGGACGCGTACACGCCTGCCGCGAACGAGACGTAGACGAGCAGCAGCAGCCAGGCGGAGACGAACCCGTACCCGGGGCCGAGCGCGGCGGCGTTGAACGTGTACACCGACCCGGAGGTGTTGAACGCGCGGCTGAACCGGATGAACGCATAGGCCACGAAGCCCATCGCGACCAGCGCCAGGGCCTGGGCCAGCGCGCCCGGTTCGCCGACGATCCCGGCGATGATGGCCGGGCCGATGATGACGCCTGCGGTCGGGCCCTGGATGCCAACCGGCAAGGCGACCGTGCGCGCGAAGCGCAGGCTGCCGCGCCGCAGGCCCGGTCCGCTCTGGTCAGCGGTGGCGAGGGCCTGGTCGACGCGGTGGGCCAGCGTGTCCCTTCCGGACGGCGGCGCGCTCACCGGGCGGCCGTTCCGGCCGTGGGCTGGGCCAGCATCCGCAGGCCGATGACGACCCGCTGCACGGCGGTGACCGTGACCGCCCCGGTGAACACCCAGACGATGATGACCGCCTGGCCGGGCAGCAGCAGGAGCAGCACGTACACGATGATCGTCTCGGTGCCCTCGGCCAGGCCGCCGACGAACCGCAGTGAGCGGTCGTCGCCGAACTGCTGGCGGCGGCGTTCGGCCAGCGAGGACAGGGCCAGGAACGCGGTCCCCGAGACGTAGTAGGAGCACAGCAGCGCGACGCAGGCCAGGCGCGCGCCCGGCACGGCGATCGCCAGGCCGAGGATGATCCCGGCGTAGACGCTGAAGTCCGCGACGATGTCGGCGAACCCGCCTGCGTCGGAGGGCCGCCCGGCCCGGGCGACCGGGCCGTCCAGGCCGTCCAGCAGCCGGTTGACCAGCCACAGGACGAGCGCGACCGGCCAGGCGCGCAGGGCCGTGGCCACGCAGGCACCGGCTCCGGCTGCCCAGCCGGCGGCGGTCAGCGCGGCGGGCGGGATGCCGGCCCGGGCGATGTGCTGGCCGGCCGCGTCCAGGGCCGGGCGCAGCAGTGCGCGCATTCGCGAGTCCAGCATCCGTGACCTAGCCTTGGCGGTTGGTTTCGCGGACTTCGGCCAGCGGCAGCAGCCTGCGCAGCTCGCGGTTCTCCCCGGGGTCGAGCAGGGCGTGCTGCACGCAGGCCGGGACCAGGGTGCCGTTCTCCGGATGGGCCATGGCGTAGTGACAGGCGGCCAGCCGCTCCTGGACGCCCCGGATCCCGGGGTCGTCGCTGAGCTGGCCGCGCTGGGTCAGCTCCCAGGCGGGACGTACCTGGCCGGCGTCCATGAACTGGTGCATCACATAGCTGACTGGCGCTACCCGGTTGGCCAGCAGTCGCCTCAGCGTCACCCGGCGCACCGTCCTGGCTGCCCAGCCCGCCGCGATGGCCACCGTCACCGGATGCCGGGCGGCCACGATGGCCAGCCGCAGCGCCAGCAGCGGGGCCGGGGTGCCGCCGAAGCTGACCGGGCCAAGGTAGCGGAAGAAGGCGTCGCGGACCCGCAGGTCGCGCGGGTCGTCGCCGTCCAGCACCGGGTACCAGCGGCCGCCGGCCCAGAATCCGTAGGCGGCCCGGTTGCAGCGCACGTCACCGTGCTCGAAGACGTGGTAGTCGAGCTTCGTGCCGACGCCGCGCTCGATCTCGGCCCACACCTGGTCGCCGGTGATGTCGCGGTAGGGCTGGTGCCAGCGGCGCTCGTCGCCGAGGAACGCGGCCGGCTGGAAGGAGAACATGCCGTAGCCCATCGCGCGGCAGTCCCTGATCACCCCGGCGACCTGGCTCAGGTTGGCCGGTGTGACCGTCATGTTGTGCGCCAGGAACGAGTGCACCCCATGCTCGCGGCGCAGCCGCCGGAACATCTGGGCGAACCGGGCCCGGTAGGGGTTGAGCGAGGCCTCGTCCTCGGGGCGGGGTATGCCGGTGCGGCCGAACATGAGCATGTCGAAGTGCGCCGCGAACGACACCCGGCGAAACCGTCGTCGCCCATCCGGGCTCGTCACGACCTGGCGAAGGTAGTCGTAGCCGAAGTCGCCGTGGGTGAAGCTCATCGGCTCCCTGCCGTGCGCCCGCATGATCTGCAGCGCGCGGGCGTGGTCGCCGGGGTCGAGCAGGCTCACCTCGCCGCCGATAAGCTGGGCGTGCGCCCGTGGCCCACGCACCTCGCGCAGCAGTTTCAGCTGTGCCTCGAGTTCGCTGAGGGTGTGCGCACCGTCCACCCGGACCTGGTTAGCGTCCCTGGAGTGGTAGCACGGCGTGCAGGCCAGGTTGCAGCGCGGGAAGATCCCGTGTGTGCCCTCGCAGCCGACGGCGTGCCTGCCCAGGGTCTGTCCCGGGGTGCGGGCGGTCTCGGGCAGCTCGGCCCAGCGGCGGGCCATGGCGGCGGCGAACCGTGGATCGGCCGGGCGGGCGGCGGCAACGATCGCCCGGATCCAGCCAGGCGGGTGCGGCAGGGCTCTCATGCGTGCTGGCCAGCGGCCGGCTCGGGCCTGTGGTGTGCCGAGCGGCGTTCGGCCTCGGCCTTGACCGACTGCAGTGACTCGCTGACCGTGGCCTCCCAGTGCCGGGCCACCCGCTCGCCCCACCAGCGCCCGGCCGCCCAGAAGTCGCTGTCCAGCGTCCCGGTGTAGGTCAGCCGCGTGCCGCCCGGTTCCTCATCCAGCGTGAACGTCTCGGCCACCCCGGGGACGGGACCGCGGACCAGCCGGAAGTCGATCCGCCCCGGCGGGGTGAACCGGACCGTTTCGACGGTGGTGGCCGTCAGGCTTCCGAACACAGGCGTGTGGTGCGCGGCGAGCACCATGTCGCTGCCCCGCTCCAGCACCTCCAGCTTGGCCGCCATCGCCCGTGGCGTTCGGCCCAGGTACGGCGCGGCGACCACGTCGAAGACCACCTGGCGCGCGGCCGCGATGTGCACGGTCATCGGGCCGAGCGAGCGGCTGCTGCGGCCGATTCCGGTGTCCAGGGTGAGGGCGCCGCGCACCACCAGCCAGTAGACCGATGCCGCGCCACCACCCGCCACCGCCGCGAGCTTCCATCCACGCATACCCCGAGCCTGACACGAGACGGACGCGGGCGAAAGCGGTGAACGTCGGCCCGCGCGAAGCGGTGAACCCGACGAGCAGCCGACACCCAGTTAGCTCGCGCCGAAGCTGACGTCCGCAGTGTCGACTGTCCCGCCGCTGCGGCCGGGTGCGCTCTGCCATTTCCAGTAGAGGTTGGTGTGCGCGATCACCTGGTGGGGCGGCGGTGCGCCGTACTCGGTCAGGTTCTCGGTCGTGTGGGCGTCGCCGACCAGGGTCACGTCGTAGCCACGGGTGAAGGCGCCGTGCAGGGTCGAGCGGATGCACGCGTCGGTCTGTGCGCCGGTGACGACGAGCCGGCCTACGCCGCGCTTGGCGAGCAACTCCTCCAGGTCGGTGTCCTCGAACGAGTCGCCGTAGCTCTTGTGCACCAGTGGCTCCGCATCGCTGCGGACCAGCTCGGGTACGTACTGCCAGTCCTCGCTGTCGCGTGGCAGGCCTTCGTCGGAGTGCTGCACCCAGATGACGGGCACCTCCTGGGCGCGGGCCTTGCCCAGCAGGGTGTTGATGTTCGCGATCACGTCGTCACGGTTGTGGCTGCCGGCCACCACCCCGTTCTGGACGTCGATGATCAGCAGCGCGGCATTCGGCCGGTCGGGCAGCGTTGTCATCACAGCCTCATTTCTCCGCACGGATCTCAAGGTTGGGCTGAACTGTCGGATCCACCCTAGAATCACCCACCGACAGTGCCATCGCAGCTCTGGCAAGCTGGGTGCACGTCAAAAATGTAGGTGGTTTTGGATCATGGCTGGTCAGAGCGATCGTCTGAGGAGTACTCGCACACTCAAATCCGACCGAACGGCATCCATGCTGGTCAGCGGACATCCTGCCCCCGTGCGCCGCCGACTGGCGCGGTGACCAGGGCGGTAACCACCTGTCATCTGACAGCGGCGCACACTCAGACGGGTCTCCCTAACCTGCGATCCCTCCAAGATGATCTTGGTTACCTACAAAATTGACGCGCACCCTGGCAAGCGTGTCCCCACGGCGAAGGCCGGTCAACGCAATATCGCACAACCTCGCCGCGCCACTCGGCGCGCGGCCAGGCACCGCCTCGCTGGGCCGGTCAGCGGGCGACCAGGCTCAGCCGCGCCGTGCCGGTCGGCGGGCGACCACTCAGCGGGCGACCAGGCTCAGCTCGAACGAGTAGCGGGA
>DASXMU010000400.1:0-35113 GCA_036495485.1 Streptosporangiaceae bacterium
GCCACGCGCTGCGGCCCAACACGCCACAGCCGTAACAGCACACGGGGGATCGGCACCATGAACGACCAAACGCACAGCAGCGCGGAACTGGCTCAGCTCGCCACCGCGCTCATCCAGCGGGGTTACGACGCCACCATCATCCCCCCCGCCCCTTACCTGGCCGTGTGCATCCCTGGCGCCATCCTCCCGCAGATGATCTACAACAGTGGCGGCCAGTTCTGGTGGCACACCGCCCAGGCCATCGCCCCCGCCAGGAACGTCTCCCTGGCCGCCGAGGCGATCGCATGGGCACTGCGCGCCCACCCCCACAACGACCCGGCCACCCACGACGCCACCACCCCACCGGCCACCAGCAGCCACCCCCAGAACCACCCACCAGCAGCGGAGGCGGCCAGGAATGCTAACTAAACCAGGCCAACCCGTACCCAGCGACCACGCAGGCCCAGCCCACCCACCGCACACCAGCCAGCCCGACGACACCTGGAACATGGCCCTGCCCGGCCAGCAAGCCGCACTCGAAGCACTGCGCTGGAACTGGGACGAGGCGTACCACATCGGCTGCGACGAGGGCCTGTGGTGGTACCGCCGCCGCGACGGCAAAGGAGCCACCGAAACCGCCACCACCCCCGACCATCTCCACACCCAGATCATCACCGACTACTTCACCTTCCCGGTCAACCGGGAAGCGCTGCCCCCCAGCCCAGCACAGCCAGCACCCACCGCCCCCTGCTTCTGCTGGGCAGACACCCCATTCAGCCACCGCCCGCCCACCCCACTCGCCGCCACCGCCGACGCCATCGGCGCACTCGTCAGCCCCGCCCATACCCCCCAGCAGGACACCCCACAATGACCCCCGCCACCAACCCGCCCGCCTACCTCCCGCACGGCGTCACCCCCGGACCCATCACCAGGCCCACCACAAACCGGCTACACGGCCAGACAGCCAGCCCACCCCTGACTACACGGCCCCCCACCCCGCACCAGCCCAAAGACGTCATCAGCGAACTCGCCACCCACCTCCGCAACCTCGGCATCACCGCCACCATGTACACCGCCGCTGACCACCACCGCGCCCTGCTCTCCCTCCCCCACATCACCATCTGGACCAACGGCCACACCCTCACCTGGACCTACCACGGCCAGCCCACCACCTGGCCCGCCCACGACATCACCACAGCCGCCCAGGTCCTCGCCCAGCTCACCCACCCACGACCGCCAGCACCCCACCATGACCCGAACACCAGCCCACCACACACCAGTACCCGGTAGCACATCGTGCCCGGCAAGTAACAAATCACCAGCACACCACCCGTTACCATCAACTTGACCAGCAGGAAGGACTGATGATCATGGGGAAGCACGACGCCCCCCCAGCGCCAAACCCAAACCCACCCAAACCACAGAGCCCGGACACGCCAGCACCCCCCGGCGGCGGGAAACGCGAGAAGTGACCACCACACCACCCTGGGTCCGCGACCTGATCGCAGCCGGCGAACTGGCCCCAGGGTGGGCAGTCGTCCTCGGCGCCGTCCCCCGCTGGCGATTCCTGCCCGACATGATCTGGCCATACACCGCCTCCGGCGACTACCACACCGTGGACCGGGCCAGCGACCCGCACGCCTGGCGACAATGGGCAGACACCGACGCGGCGATCGTCACCCAATGGGACGACGGAACACACACCGGCCCTGCCCCCGGCACAGGCCCGACCTCATCCGCCAGCACACCCAGCCTCGTCACTGGAATGCTCACCGACCTCGACCCCCAGCCCGGCGACCGCGTACTGGACATCGGCGCCGGCACCGGATGGACCACCGCCCTGCTCGCCACCCGCGCCGGGCCAGGCAACGTCACCGGCATCGAAATCGACCCCACCATCGCCACCGCCGCCGCCACACGGCTGGCCGCCGCCGGGATCAGCGCCCAGATCATCACCGCAGACGGCGACCAGGGCTGGACACCCACAGCACCCTACGACCGCGTGCAAGCCACCTACGCCATCCGCCGCCTCCCGCCCCCCTGGCTCAGCCAGACCCGGCCCGGCGCAGTCATCGTCGCCCCCTGGACCACTGACTTCGCCAACCTCGGCGCCGTCGCCCGCCTCACCGTCGCCACCGACGGCACCGCCACCGGACGCTTCACCCGGCCCGCCGAATTCATGCACGACCGCCACCAGCGCATCACCTGGCCAGACCACACCACCTACATCCCCGGCAGCAAATGGCCCGAAGGAACCCACCAATCCACCGCCACCATCACGCCCCGCGATCTCTGGGAATCGCCAGACGGCGTAGCCGCGCTCGTCGTGGGCATGCTGGTCCCCAGCGTCGTCCACACCACCACAACCAGCAACCACGGCGAATTCACCGCCTGGTTCTACTCCCTGACCTGTCACTCCTGGGCAGCCGTCTGCGCCGACGACTGCAACGACACCCACGCAGCGGTCTACCAAGGCGGCCCCCGCCACCTATGGGACGAAATCGAGACCGCTCACCACCACTGGACCCACCACGGCCAGCCCGGATACAACCGCCTCGGCCTGACCGTCACCCCAACCGGGCAACCACACCTCTGGATAGACCACCCATCAGCCACCAATCCGGAACCCCAGGCACAGGCAGCCCCAAGCCACTGACAGCACACCCACCCCCCGGCCCCGGCAACCTGCCAGCCACAGCATCCCCGGACCCCGCACACGCCCCTCACAGTCCCCGCACGGCCCCATCACACGCCGTGCGGCCCCTGGCCAGGGCAGCACCCCACCCGCACCCAGCAACCAGGCAGGCCCCGGATTGTGGCATCCAGCACGAAACACTCTTCGGTCGACGCTGCCACAACGACGACAATCGGGACCAGCCGCCTCGCGTTCCAGAGCCGCTGGAACACGCCCCCTTGGCGCGGCTGGAAGGATTACGAAGCCCGGGCCGTGTCTGAGGGGAGGCCGAAGGCGTAGAACTTGTCGTTGGGCGCGTTGGTGTAGCCCGAGCCCCAGTAGACAGAGCCGCTGACGATCGCGGCCCCCGAGCGCACCGCCCCGCCGCTGTCGAACGACCAGAGCACCGCTCCGGTCTTGGCGTTCAGCGCGTACATGGTGTCGCCCGAGGTGGCGTTGGAGCCGACGTAGACGACGCCGTTCGCAGCGGTCACGAACCCCGGGTCCGTCGCTTTCCCCGGGTCGGGGGTTTGCCAGAGCATCGTGCCGGTGGCGGCGTCGAGCGCGGCCCACGAGCCGTAGTTGATCTTCTCCCCGGCGAACGGCCCGGAGCCGCCCACCGTGTAGGTCTTGTGCTGGGAGTCGGTTTCGGCACAGTAGACATGGGTACCGCCGGTGGCCGACCCCCATTCGATCCCGCCACCGGCGCCACCGGGGCCGACCTGGGTGTGCCACACCTGCGCGCCGGTGGCCGGGTTGACCGCCCAGTAGATGCCGCTCTTCTGGCCGATGCCCAGAAGCTGCTGTGAGCTGCCGGTGGGGGTGAAAAGGTTCGGCATGGAGCCGAAGTCGAAGTCGGGCCCGCAGGTGGCCGCCGTGCAGCCACCGGCCCACGTGTCACCGACGCTGGTACGGTCAGCCCAGACGACGGCACCGGTGCTGAGCTTCAGCTCCATGATCGAGTCGAAGTAGTCCGGCTTGATCGCCGTCTTGCAGTGCTTCTGCTTGGGCATGGTGCAGACGCCCGATGGGGCCTGGTAGTTGTTGCCGGTCCCGATGTAGAGCATGCCGGTGGCCGGGTCCACCACCGGGGACGAACCCCAGACCGCGTTGCCCGAATAGTAGCCAGGCTTGTTGGAGTCCCCGCCGCCGTTGTTGGACGGAACCATGTATGTCTTCCACAGCATCTTCCCGGTCGTGACGTTCAGCGCGACGATCGCGCCGCGGAACGTGCAGCACTTGTACCCGGGCTGCGAAGCCAGGCTCTCCTCCTTGGAGGAGATACCGATGTAGGCGACGCCGTTGGAGACGACCGGCGACCCGGTGATGATCGACGCAGCGTTGCTGTCCACGCTGTCCAGCCACAACAGCTTGCCGGTCGTCCGGCTGACCGCGAACACGTGGGCGCCCGCCGTCAGCTTGTTCCCGGTCCAGCCGTCGCCGGCAATAAGCTCGTTCCCGGTAATGGCCGGGCTGGTCCGGGAAACGTCGCCTGTTATCCCGGTATACGCCGACACCGGATTGGACCAGATCACCTTCCCGGTGGCCGCGTTCACCGCCCAGAGCATGCCGCCCGTGTCGGGGAAGTACACCGCCCCGCCGGTCACCGTCGGCGTGGCGGTAACGTCGCCAGCCGTGGTCAGGCTCCACTTCGTGGTGAGCTGGCCGGCGTTACCCGCCGAGATCGTCGTCTCATCAGGCTGATCGTGGGTGTCGGAGACGTTCTGCCCGGCCACCGGCCACGATGGAGAGGCGGCCCGGACGGCGCCACCACCCGCCAGCGCCGGCCCACCGGCCCCCGCCATCGCCATGGCGAGCACGGCCGTGACGCCGGATCCCGCCCAGGAACGCCATGTCTTCCGCGTTACCGCCCGCATCGGACTCCCCCTTCGATTCCGCGCCGGACCGCGCGGTACCCGGGTTCCATACCCGGCCGTGCGAAACCCATTACTTACGACGCCCGGCCCACGCACATGGATTACTTACCCCGGCTAAATGACCGGCCGCCATGGGTACAGTTGTGGATCGTGCGCGTGGCATTGATCAATTCCGGACTTGGGCTGCTGGGGACGGCGGCTGCGCTGCGGGGGCTGCGGCCCGGCACGGACCTGGTGTTGTCGATGGATCCCGATGGGATGCCCTGGGGGCCGCGGCAGCCCGGCGACATCGCCCGGCGCTCACTGGGCTGCGCCCGGGCGGCCAGCGCCTACCGGCCCGATGTGCTCGTGTTCGCCTGCAACACCGGGTCGGTGTACGCACTCGACGTGCTGCGCGAGGAGTTCGAGCCTGGCCTTCCCGTGGTGGGGACCGTGCCGGCGATCAAGCCAGCGGCGGCTGCCGGGCTGCCGGTCGCGATCTGGGCCACCGCGGCCACCACCGGCAGCGCCTACCAGCGTGGGCTGATCGAGCGGTTCGCGGCGGGCGTGCCGGTTGCCGAGGTGGCCTGCCACGGCCTGGCCGATGCGATCCACGCGGGCGACCAGGCCGGCATCGACGCGGCGGTCGCTGCCGCGGCGGCCCAGACCCCGCCGGATACCAGAGCCGTCGTGCTCGGCTGCACCGAGTACGAGCTCGCCGCGGACTCGATCGCCGCCGCCCTGGCCGGGGTGGGGCTGCCCGGGGTGACGCTGTTCGGCTCGGCGGCGGCGGTCGCCGCGCAGGCGCTGCGGCGTGTCGCGGACCAGCCGGGCCGGGATGCGGACGCGGCGGGGAATGGCTCCGGCCAGGTGCACGTGCTGCTCAGCGGGCGGCCCGGCCGGCTTCCGGCGGCCGCGCTGCTCTACCCGGAAGGCCGCCTGCTGGCCGGGCAGGTCCCGGCGGACGGGGAGCCGCTGCGGCGATAGGCGGGTGACTGTGCGGCGGGTGACTATGCGGCGGGGATATGCGCGGCGGCGGGTGAGTGCGCGGCCTGCGGGCCGCACACGGCTGGCTGAGAAACCGGTCAGGCATCGCGCAGCCGGAGCACCACGCCACCGGCCAGCAGGGCGACGACGGCCCAGATGGCGAGCACGGCGAGGCCCTGCCACGGGCCGATGGGCAGCGACTTGAGCTTCTGGGTGGCCTGGATGGCCAGGCCCGCGCTCATCGGCGCCCACCGCTCGATGCGGTGCTGCCAGTGCGGGTTCAGGATCAGGTCGCCGATGACCGGGAAGATGTACAGCAGACCGAGGACGAGCGTGATAGCTGCCGCCGACTCCCGCACGGTACTGGCGATGCCGAGGCTGAGCAGGGCGACCAGGCCCAGGTAGAGGACCGAGCCGGCGGCCGCGCGGAATGTCGGCCCGTGGAACAGTGACAGCGGGAGGATGCCGTTCGCGGCGGTGAATCCGCCGCCGGGCAGCAGCATCCGGGCGACTAGCACCGAGCCGAGCACGGCGAGGATCCCAGCCACGAGCACCACGGCGGTGACGACGACGGCCTTGGCGGCCAGCACGGTGGATCGCCGGGGCATCGCCGCGAGCGTCACGCGGATCATGCCGTTGCTGTACTCGCTGCTCATCACCAGCACGGCGAGGGTCGCCACGGTCGCCTGGCCGAGCATGATCCCGGTGAGGCTGAGCTTGGTTGTGTCCGTACTGCACGAGGCGGGGCACTTGACCGTCGCGGTGGCCAGCGCGCTGATCCCCACGGTCAGCACGACGGAGGCCACCAGGAGCCAGGCCGTGCTGGATACGGTGCGCAGCTTCGTCCACTCGGCGTGCACGGCATCCCTCATGCGTCTCGCCTCCTGAGCAGGAACAGCGCACCGCCCAGGGCGATCGCGGCCCAGGCGCACAGCACGGCGAACCCGGCCCACGGCGCCAGCGGGTAGCAGCCGTTGTAGGGCAGGCACGCGTTGGTGTGCTGGGCGTACTGCGGCAGGGCCTGCTGCAGGCTGAAGGCGGCCGCCGGAGTGAGCCGCATCAGCCAGTTCGCCGGGTTCAGCGGCAGCACGATCGCAAGGATCACCGGGAAGATGAGCAGCACGATGACACCGGTGACAGCCCCGGCCGCGCGCCGCAGCACAGTGCCCAGAGCCAGCGCGAAGATGGCCGCCAAGGCGAGCATCGCCGCGGTCCCGACGACCACGTGCACACCGATTCCGCTGGTGAGCGACCACACCTGCCACTGCGGCGGCCCCCAGCCGTGCGACTGGATGATCTTCTGGCCTACGGTGAACGCGACGAGGGCGCCGATCAGCCCGGCGACGAAGGTGACCGAGCCGACCACGATGGCCTTCGCGGCCAGCACTCTCCCCCGGCGCGGGCTGGCGGTGAACGTGGTGCGGATCATGCCGCGCCGGTACTCGGTGGTTATGAACATCGCGCCCAGGACGATCGCCGCGATCAGCCCGAAGGTCGTGCCAAAGAAGCTGACCTCGACCGGATCCACGACCGGTACGGCCGGCGAGATGTCGCCGGAACCTGCCAGGGTGAACGTGCCGCCTGACTGACTGAAGTGGTCCTGCGGCGGCCCAGGCTTCCCTGGCGTAGGGGCGGGGGGCGGGGGGCCGATGAGCGCGAAGGCGTCGTGGCCAATCGTGCGGGCGCTCCAGCCGGGGCCAGGCCACTGACCGGTCCGCCCGACATGATCGAACACGGCCGTGGCCTGGCCGGGAATGAAGATACTGTTGTTGCCGCCGGTCGTCTGCACCGACTCGGGATCGGGTGAGGTCACGAACAGCCCGGCTTGCACCGTGCGCGGCAGCCCGCCCAGGTCGGCGGTGCCGATCTCGGCCCAATGCGTGCCGTCGGCCGAGGTGTAGCCGGTGAGCGTGCCGCCGGCCCGGGTCAGCCGCAGCCAGCGCGGCGACGACGGGGACACAGTGCCCGGTGGGCCGGCCACGTCGTTGGTGAAGTTGTACTGCATCCGCACTCCGTGGCCCACGGTGGCCATGACAGCCGCGTAGGGCGACCCGGGCTTGGTGCTCTCCTTGATGATGACCCCGGCCTTGGCCCAGGGCTGGACCGTGGGGAACGGCGGATAGCCGGGCGGCGGATTCGGTACCGGAGCGCTGCGGCGCAGTGACGTCAGCCGGACGGTGATGCTGCCGTTGCCGTCCAGGGTCTGGTGCAGGAAGTAGAAGTTGTCGGTCACCGCCTCGCCACCGGGCCCGGCCAGGGCAGCCTGGCTCTGCGGCGACCGGCACGCGCCGTTATCGCAGACCGGGGCACTGTTGTGCGCGAGGTTCGCAAGATCAATGGGAGCCAGCGCGGTAACTGCCGCCGCCGCGAACACGGTGATGACCCACCCGCGCACGGTCCTGAGCTTGGTCCACTCGGCCCGCAGGAGCTGGCCGAACCCGTCCCGCGCAGTCTGCTGACTGGACCGGTACGGCGTGATCGTCGCGGTCATCGTGACTCCTGCCCGGCCGGCTCCGCGCGGAACTCCACCGAGTCCCTGGTCAGCTCCATGTAGGCCTCTTCGAGCGTCGCGCGGTGCGCGGACAGCTCGGAGAACGGCACTGCCTTCTCGCCGAGCAGGGCCGCGATGCGCTCGCCCGGCAGGCCGGAGATCGTGAGCGTGCCGGTGCCGGTGGCCGCGACGGTCGCGCCCGCGTGCGACAGCACCGTCATCGCCTCCGAACGCGCGGTCGTGCGCAGCGTGACCCGGTCACGGGACGCCGCCGCCAGCAGTTCGGCCACGCTGGTGTCGGCGATGACCCTGCCACGGCCGATCACCACCAGGTGGTCTGCGTTGTCCTGGAGCTCGCTCATCAGGTGGCTGGACACCAGCACGGCCCGGCCCTCGGCGGCCAGCGACCGCAGGAACCCGCGCATCCACGCCGTCCCCTCCGGATCCAGCCCGTTGAACGGCTCGTCGAACATGAGCATCGGCGGATCCCCGAGCATCGCCGCCGCGATGCCGAGCCGCTGCCGCATGCCCAGCGAGTAGCCCCCGGCCTTCCGCTTGGCCGCCGACTGGAAGCCCGCCCGCTCGATCACCTCATCGACCCGCCTGACGCTCAGCCCCTGCGAGTGGGCAAGCCACAGCAGATGGTTGCGCCCCCGCCGGCCCGGCTGCAGCGCCGCAGCGTCAAGGAGTGCGCCGACATGATTCAGCGGGCGCCGAAGGCTGTGGTACGGCTTCCCGCCAACCAGCGCCGTGCCATCATCGGCCGCATCCAGGCCGAGTATCACCCGCATCGTGGTGGACTTGCCGGCGCCATTCGGGCCGACGAAGCCGGTGACCTGGCCGGGCATGACATTAAAGGACATGCCGTCCAGCGCCACAGTCTGGCCGAACCGCTTGCGCAGCCCGCTGACTTCTATGGTTCCTTCCATGCCAGGAACGCTACGGATCGCAGGCCCGGGCCGTCGTCACGCCGGCGAGCCGTCTTCGGCACCGCTGGCAGGGGGGACATGGGAGGCTCGCATCCCTCGCAGGAGGGATGCCCGGATTGGCGCCCCTAGGTGACGTCAACGTCCCCGGCCAGCGACGACAATGAACACGTGGACGGAGCAGGCGGCTGGCGCGGCAGTCTCAGGCGGGCTGCACGCCGGACAACTGCGGCCAGGCTCACGCCCACCGCCCGCCGGATAACCACAGCCAGGCTCACGCCCACCGAGCGCCGGGTCACCACCGCCGAGGTCGCACACACCCTGCAGCGGATCACCATGGCCAAGCTCGCGCCCATCGCACAGCGGAGCACCAAGGCGAAGCTCACGCCCGTGATCGGCGGCGCACTGCTCACCCTGTTCGCCGTGATCGAGACCATCGTGCGGGCAGGCGCCACTCCCCCGGCCCCGGTGCCCATCCTGCTGCTGCTCGCCGCCTTCACCACCCTTCCGGTGGCCCTGCTGGCCGAGCAGCCGATCGTGGCCACCCTGACCGTCACGACGGCCACTGTGCTGTCGATCATCCCCTTCCGCACCCTGACAATCGCGGGCCTGGCTGCGCAGCTCGTCGTCCTGTACCGGATCGGCCGCCGTGGTTCGCAGTTGCTGGCGGCGCTCCTGGCCATGCCCTTCGTCGTGGTGATACTGGCCGACCAGGGCGGCGGCGGCGAGAATTGGACGCTGACCGTGCTGCTAGCCTCGCTGGCCCCGGTCGCGGCCTGGGCGGGAATCGCCGTGCGGGCGCGCACCGAGGCCGCTGAGCACAGCGCGGCCAGGGAGGTCATCGCGGGCAGCCTGCTCGAGCACACGGCGCGCGGAGAGCGGGCCCGGATCTCCCGCGAGCTGCACGACGTCGTGGCCCACCACATCTCGATGATCGCCGTGCAGGCCGAGTCCGCTCGGCTGGCCACCCCCGGCATGCCCGCCGCAGGAGCGCACAAGCTGTCCTCGATCGGCGACACAGCCCGCGCCGCCCTGACCGAGATGCGCCGTCTGCTCGGCGTGCTGCGCGAAGACACCAGGGCTGACACCCCCGATCGGCAGCCGCAGCCGGGCCTGCATCAGCTCAACGAACTGCTCGACGCCGCACGGGACGCCACCGGGGCCACCGCCAGGCTGATCGTCCGGGGCTGGCTCGCCCCGCTCGACCCCGGCGTCGAGCTAGCTGCCTACCGCATCGTCCAGGAAGCCCTGACCAACACAAGGCGCCACGCACCCGGGGCCGCCGTGGACGTAGAGCTGAACTACGGCACCGGCGTCCTGCGCATCCGGATCCGCGACAACGGCCCCGGCCCTCCCCCCGAACCGCCTGACGGTGGCCACGGCCTGGCCGGCATGCGCGAACGCGCCACCGCCGTCGGCGGCGAACTACGTGCCGGAGCAGCGACCGGCGGCGGCTTCCTGGTCGAAGCAAAGCTCCCGGCCAAGGCAGAGGCAGGCACATGACCCAGCAACCACACAACTCGCTCGGTGCTCAGTCGCAGGCGGTCCGGATCGTGGTTGCCGACGACCACCAAGTGGTACGCACTGGTTTCGCCGGGCTGCTTGGCACGCAGCCGGACTTCACCGTCGCGGGAACGGCCTGCGACGGGGCGGAGGCTGTGCGCATCTGCCGCGAGCTGCGCCCCGACGTCGTCCTGATGGACGTCCGGATGCCGGTCATGGACGGCATCGAGGCCACCCGCCAGCTCGCCAGCCAGGACAGCGGCGGGCCGCGTGTGCTCATCTTGACCACCTTCGACCTTGACGAATACGTGTACGACGCACTGTGTGCCGGAGCCAGCGGGTTCCTGCTCAAGGACGTCACCGCCGAGCGGCTGTTCGACGCGGTGCGGGTCATCGCGGCCGGCCAGGCGCTGCTGGCCCCGACCGTCACCCGCCGCCTGATCAGCGAGTTCGCCAGGCAGCGACCCCGGCCAGCCGCCCCGGCCACGGCCGCACTCGCCGCGCTCACGCCGCGCGAGACCGAGGTACTGCGCCTAGTCGCCGAGGGGCTGTCCAACCCGGAGATAGCCAACCGCCTCGTGGTCACCGAAGAGACCGTGAAGACCCACGTCAGCCGCGTCCTCAGCAAGCTCGGCCTGCGCGACCGTACCCAGGCGGTCGTCACGGCTTACGAGTCCGGTCTCATCGTGCCCGGCTCCAGCGCTCCGGACATGCACCGGTAGCCAGGCCCGTCACCTGACTGGCCGTGGGCCTGGGCCCTTGGTGCGGTCGGCTGGTCTGCGGGAGCTGCCGGAGGGGCGGCGGTTGCGGTCGGACGGGCCGGGTGGGCCGGTGGAGGGGCGGCGGCGGGCGCCACCTGCGGGCTTGCGGCTGGTGGGCGGCGGGGTGAAGCCGCCAGGGTCTGCGGAAGCGGCGTAGCTGGCCGCGACCTCTTCGGGGGTCATGGGCAGCCGGGCCGCTGCGGGCGGGATCCCGGCGGTGACGGCTTCCTGCAGGAGCAGGGCCATGGAGTACTCGGGGTCGGCGGCCAGGGCCCGCTCGACGGCCACGTTGGCCAGGGCGCCGTTGCCCGACTGCCAGGCGGTGAACGCCAGCAGCGAGGCCAGCGGAGGAACGTACCTGGCCGGGGAGCGGCGCAGGACATCGGTCCACAGTCGCTGGTGTGCGCCGGCATGCTCGGGCGCCATCCGGGCCCAGGCGTCGTCCCGCACCCGGAGGTCGTCGAGGGACACAGCCAGCCAGGCGATCCGGTCGGGAGCGGTGACGCTGCCGCCACAGCGGTAGGTCTCGATCGTCTCGCTGACCGCCCGCAGGCCGTCGGCTATCACCTGCTGGACCGCGTCGTGCCTGCGGGCTGGGAGGCCGCGCTTCTGGATGGCGTCGGTGATGCGGCGCTCAGCCTGGCGGAAGGCCTGGCGCATCGCGTCGGTGGTCTGCCCGCCGAGCGGGGCGAGCGTGGTGGCCAGGGCGGCCCGGTCGCGCAGGGCCTTGTTGCCAGCAGCGGTCATCGTTGCGGCGGCCGGGTGGGAGCTGGGGTCGAAGGGTACGCCCTGCGGCGGGCAGCAGCGTGGATCGGTGCACGAGTAGGACCAGTATCTGCCGTTTTCGACGCGGAGCATGTCGTGCAGCGTGATGTCCGCGCGGCGCAGCTCGGCCACCAGCGCGTCGGCCACCGGGGTGACCATCGGGCCAGGGCCGTAGCCGGCCACGATCGCCAGCGGGAGCTGGTGGCGGGCCAGGATCGACGCGGCGTGGGTCGCGATCTTGGCGGCCCCGGACGGGTCGGGCGGCTCGGGCAGGTCGTAGCGGAAGGCAACCTCGATCCGGCCGCGCGGCGGGCCTGCCCCGAGCACGACCACGCTGCGGGTCGGATGGAAGCCGAGCAGGCCCGGGATGACGGCAAGCACGCTGTCTGGCGACCCGATACGCAGCAGTGGCTTGGACCGGCTCTGCTTAGCCGGCGCACGGCGGGCAGGCTTGCTGGGCGCCGGCTGGCCCGGCTCGGCGGGCGGTGGAGTTGCGGGCTGTGTGGTGTTCTCGTCCATACCGCAAGCGTGCTGGAGAGGGCAGGACCGGTGCGGCGGCATTTTTCAGCCTGTGGAATCCGGGCAACGGGCCTGTGGAATACCGTTAGAGTTCGACGCCCAGCAGCGCGTCCACCGTGTCGCGGACCAGACGGCCATCGGCCACCGAGGCGAGCTGGCCGTCGCCTGCTGAGCGGCCCGCGAGGACCGCGCCGGCCCAGCGGTCCACCGCAGCCAGTGCACCAGGAGCGTCCAGGTCGTCGGCGAGGCGCTCGCGTACCTCGGCGAGAACGCGCCGGGCCGAGGATGCGTCCGCCGCGCCGCTGGCCGCCGATACGGCCGAACGCCACCGGTCCAGCCGCTGCTGCGCCAGTGCCAGCCCGGCGTCCGCCCAGTCCCAGTCGC
This sequence comes from Streptosporangiaceae bacterium, assembly GCA_036495485.1. Lineage (GTDB taxonomy): Bacteria > Actinomycetota > Actinomycetes > Streptosporangiales > Streptosporangiaceae > PALSA-505. The sequence continues at coordinate 12,846 of DASXMU010000400.1, forward strand.
CCCGGTAGTGGTGGGCGAGCAGGGCCAGCCTGATGGCGCCCGGGTCGGTGCCGCCGGCCACCAGGTCCGAGACGAATACCAGGTTGCCCAGGGATTTTGACATTTTCTCGCCGCCCAGGCCGACCATGCCGGAGTGGGCGTAGTGGCGCGCGAAGACCAGTGCGCCATGACCGCCCAGGGCCACCCGGGCGTGCGACGCGCTCAGCTCGTGGTGGGGGAAGATCAGGTCGCAGCCGCCGACCTGGACGTCGAACGAGGTTCCCAGGTACTCGGCGGCGATCGCGGCGCACTCCACGTGCCAGCCGGGACGGCCGGGGCCGAACGCGGAGTCCCAGGACGGCTCGCCGGGGCGGGCGGCCAGCCAGACCAGGGCGTCCAGCGGGTCCTTTTTGCCGGGGCGGGCGGGGTCGCCGCCGCGTTCGGCCGAGAGTTCCAGCATGAGCCTGGTGTCGTACCCGGACACGGAGCCGAACGATGGGTCGGCCGAACGGGTGAAATACAGGTCTGAGTCGAGGTCGTAGAGGGCGCCGCGGCCCTCCAGCAGGCCGATGAAACGCTCGATGAGCGGAAGTGCTTCGACCGCGCCGATCAGATGGGCTGGCGGCACGATGCGCAGGCTCTCCATGTCGCCGCGATAGCGGGCGATCTCGCGGTCGGCCAGGTGGCGCCAGTCTTCGCCGTCGCGGTCGGCGCGTTCCAGCAGCGGGTCGTCCACGTCGGTGACGTTTTGAACGTACTGCACCTCGTGGCCGGCGTCGCGCCAGGACCGCAGCAGCAGATCCCACGCGCTGTAAGTGGCTGCGTGCCCCATGTGGGTGGAGTCGTAGGGTGTGACGCCGCACGCGTACATCGTCGCTACCTGGCCCTGCGCCGCGACGGCCAGCCCGCCGGTGGCCGTGTCCCTGATCCGCGGTTCAGGGCCGGATCCGGGCAGCTCAGGGACGCTTACTTCACCCCAGGAGTCCATGAGTGCCAGGTTATCGCGACAAATTGCCGTTGAGTCTGACCCCGCGACCGCACCAGCAGATCGCCGCGGAGCCGCCAGGCTGAGCCGGTCAGCGCAGCGCGAGCCCGGCCTGCTCGAACGCGTAGGCCAGCGCGATCAGGCGGGGCTCACTCCAGGCCGGGCCGATGAACGACAGGCCGACCGGGAGACCGGACACGGCTCCGGCCGGGACGGTGACCGAGGGGTATCCGGCTGCCGCGCCCGGCGTCGAGCTGTTGAACACGTTGTGGTCGCCGAGCACGTAGTCGGTCAGCCAGGCGGGGTTCGCGGTCAGCGCGATGACCGCGTCCAGCCTGCTGCCGGCCAGCGGCTGATCCAGCGCGGCCCTGGCCAGGCTGGTGGCCGCGCCGCGTGCCTCGGCCAGCTCCGGGTCGGCCGGGTCGCCGCTGCAGGCGTCCGCGCGTTCGAAGATCTCCTGGCCGAAGCGGGCCAGCACCCGGTCGGCGTTGCGCTGGTTGAACGCGATCACCTCGGTCAGCGTCGCCGGGTGCCGGTCACCGGCCAGGCCGGCCAGGTAGGCGTTCAGGTCGCGCTTGAACTCGTGCAGAAGGGCGGGGTACTCGGGATCCCAGATCTTGTCGGTGCCGGGCAGCTCGACCGGGTCGAGCACGGTGGCGCCCGCCTCCCGCAGCAGAACGACGGCCGCGTCCAGCACGGCGTCGGTAGCCGCGCCCGCGTCGGCGGACACTGCCCGCCACACGCCCAGCCGCGACCCGTCCAATGCGCCCGGGTCCATGCAGCCCGCGTAGTTGCCCGGGGGCCACCGTCCAGGAGTTTCTTTTCCCGGAAAATCATGAACGGCGGGATCAGCCGGGTCGGCGGCGGCGAGCACAGACAACAGAGCCGCCGCGTCGGCAACGGAGCCTGCCATCGGGCCCGCGGTGTCCTGGGCCAGCGAGACCGGCACGATGCCGGAGCGGCTGACCAGGCCGGTCGTCGGCTTGATGCCGACGATCCCGCAGGCGCTCGCCGGGCAGACGATCGACCCGTCGGTCTCGGTGCCGACGGCGAGCGGGACGAGACCGGCCGCGACCGCGGCGCCCGAACCAGAGCTGGAGCCGGATGGGTTGCGGCCCGGGCCGCGCGGGTTGGCGACCTGGCCACCGAGCGTGCTCCAGCCGCTGGTCGAGTGGGTGGAGCGGAAGTTGGCCCACTCCGACAGGTTCGCCTTGCCGATGATCACCGCGCCGGCCTGGCGCAGCCTGGTGACCAGGAAGGCGTCGCCGGACTCGGCTTCCAGCAGGGCGGGTGAGCCCGCCGTGGTCGGCATCCCGGCGACCTGGATGTTGTCCTTGACCAGCACCGGGATGCCTTCGAGCGGCCCGCGGGCCTGCCCGGCGGCGCGGGCGTCGTCGCTGGCCTGCGCCTGCCGCTGCGCGTCCGGGCTGACCGTGAGCACCGAGTTCAGCTCCGGGTCGAGCCGCCGGATACGGTCCAGATAGAAGGAGGTGAGGCCGGCCGAGGTTGCCGCGCCGGACTCCAGCGCCTGCCGCAACGCGGCGACAGAGGCGTTACCAGGGTGAATGTCGGTGCCGGGAATGATGTCAGGAGGCTCCTGCATGCCGGAAGGATAACTGTGCCGTCACGGCCGTCACCGGTCGCGCCTAGACTGCCCGGGTGGAGCTGAGCATTGGAGTGCTGACGGCCGTGCCCGCGACGGGCCGGCCCGATCTGCTGGCCGCGCCGGTCGTGGCCGCGCTCGCCGGGCTGGACGGAGCGGATCGCATCGGCGTCGCGGAGATCGACCCGGACCTGGCTGATACGGCGGCGTTCTGCGAGAAATACCAGGTCGCCGGGGCTGAGTCGGCCAACTGTGTGGTCGTCACCGGCCGCCGCGACGGCGAGGAGCGGTTCGCCGCCTGCGTGGTGCTGGCCACCACGCGCGCGGATGTGAACGGCCTGGCCCGCCGCCGGCTGGACGTGCGGAAGGCCTCGTTCGCCGCCACCGGGGTCGCGGTGGAGCTGACCGGGATGGAGTATGGCGGGATCACGCCCATCGGGCTGCCGGCCGCCTGGCCCATCCTCGTCGACGCCGCCGTGGCCGCCGCGCCGCGCGTGGTGATCGGCAGCGGCGTGCGCCGGTCAAAGATCACCATCCCCGGTGAGGTCCTGGCCAAGCTTCCCGCCGCCGAGGTTCTCGATGGATTGGGGAGATAAAGAAAGAAAATCGCCGGACGGTGCCCCGCCGGGCAATCGCTCGTCATGGCAGCCATGACACGTGACCATGCAGGGTGGCGTACCCGATGAAAGCGGTGGCGTCGATCAGGGTGTGAGCGATGATCATCGGGGTCACGCGGCCCCAGCGCTTGTACAGGATGCCGAAGATCGTGCCCATCACCGCGTTGCCGATGAACCCGCCGAACCCCTGGTACAGGTGGTAGGAGCCGCGCAGCACGGCGCTGAGCGCGATCGCCCGGGAGGGCCGCATGCCGAGCTGGTCGAGGCGGCGCAGCAGGTAGCCGATCACCAGGACCTCTTCCAGGATCCCGTTCTGCGCGGCGGCGAGGACGAGGACGGGGATCCGCCACCAGACGGCGGGCAGGCTTTCGGCGACGACGTTCAGGCTGAACCCGAGCTTGAAGGCGGCCAGGTACAGGCCGAGGCCCGATCCCCCGATGATCGCGGCCAGGGCGGCGCCCTTGGCCAGGTCGAAGCCGGGCTGCGTGGTGTCCAGGCCCATGTCCGCGGGGCCCTCGCCGGACCTGGACAGCAGGTAGAAGACGAGCGCGACCGGGGCCACGGTGATCGCGATGCTGGTGAGCTGGAGGAACAGGTCGAGCAGGGGGCGGCCGGGGGCCAGTGAGCCGTTCAGGGTGGCGGTCTGCTTGCCGAGCGACTGCGGCGCGGTGAGCGAGCCGATCAGCGAGACCAGCGCGTACAGGCCGCTCGCGCCCAGCGACACGGCGAACACGACGGCGATCTCCCAGCGGATCTGCCGGGGCATGAGTGCCCGGCCGCTGGCAACCTCGCCCTGAACCTCGCCCTCGATCACTTTTGGACTCTAACCGCTCGCCGCGCTGCCGGAGAACAGTGCCACCTGGGTGCAGGGCCGCCAGGGAACAGAGCCGCCAGGGAACAGAGCCGCCCCGCTGTCCCTGCATGAGCGGGTGTGCAGGGACGGCGGGGCGGGCGCGGGGGCGGCGAAGGAGCAAGGACGCCACCCCCCGGGGAGCCGGGCCGGGGGCTCAGCCGTTGGTGGCGAGTACCTGGAGGCGGCTGAGCGCGCCGTTGAAGACGTCCTGGTCGCCGGGCAGCGAGCCGGAGTCGGCGTACTGCCAGAAGGTGTAGAAGCTCCAGCCGGCCGGGAGCGGGCCGCCGCCGCTGGCGGAGTAGTTGGCGATCCACAGCGGGTCCTTGGAGCCGAAGCCGCCGTAGTTGCCGGTGCACTCCTGCCACCAGTTGGTGGTCGAGTAGATCACCGGGAAGACGTGCCAGCGGGTGGCGTACTCGTTGACGAAGTTCGAGATCCAGCTCACCATCTGCGAGGCAGTCAGGTTATAGCAGGTCTGGCCATAGGGGTTGTACTCAATGTCGAGTACGCCGGGCAGCGTCTTGCCGTCGCTGGACCAGCCGCCGCCGTGGGCGGAGAAGTAGTCGGCCTGGGTGTTGCCCTGTGAGTTGGACGGGTTCGCGAAGTGGTAGGAGCCGCGGATCAGGCCGGCATTAAAGGGGCCGTTGTACTGGTTGGCGAAGTCGGGGTTGGTGTAGTAGGTGCCCTCAGACGCCTTGGCATAGGTGAAGTCGAGGTCAGGCGCGATGCTGGCCCAGTTGATGTTGCCCTGGAAGGCACTCACGTCGATGCCCGGGATCTGCGCGGTCGCGCTGGGCTTGACGTGGCCGCCCTTGAAGTGCGAGGCGACGGTGGAGCCCATGTAGTCCCGGCCGGGGTGGGTGATCTTCTCGGGATGGACCGGGGTGCGGACGAATGTCGGCGTGGGCACCCAGACCTTGCGGCCGGTCACGGTCATGGCCCACACGCCGTTGGCGTGCGAGACCGTGGCCGGGGCGGAGGCGGGAGCGGAAACCGAGGCGGAGGCGGTGGTGGCGCCCAGCGCCAGGGTGCCACTGGCCAGGGCGAGTGTGGCGGCCACGGCGGCGGTACGGCGCTGTAGCGCCGGTTTGCGGGGTCGTTCGGATACGAGCACGGGGTCTCCATGAGGGACAGAGGAGGAAAGAGAGAGCCGAACGCCCATATGATGGCTCATATTTACATCTACGCGCTAGTAGGCGAAAGTAAACGACTATACTATGGTATTTTGTACCGTACTGTGAAGTTTCTGTCGGTATGGTGGTTTTAGCGTCGGCTGAGCGCAGCACTGACGGGGGCTGACGGAACGCGGCCGGAAATGGGCCGGCCGCCGCGCTCCAGGCAAGCACGGCGGCCGGGGGGACCCGTTTCACCGGGTCCGCAGGGTAACTTCTTACCGGAGGAGATTGTCGAAGTCACCCTCTTTGACGCCCTCGATGAGGGCTCGGATCTCGGCCTTCGTGTAGAACAGCACCACCCCGTCGGGATCCCGGGAATTGCGGATCGCGATGTCACCGTCCGGCAGCCCGGCCAGTTCGACGCAGGCACCCTGGGAGTTGCTGTGGCGGCTCTTCTGCCAGCAGACGCCGGTGAGCTTGGCTGACGCGGGCCTGGCCGCCGTCAGCTTGGGGACTGCCAGGTCGGGCATTGTCAGCTTGGCCACGGGGTCCTGGTGGTCAGGTGAGTGCATTGTTTAGCCAACTTCCTCGAGAATCCGGTTCAGGATGTCGGTGGTCCGTTCTGGCGGGTCGCTTTCCACGCCCAGCCGCTCCATGACTTCTGTGTACCGCTCGACGTCTTCGCGCTTGTCCAGGTAAAGGGCGCTGGTCATCTGCTCGATGTAGACCACGTCGGGCAGGTCGAACTCGGGGAACCGCATGAGGGTAAACGGTCCCGACTCGGCCGCGTGGCCGCCCGCACGGAACGGCATCACCTGGAGGGTGATGTGTGGATCCTTGGCCACCGCGATCAGCTGCTCGAGCTGGCCGCGCATCACTTCGGCCCCGCCGATCGGGCGCCGCAGCACCGCCTCATCCATGATCACCCACAGGTGCGGCGGGTTAGGCTTGGCGAGCAGCTTCTGCCGTTCCACCCGGAGGCTGACCCGGTGCTCGATCTCCTCCCCCGAGGCGCCGCGCTGGCCGAGCTGGACGACGGCCCGGGCATAGTCGGTGGTCTGCAGCAGCCCGGGGACGAACTGAAGCTCGTAGACGCGGATGAGCGACGCCGCTTCCTCGAGCCCCACGTAGACCTGGAACCAGTCGGGCAGCACGTCGCTGTACTTGTGCCACCAGCCCGGCGAGTTGGCCTGCCGGGCCAGATCCACCAGCGCGGCCCGCTCGCCGGGGTCGTCCACGCCGTAGAGGGTGAGCAGGTCGGTGATGTCGCGCTCTTTGAAGCTGACCCGGCCGAGTTCCATCCGGCTGATCTTGGACCCAGAGGCGCGGATCGTGTAGCCGGCGTCGTCGCGGGAGATCCTCTTGCTCTCCCGGAGATTGCGCAGCTGAGAGCCCAGGAGGATACGCAGGACCGTCGGGCCGCTGCCCGGCTGGACTGTAACCACCTCAAACCCCCCATGCTCGCCGGTGCCCCGCCGTGGGCGCACGCATCGCGGGCGTCCACGTCCCGGCGATCTCTGACCGCTGATGTCGTTTGCACATTTCTTCTGCACGTGCATCTTGCCTTGCACATGCAAGGCGCTTCCGGAATGATAGCGCTTGTGCCCCAGGGTGCACGAGCAATGGCAAAGCGATACTTATCAGCAGGGGAACCCGATGACCGCACACCGGGCATCCACTGGAACCGGGACCGAGGCACGGAGGGCGCGTCGCGATTGCCTGCTGACGGGCAACGTCCCTCCGCAGACCAAGGCGTACCGGCAGCCACCGTGGCCGCCAAGTAAGTACTCCACCGCAGGCCAGTTCGCTGCCAGCAGGGAACTGACCGCGCAGCCCGAGGCTGTCGGGACCGCCAGGGACTTCACTCGTTACACCCTCGGCGGCTGGGGGCTGCAGGAGCTGATCGACGACGCGGTCCTGGTGGTTTCCGAACTGGTCACCAACGCGCTGCAGCACGCCAGCAGCGGCGGCAGCGGCGCGGCGGTGATCAAGCTCAGGCTGCTGGGCCAGCCGCCCTGCCTGATGTGCATGGTCACCGACCCCAGCCGCGACATCCCGCTGCGCAGGCAGGCCGGCCCGGCCGATGGCAGCGGGCGTGGCCTGCAGGTCATCGAGTCCTGCTGCAGCCGGTGGGGCTGGCATCTCCTCGATGAGGGGGGCAAGGTCGTCTGGGCTCTGTTGCCGCACGGGTGAGCAACGTAGCACGCATCGTTACCCGGTGGGGCTGGGCCCCACTGGGTTACATGGCTTAACTCCTAGAACGGCGGTGGCGCTCAATTCGTCACAGGTGGCCAGCCGCGGGGTCAGCCCGGCCTGGGTGAGGGCCCCGGCGAGCCGCGGCCACTGCCCCCGCGTGGCCTCGGCCAGCAGGCAGCCCCCTGGAGCGAGCCAGCCCGGGGCCTCCGCGATCACCCGCCGCAGGATGCTGAGCCCATCGCTGCCGCCGTCCAGCGCCAGCAGTGGCTCGTGCACCCGGGCCTCGGCAGGCAGCAGTGCGACCTCCCCGGTGGGCACATAGGGTGCGTTGGCGACCAGGATGTCCACCCGGCCGCGCAGGCTGGCCGGCAGCGGCTGGTAGAGGTCTCCCTCGTACACGGTGGCCCCGGCGGCGACGTTGCGGCGTGCGCACCGCACGGCGGCCGGATCCAGTTCGACGGCGTGCAGCTCGACCCGGCTGAAGGCCGCGGCCAGCGCGGCGCCCACTGCGCCCGAGCCACAGCACAGGTCGACCACGACCAGCGGCCTGGCGAGAGAAATAGTCTGGCCGCTAGCGGCCTGGCTGGCTGGCTGAACGGCCTGGCTGGCACGGGTGACGGCCTGGTGGACGAGAAATTCGGTGCGGCGCCGGGGGACGAAAACCCCGGGGTCCACCGCTATCCGCAGGCCGCAGAACCCGGCCCAGCCCAGAACCTGTTCGAGCGGCAGCCCGGCGGCGCGCCGGTCCACCATGGCGGCGAGGTCGGCGGGGGTGCGCGCCGCGGAGATGAGCAGGCTCGCCTCGTCCTCGGCGAAGACGCAGCCGGAGGCCCGGAGCCTGGTGGTGATCAGTGAGTGGGAGGGAAATACCGCAGAAGCTGACATAGGAGCCTTTCGGGATGCCCGGTGGGGCTCCCCCGCCCGGCTACGCCGGCGCTGCGGCGCGGCCACGCGGTGGGAGCACCCGGCCTGTTATCGCGGTAACGGGTCTCACCTCCTCGGGTCGCGCGCTACTTGGGAGCCAACATTACCGGAGGTCTGGGTCGGTCAGCGAACCGGCCAGGCACTGGCAGGCGACTGCGGCGGCGGCGACCACATTGAGCGAGTCGACGCCCGCGGCCATGGCTCCTGGATGCATGGGAATGCAGACGGCCTCGTCGGCCTCGCTCAGCCAGCGCGACGACAGGCCGTCGCCCTCGGCGCCGAGCAGCAGGGCGGCCCGCTCCCCCATGGCGACCGCGCCGATGGGCGTCGCATCCTGATCTGGCGTCAGCGCCAGCAGCTGGAACCCGGCCTGGCGTAGCTGGGCCAGGCCGCCGTACCAGTCGGTCATCCTGGCGTACGGGATGGCGAACACCGCGCCCATCGAAACCTTGACGGCGCGGCGGTAGAGCGGGTCGGCGCAGCGCGGCGCCACCACCACGGCGTCCACGCCGAGCGCGGCGGCGCACCGGAAGATGCCGCCGACATTTCCATGATCAACAATGTCCTCGAGCACGACGATGCGGCGGGCAGTGGCCAGCAGGCCGCCGAGATCCCGGCCTGGCAGCCTGGTCATCGAGGCGAGGACACCCCGGTGCACCAGGAAGCCGGTCAACTGCTCGGCGACCTGGCCGGGGACGATGTAGGCATCGCCCGCAGCCGCGTCCAGCAGACCGGTGAGGGCAGGGAGCCTCCGTTCGGTGATCAAAAAAGATCTCAGCGGGTAGCCGGCGGCCAGCGCACGGCGGATGACCTTCTCCCCCTCGGCGACGAACAGCCCATGCGCGGCTTCCAGGCTCTTGCGCAGGTTCATGTCGGTCAGCCGGACGTAGTCGGCCAGCCGGGGGTCACCGCGGTCTGCTACCCGGACGATCCTCGCCACGTACCCAGTCTCCTCGTTCTCAGTTACGTCGCAATGACGGCATTGCGTGGCTGAGGACGCGCCCGTGACCTGGACCGACGCAGGCGGCTCAACGTCTTGCGAGAATTTTGCGGATTCGTGTGAACCCCCCGCAGCGGATGCGCGTCCTCATCATGTGAGGCCCGGCGAGAGCGGGGCGCCGGGCCTCATCACAAGACTTGAGGCCCGGCGAGAGCGGGGCGCCGGGCCTCGAGACAACAAGGCGGCTGATGCTGCTTGGTGAGCTTCGCCTCACCTGCGCCATTGCCCGCAGTGCCTGCCCGGGGGGCGACCCCCCGGGGGCCCCCGGTGCTGGGCTTCCGCCCGGCGGGCTCCGGTGGCAGGCGATGGACGTGAGGTCCGGCGAGAGCGGGGCGCCGGACCTCACTATTTTCTTTCCTGGGTCAAAGCGGGCTCGAGTCGAGCAGGCGGTGGGCGCGCTGGATCAGGATGGGGACGGCCCGGCCCTCCCGGTCGAAGCCCTCGCCGACGGTCTTGTTCTGCAGGAACCTGGCGTTGATGCCTTCCAGGACGACCGCCAGCTTGAAGCAGCCGAACGCCATGTAGTAGCCGACCCCGGATATGTCGCGCCCGCTGCGGGCGGTGTAGCTGGCCGCGAACTCCTCCCTGGACAGGAAGCCGGGCCCGGAGGTGACGTTCGCGCCCACCTCCAGCTCGGTCCACTCCTCGTCGCTGGGGTCGGCCCAGTAGACGAGGGTGAGGCCGAGGTCGGCGAGCGGGTCGCCGAGAGTGGCCATCTCCCAGTCGACGACGGCCGCGATCCGGGGGTCTGCACCCGCGGCGATCAGCACGTTGTCCACCCGGAAGTCGCCGTGCACCAGCGTTCCCTCGCCGTCCTCAGGCAGGCCGGCCGCCAGCCTGGCCACCAGCTCCGCGTAGCCGGGCACCTCGCGCGTCACCGACAGGTCCCACTGCCGCTGCCAGCGGGCGAACTGGCGCTGCATGTACCCGGCGGGCCGGCCGAAGTCAGCCAGGCCGACGGCGGCCACGTCGAGCTGGTGGATCGTGGCGAGCATCTCGGCCAGCCGTTCGGAGATGCCGCTGGCCTGGCCGGTGGTCACCAGGGCCGCCTGCTCCTTGGTCCGCAACACCAGGCCGTCCACGTGCTCCATCACGTAGAACGGCGCGCCGATGACGTCAAGGTCGGTGCAGAAGGCGATCGGCCTGGCGACCGGGACGGCCGTGCCGTGCAGCGCGGAGATCAGCCGGTACTCCCGGCTCATGTCGTGCGCGGTGGGCAGGACGTGGCCGAGCGGTGGCCGCCGCAGCACGAACCGGGCAGGGCCATCGCCGGTGGGGAAAGCGAGCCGGTAGGTCAGGTTGGACCGGCCACCGAGGATCAGCTCAATCGACGGCAGACGCTCGGCCTCGGGAACACCGTTCGCGCTCAGCCACCCGGCCAGCCGGGGAACGCTCTCGATGCCTGGAACCGCGCCCACGTCACTCATCGTGCTCCTCTGGATCTCCTGCGGGTGAGCCGCCCATTACCTGGCAGTAGGTTCATGCCGCCCAGCTCACCAGGAATATCAGCTTCTGGGCAAGAACACATGCCGCACCTATTTACTAATGCGCTGGCCTGACGTAGGCAGGTGGGAGGGGAAGTGGCCGAAGGTCTAGACCTCCGCGAGGGAGTGCCGTGTGTGACGCGTGGATGCCAACAGCCGGGCACGCTCGGGCGCCGGCTGATGGCGGGCAGATGAAAGGCGGCGCGCCCCGGGTGGTCTGGATGACCCTGGGCCTGGACCCGCACACGATCTCCGCGTACTCGGCGGCGCAGCGGTTCATCCAGCTCGGCAGGCCGCCGCATCTGGTGTGGAACCCGGTCACCGGGGAGACCGTGCAGATCCTGCCCATCGTCCGGGCTGGCTGTGCGCTCATCCCCGCCTCGGAGCTCGATCACGAGCGGCCGGTCGCCGACTGCAGTTCGGCGGCGCTGGTCGTGGAGCCGAGCGAAGATATGCCCGATGTTCACACCCAGGGCAGGCTGTGCGTCCAGCTGGGCGTGGTCGCCTTCGGCTGGGAGCCGTTCACGTCCGGGCCGATGACCGGGGCGGGCCCGATCCTGGACTGGCTCGACTCGTGGTCGGTATCCCGGCGCTGGCCCGCCGGGCGCCCTGCTGCGTTCGTCAAGGCGCATACCGTTTCGCGGAGCCGCAAACTTTGGGCGTGCGGCGGCCATTTCGGCGCCTCTCAGGTGCCGGGTTGTGCGGCGGCAGGTCCCGGCGCCATCGATGTGGAGCTGCTGACCGGTGCGATGCCGGTCAAGCGCACGGCCGATGTGCCGCTGGCCCGCGGGGCAGGTGCGGTGCAGCGGGGACAGCATCCGGTGCCGGTGAGCAGGATGGGCAACGTGCTGGCCGACGAGCAAGCGGCGGAGCTGGCCAAGGCTGGCTGACCGGGGCAGGCCGGGAGCTGGACGGCCGCCCGGGAACTGGACGGCCGCCCGGGAACTGGGCGGCAGGCCGGGGAGCTGGGGCGGTCGCTGGTCGCGCGTCAGCGCGACGCGGGCCGGGCCAGGAGGATGTCGCGGAGCACGGTGGCGACCGCGGTGACCTGGCCGACAGGGAGGCCGCCATAGCCGAGCGCCAGGCCCTGCACGTCCTGCGGCCCGGCGAAGTAGCGCCGTAGCGTGTGCACCGCCACGCCGCTGTCGCGGGCGGCCGCCGCCACTTCGTCCTCCCTGGCTGTTCCGCCCTCTTCACCCGGTCGGCCGCGGTGCAGTTCGAGCACCACGTGCAGGCCAGCCGTGTCGCCGAGCAGCCTGCCGGGCACCGCGGGATCGCCCAGAATGGACACGATCGCGTCCCTGCGCCGCGCGTACTCCCGGCGCATCCGCCTGACATGCCGGTCCAGGTCGCCGGACTCGATCAGCTCCGTCATGGCATGCTGGGCGGCCTCGTCGGTCCGGTCACCCAGGTTCTCCCGCAGGCCGGCCAGGGTGGTCACCAGGTCAGGCCGGGCGACCAGCCAGCCCACGCCGAAGGTGGGGGTCAGCGTCTTCGCCGTCGTGCCCAGGTAGGTCACCACATCCGGGTCCAGGCCGTACAGTGCCGGCAGCGGGGCCACATCGTAGCGGAACTCGCTGTCATAGTCATCCTCGACGATCAGCGCCCCGGTGGCGCGAGCCCAGGCGGCCAGGGCCTGGCGGCGGGGTACTGGGAGCCGTCCGCCGAGCGGGTACTGGTGAGCCGGTGTCGTGTAGATCAGGCGCAGGTCACCGGGGAGGTTGCCGGTCACCAGGCCATGCGAGTCCACGCGGCAGGGCAGCAGTGTCGCGCCCCGCGCGGTCAGGATGGAGCGGCCCACCGGGTATCCGGGGTCCTCGATCCCGGCCCGGCCGCCGGGCTGGAGTACCGCGGCGGCGAGGAGGGACAGGCCGTTGGCGACGCCTCGGGTGATGAGAACGTGGTCGGGGCCGCAACTGAGGCCGCGGCTGCGGCGGAGGTAGCCGCAGAGCGCGGCGCGAAGGGCCGGGAGGCCACGGGGATCCGGCCAGCGGGAGACGAAGGCGGTGCCGGCGCGCCGCCAGGCCCGCCGCCACGCCGCCTGGTCGATGCCGGCCGCCCACGGGATGCCGGGCAGCATCGGGATCAGCGCTGGGGTTGGCACGGGGTGGCCTGGCACGGGCAGACCTGGCACGGGCAGACCCAGTGTGGACGGGCCCGGTATGGTCCGGGCCGGCGCAACAGAGCCCATTGCGGGCCGATCTGGCGCGGACGGCCTGACTGGTGCGGCGGCCCGGCCTGACACGATGCTGGCTGGTGCGGGGCGGGCGGTGGCGTAGCCGGGCAGTGGCTCGGCTGACTGCAACTGTGCCGGCGCCGCCCGTGTTTGCGGACACGGATGCGGAACGGCCTGCTCACTGGCCGCGCCCTGTGCGACGTAGGTGCCCGAGCCGTGCCGTCCCTCCAGCCAGCCTTCCGCGAACAGTTGCAGGTATGCGTTGGTCACGACGGTCCTGCTGACGCCGAGCGAGGCGGCCAGCGCCCGGGAGGACGGCAGCCGCTCCCCCGCCCGCAGCCGGTTGCCGGAGACAGCGGCGCGAAGCTGCCCGGTGATCTGAACCGCCAGCGGAACCCTGCCACTCCGGTCCAGAGCCAGCGGCAGCTCAACATTCACCTTCGACAAGTGGTCATCCTTTTTTACGCCGAAGTGGCTCTTGATGAGGGTCCACTTGCACCATACCGTCAAGGAGCATGAGCACCGAAACGCCGCTGTCCGCCACCCCGCGCACAAAAGTCCGCCGCCTGCCCGAGCGCGGCCGGTCCGACCGCGCCGACCTGTACGCCGTGCTCGACGCCGGCTTCCTCTGCCATCTTGGCGTCGTCCACGACAGCGCGCCGCGCGTAATCCCCACCGCGTACGGCCGGATCGAGGACACCCTGTACCTGCACGGCTCGACCGCGAACCGGAGCCTGCTCGCCGCCGACGGCCAGCCCGCCTGCGTGACGGTGACCCACCTGGACGGCCTGGTCTGCGCACGTTCGGTATTTCATCACTCGATGAACTACCGCAGCGCGATGGTGTACGGCACGGCTCGCCTGATCCACGATGAGCAGGAGCGGCTGGCCGCCCTGCGGATCATCGTGGGCAACATGATCCCCGGCCGGTGGGACTCTGCCCGGTCCCCCAACCGCAAGGAGCTGGCCGCCACCGCCGTGCTGGCGATGCCGCTGGCCGAGGCCTCCGTCAAGATCCGCACCGGCCCCGCGTCTGACGAGCCAGAAGACTATGATCTGGACGTTTGGGCCGGTGTCGTGCCCACCCGGCTGGAGTTCGGCGAACCCGAGCCGGATGCCCAGCTCCCGTTGGGAATCGACATCCCCGAGCACATCCTCCAGCTTGGCGGTGCCCTGTCAGATCGGTAATTCCTTTTCCCGCCTGGACCGATATAGGTCCGCTGAGGCTCTAGGCTGGGGAGATGACCGACCGGCTCGTCTGGATCGACTGTGAGATGACCGGTCTCGACCTTGAGCATGACGCTCTGATCGAGATCGCCTGCCTAGTGACCGACGGCGAGCTGAACGTGCTCGACGACGGCGTGGCGGCGGTCATCAAACCGCCACCCGAGGCCGTGGACCAAATGGCCGATGTCGTGCGGGAGATGCACATAACCTCCGGTTTGCTGGCCGACCTGCCCAACGGCATCGCCCTTGCCGAGGCGCACGAACTGGTCCTCGGCTACGTGCGAAGCTACGTCAAGGAGCCGCGCAAGGTACCGCTGTGCGGCAACTCCATCGCCACCGACCGGTCCTTCCTGGCCCGCGACATGCCCGAGCTCGACGGGTTCCTGCACTACCGGATGGTGGACGTGTCAAGCGTCAAGGAGCTGGCCAGACGCTGGTACCCCCGCGCCTACTTCGCCAGCCCGTCGAAGCGCGGCGGCCACCGCGCCCTAGCCGACATCAACGACTCGGTACGCGAGCTCCGCTACTACCGCGAGGCCATCTTCGTGCCGAAGCCCGGCCCGGACTCCGCGACGGCCAAGGAGATCGGCGCACGCCATTCGGCCCGGCCGCCCACGCCCGAGGCGACCGCCAAGGGCTGACCTGACGAATCCGGTTCGGACCTCTGACACGGTGCCGCTATGCTTCATATGCCGAACGCGATCGGTTCGATCGCCCGGCTCCTTGGTGGGCGTAGCTCAGTTGGTTAGAGCGCCAGGTTGTGGTCCTGGATGTCGGGGGTTCGAATCCCCTCGCTCACCCGAGGCGGGGTTTCCTGCTCACTGGCCTTCGGCCAGCTTCGCCCAAAGCCCGCAGTATCTATCCAGGGGGACGACCCCCTGGAACCCCCGGGGCCGGCTCCGCCGACAAACCGCCCAGTAACGAGGCGGGGTCTCTGGCCCACTGAGCTTCGGTCAGCTTCGCCCAAGCCCGCAGTATCTATCCAGGGACCCCCTGGAACCCCCGGGCCGGCTGCGCCGGCAAACCGCCAGTGACGAGGCGGGGTCTCTGGCCCACTGAGCTTCGGCCAGCTTTGCCCAAGCCCGCAGTATCTATCCGGGGGGACGGCCCCTGGAACCCCCGGGCCGGCTGCGCCGGCAAACCGACCAGTGATGGCGCAGGGCATCGTGGGCACCCGAACCCATGTCGGGTTCGGGGTTTTGCTGGCGGGTATTCGGCTGGGTCTGTGTCTGGCGGAGGCGGGCGTTGGCGTGTAACGTTTACCTGCACTCTGCTGCATGGGTCCGGGCCTGACCACCACAGAGGGGGTTAGGCATTGATCCGATCCGTGAAGCGCTGGCTCGTTGCCATCGCGTCCGCAAGCTTGATGGGTGCTGGCCTGTCGGCGGTTGCAACGACCGCCGCGCAGGCCGTACCGCAGCAATCCGGCCCGTCCTGGCCAGGCAACCTGCTCAGCATGAACAACGCCGATTTCGAAAACGGCATCGGCGACTGGACCAGCGTTAGCAACATCTCGTCGCTGACGACGGGCACCGACGCATTCCTGCACGGCCACTCCCTCAAGATCGTGGCCGCAGGCACCGGCACGTCGGTTATCCAGCTGACCGGCGCCAGTGGCATCGAAATCCCCGTGAACCCCGACGGCAAGAGCGACACGTACCGGGTCGGCGCCTACATCAAGATGGCCGCCGCGTCCGGCCACACGACCGAGTTTGATCTTGGTTGTTACGATTCGAGCGGTAACTGGCTTGGCTGGGAGCTTGGCACACCGGTCACCAACAACAGCAACGGGACATGGCAGTGGGTGGAAGACCAGATCAAGCTTCCGGCTGACTGTACCCACGTCCAGGGCTCGCCCCGGGCGCAGTTCACGGGCATGCATTCGGGCGGCCCCATCAACATGGATGAGGCGTGGTTCGCCCCGGACCGGGCCGCGCTGATGATCGGCGCATACGCGCCCAGTTCGTCCGCCTGGCAGACCAACAACGGTAACCTCGGCCCGCTTCAGTCAGACAAGGTATTTTTCGGCGGCGGCAGCCCGGCTTTGCCGGGACAGTGGAACGATCCGAGCAACAAGTGCTACGAGATTATGCAGGCTCCAAATCCTCCCGCGCAGCCGCCCGCGTGCATTATCAATCTCAACCCGGCAGCGGGTTCGGTGTACACCGAGGCTCAGATCCAGGCCTTTTTCACGGGGCTGCCTGCCGACCAGACGGTGATCATGGTTTACCATGGCGAGCCCGAAGGCGACTCCTTCTCCGGCTCCTGCGGATCAGGGGCCGCTGAGTATATTTGCGAGTTCGAGCAGGAAACGGGCAACGTCCGCACTGCGGCCGCCAACCTCGGACTGACCGAAAATGTATTCACTTCCGACGACTCGGCATCCTCTGCGTACGTCGCTAACGGCGCGGGCATGTCCCCTACTGCCTGCGGCTGGATCGTCCCGTCGAGTTCCGTGGACTTCTACGTGGAGGACCACTACGAGCGCGGCTGGGCTGACGGCAGCAACCTGTCGCTCCAGACGGGCAACGGCGACCCCGGCTACAACGGGGCGGGCGCACCACAGTGGAACAACTGGCTGGGCTGCGTCGCGGGCACCGGCAAGCCGATCGGGCTGGCCGAGTACGGGCTTTGCTCGGGCGGCGCCAACTGCAATAACGGCTCCACCACCTGCGGCGCTGCAGGATCGACCACCGACGACACGAACACGCTGGCTGCCGACAACACCTACCTCGGCAATGAGCCGTCCGGCAGCTCGCCCACCCTGCTGTGGGAATACTGGTACGACAAGTGCTGGGAGTTCGACAACAGTAATGGCGAGATAACCAAATGGCAGTCCATCGAGAATCAGAACGGCGGGGCTATCGGCGGTTAGCAAACCGGGACATCGGGAGGGTCCGAGAGCATAATGCTCTTGGGTTTCCCCGGAAGAGGTTTCAAGTAGGCACCAGAATCCGCAGGTCAGGAGCCCAGGGCCGCGATCGGCAATCCCGGGCCTGACAGCGCGATGGAAAGGTATGCCGAGGCGGTCAGACGGCGCGCGGCGCAAATAAGTTAGTCCCGGGAAATTTCTTTTTCATATAATTTTTTAAAAAGAAATATTTCAGCCCGGACTCCCGGACTGACCAAGGAATGATACAGCTCAGAGGGAAGCAGTGAGGTCGGCTAGTTTCTGGATGCGGGCGGTTATGTCTTCGTGGACGGTTTGGGCGGAGCGGGCGCCGTCTACGGTGAACATCCATTCGCGCCCGGCGTAGTATTCGAGGAGCGGGACCGTCTTTTCCTGGTAGACGTCGAGGCGGTGTTCGATGACGGCTTGGGCGTCTTCGGAGCCCCGGCCACGGGCCAGGAGGCGGCGGATCAGTTCGTCGCGGGGGACGTTGAGGTGGATGGCGGCCTGGACTTCGGCGCGCAGCGGCTGAACGATGGCGTAGGAGGATTTGGCCTGCTCGACCGTTCGGGGGAAGCCGTCGAGGACGTAGCCGTTGGCCGCCGCCAGGACTGGCTTGAGAAGCATGGCCTGGACGACCTCATCGGGGACCAGGTCGCCCTTGCTGACGTAAGACTGCACGGTCTGGCCGAGCGGTGTCTGGTCTTTGACGTTCTGGCGGAGCAGGTCGCCGCTGGAGATGTGCGCGATGCCGAAGCGTTCGGCGAGCAGGGTGGCCTGTGTTCCCTTGCCCGCGCCGGGAGCGCCGATGAGCAGAAGCCGCATCTGATTACCCTGCACTAACCGCTGGCCAGCCGCCAGAGTGAAACGCGTTGTTCACCTCACGTAGCTGGGGGAACGCTTGGCGTGACTGCCAGGTTTCTGGATCTGGGCGCGGGATGCACTGTTCACTGCGGACCTGGTAGCAGAATGGGGCTGCGGGGTGCCGGGCAGGCGCGGTTGTGGTCGCGTGGGCGGGGGCCGCTGCTGTCCCCGCTCTTCCCGTCACCCCCGCGAGCGTGTGATCACCTGGTGGAGGAACTATAAATGAGCGACTGGCCGGAAAAGAGCTGGTACCGCGACGAGCCTCGGCGGCCGTCGCCAGGAGACGGCTACCCGCCGGTTGCGGGCTCTTCGGATCCGACCGTGCGCCATCCGGCCGGTGGGGGCCGGGCCAGGGGCGGCGATCAGGCGTGGGATGCTCAGCCGGGCGGCCAGCCGCCGCCGGGCAACTGGCCGCAGCAGCCGCCGGGGCAGACCGGGCGCCCCCGGCGCGGATCTGGCCGCACTGGCTGGCGCAGGCCGGGCCGGTGGGTCAAGCTGATCGCCGGGCTGATCGTGCTCATCCTGGTTGCCTCGGTGGGCCTGTACTTCTACCTGAACTCCAAGCTGACCCGGTCCAGCATCCTGGTTGACTACCCGAATAGGCCAGCGACCTCGGCGGGGACGAACTGGCTGATCGCGGGGTCGGACAGCCGACAGGGCCTGAGCCGGGCGGATGAGCTGAAATACTCCACCGGGCGGGACATCAGCGGCAGCCGTTCCGACACGATCATGCTGTTGCATATCTCGTCCAACGGGACGCCCGATGCGCTGGTCAGCATCCCGCGCGACTCCTACGTGGCGATCCCGGGATACGGCAGCAACAAGATCAATGCCGCGTACTCGTTCGGCGGGCCGAAGCTGCTGGCGCAGACCGTGCAGAACGCTACCGGCCTGCGCATCGATCACTTCATGGATATCGGCTTCGGTGGCTTCGTCAATGTGGTCAACGACATCGGCGGGGTGACCATGTGCCTGCCAGGGCCGCTCAAGGATCAGGCGTCGGGGCTGAACCTGAAGGCGGGCTGCCAGACGCTCAGCGGGGGCGAGGCGCTCAGCTATGTGCGGGACCGGCATGACTTCACCAACCAGGACCTGCAGCGGATCCAGGACCAGCGGCTGTTCCTCAAGACACTGCTGTCGAAGCTGACCAGCCCCGGCACCTTCCTCAACCCGTTCGCCTCCGTCCCGGCGGCGTTCGGGACCGCTGGCACGGTGACCGTCGACCAGGGCACTCAGCTCTACCAGCTCATCGAGGCGGCATTCGCGCTGCGCAGCCCCGTGACGACCACCGTTCCGATCGCCAACTCCAACTACGTCACGGCCAATGCTGGGGATGCCGTGCTCTGGGACCGGTCGCAAGCCCGCCGACTGTTCGGCGACCTGGGCACCGACCACGCGATACCCAAGAGCCTGCTCTCCGGCTCCAAGCTCTCCCGCGAGGCCGGCTGACCGATATTGATACGGTGCGCCCGCTGGGCTTGGTGGCGGCGTGCATACCGAATACTGTGCGTTATCTAAAGTTCGCTTCATACAAACAACCCGTCACGGCTGCCGCTTGTCCCGTCCGCTTGAGCAGTCTCTGGATCTGCGGCCAGTGACCGGTTCCGGCAGGCTCAGACCGGCTCAGTGGGTGACAGTGGTCACCTCCAGTACCACAGGCATCAGGCGAACCGGCGCGGGGGCGGGAGCAGATTGCCGCACACTACCCATTTCGTGCTCATAGGTTCTTCCGGACTTATTGGGTATCATGCGTGTCACCACGATCCGTAACGGGGGCCACCGGAGGTCGTATGAGCACCGACAGCATCCCCCGCAACCCATCTGCGCTCAGCCTCTCGTCCCGGGAGGCGCAGATCATGACGCTGATTGCCGAGGGGCATTCCAACGGTCAGATCGCGACCGCACTCACCGTCGCGGAGAAGACGGTGAAGAATCATGTGAACCGGATCTACGCGAAGCTCGGCGTCGGCAACAGACGTGCCGCGATCGCCTACTGGCTTGGCACTGGTGACGGCACGCCCGGTTAGTCACAGCGCCAGCAAGCCATGACCGGCCACTGACCTGCGCTGCCTTGCCAGCAGTAACGCGGCTATCCGCTTGAATTCTTCAGGCGGCGTTCAGGAAACACTCAGGGTGACCAGCCAGACTATCTACCATGACTGCCGCCAGTAGTGACGGGCAGCGTCAGGCGGATGCCCGGCTGCTGGTCGTCGAGGACGAACCGAACATCCTTGAACTGCTTTCCGCGAGCCTGCGCTACGCGGGATTCGATGTGGTCACCGCCGCCGCCGGCAGCGAGGCGGTCCAGGCTGCGCAGCGGCACCGGCCGGACCTCATCGTGCTGGACGTGATGCTGCCCGACATGGACGGCTTCGACGTCGTCCGGCGGCTGCGCGGCGGCGGCGCCCGCATCCCGGTTGTCTTCCTGACCGCGCGTGACGCTACCGAAGACAAGATCCGCGGCCTCACCCTGGGCGGCGACGACTACGTGACGAAGCCATTCAGCCTGGAAGAGGTCATCGCGAGGATCCGGGCGGTGCTGCGGCGCACCCGGGGCGACGGCGGCGAGGCCACGCCCCGGCTGAAGTTCGCCGACCTGGAGCTCGATGAGGACAGCCACGAGGTGTGGCGGAACGGCAACCAGATACAGCTCTCCCCCACCGAGTTCAAGTTGCTCAGGTACTTCATGGGCAACGCGAACCGAGTGCTGTCCAAGATGCAGATCCTCGATCACGTGTGGGATTACGACTTCAGGGGAGACACCGGGATCGTGGAGTCCTATGTCTCGGTGCTGCGGCGCAAGGTAGACACGGTCGAGCCGCGCCTGATCCACACCCTCAGGGGCGTCGGGTACGTGCTCAGACTCCCGGCGTCCTAGGCGCCAGCCATGGCCGCCTCCCCGACCACCACGACGGCCTCGCCCGGTCAGCCCGGGCGAAGCCTGAGGCAGTCCGTGACCAAGTTCTCCGCCCGGATTCCGCTGCGCGTCAAGCTGGTCACCGCGCTGCTCGCCCTCGTGATCGCCGCACTCATCAGCATCACCGTGGCGGGGGCGTTCGAGTTCCGCGGCTACCTGCATTCGAACGCGGACCGGCAGGTCAGGTCGCTACTGCGGAATGCGGGTGCATCGCTGTCACGCGGCGATGGGAGCCCTCCCCAGGTCTCTGTCAACTGCCCCGGGCCGTTCGTCGAAGCGTTCCTGCTATCCGGTGAGACGATGACCGGATGCGTGTCCGAGTCGGGCGACACGCCCGTGCCGAAGATCCCTACCAGCCAAAGCTGGCTGCAGGAGCACTCCGGGCAGCTGGTGACGTTGCCGGCCACCTTTGGTGGCGGAAGCTGGCGGGTGATCACCAGGCAGGAAACTTTCCAGACGTTCCAGGGCGCGGTCACCGGCACCCTGATCGCCGCTGAGGACCTGGGCAACCTCAATCAGACCATCGGGCGACTGGTCAGCATCGACCTGATCGTCGGCGCGATCGTCGTGCTCGGCCTGGCCGTCGTCGGCGTCGCCGTGGTCCGGGCCAGCCTGCAGCCGCTTGCCGAGATCGAGCAGACGGCCGGGGAGATCGCTGCTGGGGACCTCACCCGGCGCGTCACCGAACGTGATCCGAACACCGAGGTCGGCAGCCTGGGCCGGTCGCTCAACGTCATGCTCGCCCGGATCGAGACCGCCTTCCGCGCGCAGGCGCAGTCCGAGGCGACGGCCCGCCAGTCCGAGGCGCGGATGCGGCAGTTCGCCGCGGACGCCAGCCACGAGCTGCGCACACCGCTGACCGCCATCAAGGGCTTCGCCGAGTATTACCGGCAGCGCGGCGGCCTCGACGTGGACGGTGCGGGCCAGCTAACCGCCGAGGAACTCGACCGGATCATGAACCGGGTCGAGAACGAGGCCACCCGGATGGGCGGGCTGGTCGAGGATCTGCTGCTGCTGGCCAGGATCGACCAGCAGCGGCCGCTGGAACGGCGCCCGGTGGACCTGCTGGCGCTGGCCGCTGACGCGGTGCAGGACGCCCGCATGATCGCGCCGAACCGGGAGATAGGACTCACCGTCGGGCGCGGCACAGCCTTCCTGGTGATGGGCGACGAAGCCAGGCTCCGCCAGGTGGTCGGCAACCTGATGAGCAACGCTCTCAACCACACCCCGGACGGGACACCGATCGAGGTGCACGTGCGGTCGGGGGCGCTGCACGGCTGGGGCCCGGCGACGACCAGCGGACCAGCGGACCAACTGCTGCCCGCGGTTATCTTCGAGGTCGTCGATCACGGGCCCGGCATGTCCACGGATCAGGCGCAGCGTGTCTTCGAGCGCTTCTACCGGGCGGACGCGGCGCGGACGAGAGCAACCGGCGGAAC
>DASXMU010000401.1:0-8167 GCA_036495485.1 Streptosporangiaceae bacterium
GCCACGCGCTGCGGCCCAACACGCCACAGCCGTAACAGCACACGGGGGATCGGCACCATGAACGACCAAACGCACAGCAGCGCGGAACTGGCTCAGCTCGCCACCGCGCTCATCCAGCGGGGTTACGACGCCACCATCATCACCCCCGCCCCTTACCTGGCCGTGTGCATCCCTGGCGCCATCCTCCCGCAGATGATCTACAACAGTGGCGGCCAGTTCTGGTGGACGAAAAGATCGGGTAGGCGGTGTCTTCCGGGTTTTTGAGTGTCTGTTCATGCTGGTGCTTGTGGTTGATTGAGTGGCGTGGCGGAAGTGTCTTCTTGTGGAGATGGGCAGTGGGAGCTGTGCTGTCGTTTCGCGTCTGGAAGGGACTGGCAGAGCCTGCTGTTGTGGATTGTGGTCAGTCTTTGCTGGTGTGGCGGCGGTTGCTGGTGATGGCCACGACGTTGCTGTTGGGGCCGGGGAGTTGCTGTAGTTCGAGGTGCAGGGCCAGGACGGTCATGGCGTGGCGGTCCAGCGTCGTCTGGAGCTGGGCGATCTGCTTGTTCTTGTCTTTGATCTTGGCTTGGAGTTCCCTGATCTGGTGTGTTTGGGGGTCGGTGCGGCGGGCGGGCCGTTCGCCGAGGCTGGTGAGCCGGGCGGTGAGGTTCCAGGGTGAGGGCATGGTGGTGTCCTGGCGGAAGGCGCGGGCGATGGTGTCGTGGCTGAGCTGGGTGCGGCGCTCGATTTCTCGTTTGGTGCGGGGTGCTTGCGGGTCGCTGGCCATGGTGTTGAGGGCGGCTGAGATGCGCTGCATGACGTCGTCGCTGGTGTGCCTGGGTGGGCGGGTCATGGCTGGCTGCTTTCCTGGTGGTGCGGGCTGCTGGTCAGCTCGCTGATGATCGCGGTGTAGGCGGCCCGGTCGGTGCGGAGGCTGGCGTGGATGTCTGGGTGGCCGTTGCTGGTGTCGAGGAACTCGTCGATGCGGCTGATGTGGTCTTGGATGATGGGCAGGTGGCGGGGGGTGAAGGTGGCGTTGGGGCATCGTGCGGCGGTGCACAGGCCCTCGGCGAGTTTGGGGTGGTCGGTGCCGCAGCCGGCGCGGGTGGCGTCCCACATGCAGTCGTTGAAGAGGCCGAGGTGGTAGCGGCTGGCGATGGAGGCGGCGAGCCGGTCGGCGCGCTGGGGGTCGGTGAGGGTCTGGGCGTGGAAGTGGCTGAGGGTTTTGCTGCCTGGGCCGGCTGCGGGCACTGATCCGTGGGTGAGCTGGGTGACCTGCTGGCGGGTGAGCTGGCGGCGTTCGGTGTCGAACAGCCGGGTGGCTTGCTGCTGGCTGTCGGTGCAGTAGCCGGCGGTCATGCGCAGCGCGGCGTGGCCGAGCTGGATGCCCAGGCCCAGTTCGGCGGCGGGGTAGCGGGAGGCGTAGATGGCGAACGAGCGGCGCATTACTGACTGGTTGAGATGGTGGCTGGCGGGCTGGATGGGATCGAGGCCGAGTCCGGAGCCGCGGCAGATCCGGGTGGCGGGGTCGGAGTCGGTGAAGCAGACGAACCGCTGGATGTCGTCGTGTGGCTGGTAGGGGCTGTGCTTGCTGGCAGAGGTGGCGAACAGCAGCTGGGGGTGGGGTGAGAGGGCGGCGAGGACCTCGATGACGCGGAACACTGGCCGGGGTGCCCACCAGTCCCGCTGGCGGCCCAGGACGCCGGTTTGGCCCTTGACCTGGATACCGCGCAGCGCTGGCATGCCTTCAGATGTGGTTATGGCGTCGCGGGTAAGGGATTGCACTTCGCTGTCGCGCATGCCGGTCAGAGCGGTGAGCAGGAGGTAGCCCGCTGCGCGGAGCACGCTTTTGAGGAAGCCCAGCTCGCCGTGGCCCAGTTCGGAGATCCAGGGGACGCGGCGGCCGGTGGTGTCCTGGACGGTGGCTGAGGGTGTCCACAGGCCGCCATGCTGGCCGCGGGTGCTGGCCGCGGCATCGGCGAGATCAGTCATGCGTGCGCTGCGGTTGAAGGTGTTATCGCGGAGGCCGAGTTTGCGTTCCAGCAGCTGATAGTTCGGGGTTCCGCGGGTCTGGTGTGCTTTCCCGTATCCGGTGTGCAGGGGAACCCGGCCGCCCTGGCTGAGCCAGGAACGCAGCAGGGCCTCTGCTTGTGCTGCTGTGGGGGCGTGTGGTGGCGGCGACAGGCGGGCTGCCTCGGCGGCGGCGGCCAGGATGTCGGTGCTGCAGTGGTCGATGATGAACCAGGCTGCTTTCATGGCGGCCGCCCATATGTCCCATGGCAGCGGCCGGGTGAGGTTTTCGGTGCTGAGCTGGTGGCCGGCGACCTGCGCTGGGCCGCGGCCGGGCCAGGGTTCGAAGGTCAGCCCGCCGCCGGATAGGACTGGGCCGCGTTCACGCAGCAGTTTGACCGCGGCGATGTAGCGGGTCAGGCTGCTGGGCGCTAGCGGCGCCCCGCCCGGGCGGTGGGTGCCGCTGGCGGCTGCGGCTTTGAGCGCCCCGGCGTCCTGGGACGTCCACGTCTCCGGGGTCCCGGCTCCCCGGGCCAGGGACCACCTGGCGATGGTGCGCAGCAGGCCGAACCATTGCGCGAGGGTTTCTGGCGGTGCGGGCCTGGCCAGCTGCACTATCCCGGCGCCGGTCACTTGCGGGTGGTCGGGCTGGGTGAAGGTGATCAGGATCTCCCGGATGGTCAGGCGCCAGCTTGCGGGGACTGTGGTGAAGTCCAGCGTGCGGCGGGCGAAGTTCTCCCGGTTGATCCGGGCGGTCAGGTCCCAGGTGCTGTCGCTGAACCGCGGCCCGGCGGGATGTTCGCGCCAGACTGGCTCGTCGTCGCGGAAGCGGCACGACCCGGCCGTGCCGCCGGGGCCGGGGGCTTGCTGGATGTCAGGGAGCAGCATCGGTGCCTCCGATGTCATTGCGCAGGCCGCCGTCCAGAAGCGCCTGCCCGGCGCGCTGCCGGGCGGCCGTGATGTCGTCCTCGCCGAACGCGGGGATCACGACGGTGGTCAGGAACTGGTAGACCGGCTGCCACCGTTGCGCCCATAGCAGCGGGTCGGGGGCATGGTCAGGGTGGATGCGCTCGGCCAGCGCAAGCGCCGCTGGCAGGTGCCGCCGGGTGATCAGCGCGTTCGGGCACTGGTAGCACTGCCCGTTCGCGAAGACCGGGCATGGATGGCCGTTGGGTGCGTGCGGGGAATCCAGTGGGTCACGGCAGGCCGCGACCGGCGTATCCAGTTCCCCGGCGGTGAGCTTCTTGCCGGTCAGCGGGTCCAGGCCGGGTGCTGGCTGGCCAGCGGCCAGCAGCTGCTCGGCCCCGGGGGTCACCACCAGCGGGCCGCTGGTCGCGGCGTCGAACTGCTCGCCGATCGCCTCCAGCAAGATCCGCCCGGCCTCGGCCCGCAGCACGGGCGAGGCGGTGTAATGCTCGAAGAACGTCCGCGGGCTGTGCCGCCGGCGGCTGCGCAGATACCGGGCCGGATCGGCCAGCGCCTCCTGCGCGGTGACGGTCTTGCGGAACCGGCGGAACACCACCGGTTCGCTCACCCCGGCAGGGTTCCCGTCCTCGTCGCGCACATGGTGCTGCACCCAGGTCCGCAGCGAGTACCGCGGGCCGAACCATGACGCCTGCCCGGCGTGTTCTGCAGTGCCGGCCAGCCACAGGCTCGTGCTGAGCGTGTGCGCCCGCAGCGGCCCGGTCAGCTCGGCGAGGGCCGCGTAGGCATCCAGTGCCGCCCGGTCCCGGCGGGTGTAGATGACCTGGTAGCGCTCGGCGGAGCGTTTCTTGGTATAGGTGACGGCCACCTCCCGGGGACGCCGCCCGCCAGACAGCTCACCGGTGACCACGACGTCAGCGGCATCCAGCGCCCGCAGCACCTCGGGCGGCTCACCAGTAGCCAGCGCGAGCTGAATATGCAGCGCGACCAGCACCGCCGGGCCGGGACCGGCGTGCCCGGCCCGGGCGGCCGTGACCAGCCGGCCGGCCGCATCCAGCATCAGCCGGCGTTCCTGCTGGTCAAACTCAGGGGCTGCGGGGCGGC
The DNA here is from genome assembly GCA_036495485.1 of Streptosporangiaceae bacterium. GTDB lineage: Bacteria > Actinomycetota > Actinomycetes > Streptosporangiales > Streptosporangiaceae > PALSA-505. Next base: position 4,018 of record DASXMU010000401.1, read on the forward strand.
GGATGTGCTCAAGGCGTGTCCCGCGCAACAGCCGGGCAGCGACCTCTGGGGACAGGGCTTCCGGGGTGTCCTCGCCGATCCGGCGCAGCAGCGCGAACAGGTCGATGACTCTTTGGTAGGGGGCGTCCTTGCGGTCACGCCGCTGCTGGGCCAGCTGACCGGCTTCCCAGGCATCCAGATGCTCGCGGCGCATCGCCGCCAGCGTCAGCTCTCCCGCCTGATCGGGCCATGCCGTGCTGGTGAACCGCAGGAACGCCCGGATCGCCGTGGCGAGGGTATCGGCCACCGGCCCGAGTTCCCCGGCGATCTCCAGCCACTTGTCAGCAAGCTCACCGGCCAGTTGCTGGCACCGGTACCGGCCCGGGCTGATGATGTGCCGGATCGCCAGGCCGTGGCGCTCCTGGACCCAGATCCTGGGTGCGGCGGCCGGTGCCACATGCCCGCCGCCGGTGACAAGCTGCACCCGCGTCACCAGCTGGTATCTGGCCCGCATGCGGCATGCCCGGCGGCGGCCGCCGCATGCTCGCGCAGCGCGGCCGGCAACTCGTCGGTATAGCGTTCGGCGGCGTATAGGTACCGCTGTGTGGTCTCTGGCGACGCATGGCCGAGCAGCTGCTGGACAGTCAGCACCGGGTTGGCCAGCAGCAGATAGGGGCTGGCTGCCCGCTCCCTGCCCAGCCGCATCAGCCCCGATAGCATCCGGACGGCGAACGTGTGCCGCATGACATGCGGTGAAACGTCCAGGTGCGCGGGCGGGAGATCCGGGTGGCCGGTCCCAGCCACCCGCCGCCGGGCCTCGGCGAACACCGTGTTCCAGTGTTTAAGATCTGGTGGCAGCCCGGCCCTGCCAGTGAACAACGCCAGCGGCTCGATCGTGCCGTCCGGCAAGACCCGCACCGCCCTGGCCCGGTCAGCGTTACCCAGCAGCTCCGGTTTCACCCGCCTGCCCCCAACCATCAGGCAGGCACGCCCGCCCTGCCCGGTGACCACCCCGTCGGCCACCAGCAAGGCGCCCTCCCGCCTGCGGCGGCGAAGGCACCGCTGCGCGGCCTGGACGATCACGGCCCGCTCCGACCGGCGGAACAGGTCGATCTCCCGGGCCAGCTCCACCGCGACATAGACCGTGCGGGGACGGCCGCCCTTGCCATACCGGGTGAACTCCGCCACCCCACCCGCCGCGATGTCCTCCGGCCGGGGGATCTCGCAATCCAGCAGCAGCCCGCCCTCCTCCCGCCGCAGCGCGGTCGCCGCCAGCAGCAGCCCGAACGTGTAGTCCCGTTCTGGGTAAGCAGGCCGCCAGCCCGGATCAGCTGGAGCATCGCCCCGCAGCCCGGCCTGCAGGAACAACCGCAGCTGAGGCTCGGTCAGGAAGCGGATCTGCCGGGTGGCGACCGCGCGGCCGCGGAAGGTGTTGCGCCGCCGTGCCCCCCACCGGGGAACCGGGTCGGCCTCGATCCAGCCAGCTGACTTTGCATAGCCGAAGAAGATGCTGACCGCGCCGCTTTCGGCCTGCCACGACGTGTCCTTGACCAGGTCCTGACGGCTGCGCCGGTAGTCCAGCAGATCCTGGCGTGTCACGTCGGTCAGGTCCGCCAAGCAGCCCCCGCCGCCGGCCGCAGCCCTGCCCTCACGCACGAACCGCAGCAGCCGCACCAGGTGATAGAGGTGATTATTACGCAGCCCCCGCAGAGCATACGCATCCTGGCGCAGCGCCTGGAGCAGGTAGGCATTGACGAACCGGCACCCTTGCATCCCGCCGTCGTCCTCGACGACGAAGGGGAACCCATCCGGGATCGCGTGACGGTCCAGGATCCCGGTCACATCCGCAGCCAGCAGCCCCCCGCCAGGCAGCCCCAGACCGGGCATGCCAAGAACACGGCGATCGATAGTAACGACGCGCAACTAGCCCCCTCAGTTAGTCACGCAACGTAGCGGAGAGTGAGAGCGCTGTCCCGAAGACACACCGGGCCAGCCCTTATCTGCCAGGCACAACCGCCGGATCCCTGATTCCGCGGATGAAGGCGAACGTGTCGGGGAACTCCAGGCGGTCACCGGGATAACGGTCCTGGATCTCAGCGATGCCACGCCCGATTTCGGCGTCGCTGAAGGTGGCCAGCAGGGACATGTACCGGTCGCGGACCATGGCCAGGTAGCGGTCCTTGGGGAAGCTGAGCTGGTAACTGCCGTAGGTCAGCTCGGTGTCCAGGCCAGCCTCAGACAGCATGGCGGCGATGGTGGCCGGGCCGGGCTGGAGGCGTCCGAAACGGTCCAGGGCGGCGGTGAATAGCGGGTAGCTGATACGCGCGGGCAGCATGACAATCACGATCCGGCCGCCGGGGGGCAAAAGGCCCGCCAGGCCGCGCAGGGTCGCGGGCCGGTCGGTGGCAGGAACGTGGTGGATGGCTTCCTTCATCACGATCACGTCCAGCCGGTCAGCCGGGAGCTGGACGCGGCGGGCAGCGACATCCTGGGCCGAGGCCGCCACCGGCACGAGGGCTGGCCCAGCGGGGAGCTGGCTGAGCATGGCCTGGGACGGGTCAGCGCAGATGACCATCCCGGCGGCCGTGGCCAGCCCGCGCGAGTACAGCCCAGTGCCGCAGCCGATATCAGCGGCAATCTCGCCGGGCTGGACCGCGGCGCGGTCAAGGATGCTCCTGGTCATCCAGGCGATATAGGCAGGGCTGTAAGCCCAGTTCTGGTCATAGCTGGCGGCCAGCCGTCCGTAATGTGCCTGGGCTGGCCCATCGTGGCCGCCGCCCGCCGCAGAACCGCCGTTCATTCGACCGGGATGTCATAGTGCAGCCCGGTCAGGTCCGAGCGCATGACGAACCGGGTCAGCTCGTAGGCGATGCCATGCTGGTCGATGCTGGTATGCCACACCTCCAGCACCGCGACACCGGCCCGTATCTGCAGGTGGCCTTCCTCCTGGGTGGTCGGCATCCGCGCGGTGACGGTCTCCCGCTGGCGGGTCATGACGTGGCCGCGATCTTCCAGGATGCCGTGAATGCCATAGGGGTGCGGGATCTCAGCCTCCAGCAGGCCGGTGCCCCCGGCGATCGTCCAGGGGATCCAGGTGGTGACCCGGTGCACCGGGCTGGTGCCCGCCCAGAAGACATTCTCCCGGATCAGCACCGACTCCTGGCCTGCCGGGACACCCAGCTCATCAGCAACCTTCTCAGGCGGGCGGCCACGCTCGATGCTCAGCACCTCAAACCGCCCGGTCATGCCCTGCTTGGCGCATTCGAGCAGGAACGGTGACAGGCCCGCGCCGCGGTAGCAGCGGGAGTAGCGGTCGCTGCCGAGCCGCAGCAGCGGCGCGGGACGGTGGACGAACACGCCGCGGCCGTGCTCGACATCGACCAGGCCAGCCGCGGCCAGGAGGCGGATCGCCTCCCGGGCGGTGTTCCGGGCAGTGCCATACCGGGCGGCCAGCTCGCGCTCGGACGGCAGCCGCTGGCCAGCGGCCAGCTCGCCGGCCTCGATGGCCTGCCGCAGGTCCCGGGCGATGCGCCGGCTTGGCAATATGCCCGCGGGGTCCACGGCTGCATGTTCATTCACACGGGCAGGATAGACCATACAGTGAACCATTGCCATAACAGGCTTGCGCCAGTACGCGGTCCGTGGTCTACTGGCGTCATGCAGTCAACAGGCTTGAGCCAGCTTATTGAGTGGCTCAATCGCTGTCAAGCTTCCCCGCACGCGAGATACCCGCGCCGGACAGGAAGCCGTGATACCACCTGGCCCAGCGATGCCGTCATGAAGACACTCGCCACCAGCCGTCATTCACCCCAGACGCGCAAACGTCGCATGACACATTCCCTACCCGACATGCGGACGATCGCCGAGGCGGTGGGCCATCGCGGGCCACACCGGCTGCAGCACTTACTGTCGCGCGCGGTGTGGGATGACCAGCAGCTGCTGGACATCGCGGCTGGCTGGGCGGTCGGTCACCTCGACGACGGCGATGGCGTGCTGATCGTGGATGAGACCGCCGATGAGAAGTCCTCGACATGATCACAACGAACTACAGCTGCCGTAACTGAGTGCCAGGAATAACCGTGCTAAGATATGAAAGCTATGAAAGTCAAAATAATTGACTACGTGACAGATGCCGGGCATCGCGTGAATGAGGACGTATGGGGAAATACGT
>DASXMU010000402.1:0-12541 GCA_036495485.1 Streptosporangiaceae bacterium
GCCGCACACAGCGAATTCGCCCTCGCCATGGATCTGATCGACCGGCCTGCTATCGCCACGGCCCTGGAATCGGGTCAGATCGACCTGCCCAAAGTACGCATCCTGATCTCCATGATCTGCCCGCTGGAGCCCGCGCATGCCGATGCGGTCGAATCCGCCGTCCTGCCAGCGGCCCCTGCGCTCACCACCGGTGAACTGCGCGCCGCTCTGCAGCGCGCCATCCTCGCAGTCGACCCCGACGCGGCCCGGCGCCGCCGGGAAGAAGCGCAGAAGGACGCCCGCGTCGAGCGCTGGATCGATCCGGAGGGCACCGCCACGCTAGCCGGACGCTGTCTCCCCCCGGCGGAAGTCCTGGCCGCCGACAAGCGGCTGTGCGCGATCGCGAAGTCCTGGAAGAGGCAGGGCGCCCAGGGTGGGATGGACCTGCTCCGCGCCCACGTCTATCTAGCCCTGCTGCTCGGCCACCCCATCGCCACCCCACCACCCGGCCGGCTGCTGCTCCCAGATTCACCCGCGCAAACACCACCCCGCAGCCCCGGCCAGCCCGGTGGTCCCGGTCTACCTGGCAGTCCCCGCTCATCTGGCGATCCTGGCCGGTCCGGTGGCCCCCGCTCATACATGCCCGACCCGGAAGGCCTGGAAGGCCTGGAAGGCCCGGAAGACCCAGAGGGCCCGCATCCCGAGGAACGACCCGCGCTGCGGGATGAGCCGGTGCCCATCGGGCCGCACCCGCCCGCCACTGGTGTCCCGTTGCCGCCGCTGGCTGGCGAAGTCAACGTCACCATTCCCATGCTTACTTTGCTCGGCCTGGCTGATGGGCCAGGCGAGGCCGCCGGGTATGGCCCATTGCACGCCGACACCGCCCGGCGCCTCGCCGACGCCATGGCCACCAACCGCACCACCCGCTGGGGCGTGATCATCACCAACCAGGACGGCCGCGCCATGGGCTACGGCAGCAGCGTCCGCGCCCGCCCGCTCTCTGCAGGCGGCTGGAAGATCACACTCACCACCGAGCCCATCGCTCCCTACCCGTAGCAATCGCTGAGTGCAGCAATCACGGGTGACCCTATGTCCGGGTGACCGTGCTCAGTACTCGTCGTGCGGCTTGAGCCAGGTCATCGTCGGGTCCTGCGGCCAGCCGGCGGGGGAGTCCTCCCACTCCTCCTGGCGGCCGTAGGGGGTCAGGTCGAGCAGGTTGAAATCCATCCGCAGCCGGTCCACGCCCCGGTCAGTGGTGAAATACGAGCGGAACACCTCATCGCGATCGCGCAGCAGCACGCTGATCCCGAAGTACTCCACGCCAAGATCTTCGTTGAAGTCGGAGCCGTAACAGGAGTACCAGGGGACGTTCCAGCCCATCCGGTCCCGCAGCACCGCGATCTCGTCCTGGGGCGCCTTGGCCATCAGGATCAGCCGGGTGTTGCGGTTGGACAGGTGCGCCTGGGCGTGTTCGGAGAGGTTGTCGGTGAACGTGCAGCACCCCGGGCAGAGCCAGTCCTGGCCCTGGTCGAGCATGAAGTGGTAGATGACAAGCTGCCGGTGGCCGTCGAACAGCCCGGTCAGCCCGGTGACACTGCCGTCCGGGGCGGTGAACTGGTACTTGCCGGTGTCCAGCGCGACCATCGGCAGCCTGCGCCGCTCGGCGGCCAGTGCGTCCAGCGCGTGGGTGAGTTCCTTCTCCTTCGCCAGCATGGCAGCGCTGGCCGCCTGCCACTCGCCGGCCGGGACGACTGCGGGCCTGTTCATGATGCGCTCCTATGAGTAAGTTCCCTTAGGAAACTGAACTTAGCACGAATAGTTCCTTCAGGAAACCCGTTGAGCTAGACTGGTTTTATGCAACGCACCGACTTCGGCGGGATGGCCTGCTCCATCGCCAGGACGCTGGACGTCATCGGAGAACCCTGGTCACCGTTGATCCTGCGGAACATCTATGTCGGCATCACCCGGTTCGACCAGATGCAGCAGACCTTGGGCATCTCCCGCAAGGTGCTCGCCGAACGGCTGCGCTGGCTGGTGGACCACGAAATCCTGGAACGCCGCGAGTACTCCACCCGTCCGCCGCGCCACGAGTACGCGCTGACCGAACGCGGCACCGAGCTCTGCGACCTGCTCATGGTCATGGTGCGCTGGGGGGACCGCTGGCTGGCCGGCGAGGCAGGCCCGCCGGTACTGTACCGCCACCACGCCTGCGGGCAGATCAGCCACGTCGAGCTGAACTGTTCGGTCTGCGGCAAGCCCATGCCCGCCACCAGCATCGACGTCCTGCCCGGCCCAGGCGCGGCAGCCTAGCAGCGGCCAACTGCCGCCCGGATCACCCCAGCCAGCCCGCGCGGCCAGACCACCTCGTCCGTCGTGTCCAGCTCGGCCAGCGTCCACCACCGCCAGGCGGCGATGCCGTCGCTGACGTGCATCGCGGCCACGTCGCCCAGCTCCCGGCGCACCCGGCCGGTACGCGCCAGGAACAGCCGTTCGTACTGGCAGAGGATCCGCCCGCTGTGAATGATCAGCCGTGGGTGCCGGTGGACCTCGCTCAGCAGCTCGACGTCGTCCCAGCCGGTCTCCTCGGTCAGCTCGCGCCCCGCGGCGTCCGCGTAGGACTCGCCGGGATTCAGCCCGCCGCCCGGCGTAGCCCAGTGCACCCCGGCCGGCGGTGGATCGTCGTAGCGCAGCAGCAGCACCCGGTCATCGGGATCGAGCACGATGACCCGGCCCGCATGCCGCACCGGCAGCCCGGCCAGCTCCGGCGGCGCTTCCTCCGGCTCGCAGTAGTCCATGCCCGTATTCTGCCGGGTGCTGGTGCACCCCCGAGTGGCCGGCTGATGTGCGATGGGGACGCTGGGCACTGTTCTTTTTCTTTTTATTTCAAAGAAAGATAACCGGACGGTCCCGGGCTGGACCATTAACAGAATTACGGACAACGTTCAGCGGGCTTGCCTAGTCAGCGGAAGCTTACCTCGATGTCGAGGCCGCCTTCGGGCCGGGCGGTGGCGGTGAGCGTGGCGTTGTGGGCTTTGGCGATGGCTGCGACGATGGCCAGGCCCAGGCCCAGGCCGTGGCCGCCGGAATGGCGGATTCGCTCGCTGTCTATCCGCTGGAATGGCTGGAAAAGACGGTCCACGTCACCGGGTGCGATTGCCGGGCCGGTGTTGCTGACCTTGATGACCGGGTGCCCGTCGGTCATTTTGGTCGTGATCTCGGCCCGGCCGCCGGTCACGTTGTGCGCCAGGGCGTTGTCCACCAGGTTGGCCACCAGGCTCCCGGCCAGGTTCGGGTCGCCCTTGGCCGGGGCGGCGGTCAGCGCGGTCTCGACATGGATGCCGCGGCGGCTGGCTTCCTCGCTGCGGCCGGTGAGGATCTTGCTGGCGATGCTGGCCAGGTCGAACGGCTCCCAGTGTTCGACGCCGCGCTCGCTGCTGGCCAGGGTGAGCAGCGCGTCGATGAGGCGTTCCTGCTGGTCACCGAGGACCAGTACCTGCTCGCAGGCCACCCGCAGCGGGCCGGCGGTGGCGCCGGTGCCGGCGAGGGCGACCTGGAGCAGGGTCCGCTGCGCGGTGAGCGGGGTGCGCAGCTCGTGCGAGGCGTTGGCCACGAAGTGCCGCTGCGCCTCGAACGAGGCTTCCAGCCGCGCGAACAGGCCGTTGAGCGTCTCACCGAGTTCCCTGAACTCGTCGTGGGGCCCGGCCAGGGCCAGCCGCCGGTTCAGGTTGCTGGCCGAGATGTCCTTGGCCGTCGCGGTGATCGCGGCGAGCCGGCCAAGAAACCGGCCGGAGACCAGCCAGCCGACCGCGAGCGCGGCCGCGACCAGGGCCACGAGGATGATGAGGGCCCGGATGAACTGCCAGCGGACGCTGCTGGCGTTGTGGGCGAGGTCGGACGCGGTGGCCCCGATCGGGGTGGATCCGTGGATGATGAACACCGGGACGAGCAGCACGGCGATGCCGCAGACCGCGATGAACCCGGCATAGAGCAGGGCAAGCCGCACGCGCACCGTGCGCCTCGGAAGGCGCCGCATCAACGGCCCAAGCTTCGAGGTCATTGTCTGCGACATCACGCCGCTCCGATCCGGTAGCCGCCCTCGCGGACGGTGTGGATGACCGGCGGGTCGCCGAGCTTGGCGCGCAGCCGCCGGATGGTCGTCTTCACCGCGGTGGTGAACGGGTCGGCCGCCTCGTCCCAGGCGCGTTCGAGCAGTTCCTCTGCGGAGACCACCCGGCCGGGGGAGGCCAGCAGGCACTCCAGGACGGCGAACTCCTTGGGGCTGAGGTCGAGCCGCCGCCCGGCACGGAACACGGTGCGGGCGTTCGGGTCGAGCGAGAGATCACCGGCCGTCAGCGTGGGTGGCAGCGCGATGGCGCTGCGCCGGCCGAGAGCGCGGACGCGGGCCACGAGCTCGGCGAAGTCGAACGGCTTGGGCAGATAGTCGTCGGCGCCGAGGCTTAGGCCGTCCACCCGGTCCCTGACTGTGCTGGCCGCGGTCAGCATCAGCACCCTGCCCCCAGAGGGCCCGGCCACCAGGCGGCGGCAGACCTCGTCGCCGTGCGTGCCGGGCAGATCCCGGTCCAGTACCACGACGTCATAGCGGGTGACGGCCAGGTGGTCGAGCGCATCGTTGCCGTCGAGCACGACGTCGACCGCCATGCCCTCCCGGCGCAGCCCGGTCCCGATGGCCTCGGCCAGGACCTGGAAGTCCTCCACAACCAGCACTCTCATGGGTTCAACGATGCCAGGCGGCCGGTGTCAGTCCCGTGTCAGCGGCCGGCACCGTGCTGACACCGGCCGCTGCGTACAACCGTGGACCTGCTCAACGGCATGCAAGGTGATGCCATGTGGCGGGATCTGCGCGGCTGCCTGCACGATCAGGTGATCTTCCTGGTCGGCGGGAGCCGGACGGTGCCGGTGTCGGACATCCGCTTCCCGGTCACCCTGGTTCAGGCCGACACGCTCGTGGACCGGCTCCGCGCACCCTGACCTGCATCAGCCCAACTGCGCTTGGTCACCCCGGCCCCGCCTGAGGGTTGAGCTTGACCCGCCGGGCGAGCCACATCGTGTGTTCTCTGCTGATCGCCTGCTCCGCGGAGTTGACGTACGTCGACCAGCCAGCCTCGCCGGTGACGGAATGCGCCTCCGAGCGCACGAACCCAAGCTCCGTGGCGGTGAGGTTATAGGCCTCGGCCAGATTCTCGAATTGCTTTACCCCCAGCCAGGCACCGGCTCCGGCCACCATCGCGGCCAGAACGCCATCAAGCACCACCGCCGTCACCCCGGCCAGGATGAGGATCGCCCACACTGCCCCACCGAGCTCGAAGACGATGAGCAAGGTGCGCCATATCTTGGCGCGTTTGCTGTTGTACTTGGCCTTGCTGGCGTACCAGGTCCACTGGTCGCTCACCCGGCTGGTGATATAGGCCTGTTTGCGCTCGTCCAGCGTTGCCCCGCGCAGCGCGCACATGGGCTCGGTTATGTCCGCCCCGGCCACCGGTGGCAGCCTGCTCGCGATGGGCGACTTGGCCAGCAGATCCCTGAGCCGCTCGGTTATCCGGGCGTCCGCTTCGGCATCCGTCTCCGCTGCTGCGAACGGATCCGCGCGCATTGCATACCGCCAGGCCAGCGTTTTCGATGACTCGGCGACCGCCCGGCCGTGATACCAGAGTTCTTCCGGACGGCGGGTGAGCAGCAGTATCTCCGCCGCGAACGCGATAAAGAAGCTGGCCACGGCTATCGCGGCCAGGGCCTTGTGCCAGCCGGCCGGTTTGCCGGCTGCCGCGGCCCAGGCACCAGCCGCGGCAGCGACGATGACGAAAGAGAGCCTGGCTCGCGTCCAGCGTAAATATTCTTTCTGGCCGGACATTGATGCGCTATTCGCCGCCAGGTGGACCGCGGGCAGGCCGGCGTCCCGCAGCGCTTCACCCGGGGCGGCGGGCGATCCCGCGGGCTCACTCATGGCCTGATAACAATGGTCTGATGACAGACGCATGGTCAAGATCCAGCATGACTAGCGATGATACGCAGATTCGCTGGGCCGCCCCGCGTATCTCCTGACTGGTGGTGACCGGAGCATGGATCAGCTAGCGGTGGAATTCTGCGCTGACACCGGCGGTACATTCCCGATGACCTGGGGACAGCAGGCCTTCTGGCAGCAGGAGGTCGCGACCTACAGCGAGGAAGTCCAGAACTTCAACATCCCCATGGTCGTGGACCTGCCGGCCACTACCAGCCCGGCCGGTCAGGCCACGGTAACCGCGGTTACTGCCGCCCTGCGGCGCCTGATCGAACGCAACCAGTCGCTGCGCGCGCACTTCCTGGACGGCCCGAGCGGCCCGCTCCAGCGGATCGCGCGCGCGGGAACCTTCAACCTGCGGGTGTGCCACACCACGCCGCAGGACAGTCGCGCCCGCGCCGACGCGCTGGCGGCCGGGCTGGCAACCGCGAACTTCGACCATGAGACCGAATGGGGCCTGCACATCGGGCTGGTCTGCGCCGGTCAGGTGCCATGCCATGTTGCCTTCGGCTTCTCCCACCTGATGATCGACGGCGGCGGCATCCGCGCCTTGATCGACGACTTCCTCGGTCTGCTGAACGGTAGCGAGCCGCCCCTCCCCTGGCAGCCGGCCGATCAGGTGCGCCGGGAGCAGTCACCGCGAAGCGCCCGGCGCAGCCGGGCCGCGATCGAATACTGGCGCAAGCAGTTCAACCGGATCCCGGTGTCCATGTTCCCCGGTCCGGCTGGCCCGGCCGCGCGGCCGCGCTTTCACCGGCTGCGCCTGGATTCCCGGGTGCTCGCCGCTGTTGCGCCGCGCCTGGCCGCCGGCTGCCAGGTCTCGGTGCCCAGCGTGGTGCTGGCCGGGCTGGCCCTGGCGCTGACCGCCCTGACCGGCCGGCCTATCTGCGCGCTGAGGGTCGTCTCCAGCAACCGCCACGACGAGGATCTGCGCAGCATGGTGGGAGCGGCTGCTCAGCACGGCTTGTTCGCGGTCAGCCTTCCCGGTGGAACCGGCAGAACCGTCGCCGAGGCCGTCCGGACCACTCACCGGGCCGCCCGCAGCGCCTACTTCTACGCGTACTACAACCCCGCCGCCCTCCAGGAGTTGCGCGGCGAACTGGCAGCCCAGCGGGGCGTGCAGTTCGGCCTGGACTCGATCTACAACGACCTCAGCGGATTCCTCGACCCGGCAGACGAAGCCGCTCCTGCCCGGATATCCGAAGCCGGCGCCCGCAAGCTGCTAGCCGACAGCGTGATCGTCCCCGAAGAGACCTGGGAGGGCCAGCACTGCATGATGTACCTGGAAGCCCTGCCCGGCCGGGACGGCTGCAGCCTCACTCTGGTCGCTGACAGTGTCTATCTGCCCTTGCCCACGATGCGTACGCTGCTGCGCGGCATCGAGACGATCGTCCTCGAGGCCGCGTACCGGGATGTCGCCGTGAGCGACATCCCGGTCCTGACCGGCCTCAGGCCGGCGCCGGGTGGCCCGCTTCCGTCATGACCCTGTGCACTGACGGGTTCCCACACTCCATGGCCACGCGAGGATTGGACCTACCGCATTATCAAGGTCCGCTCGCCGAACGGCATGGAAGTCCTGCTCGAAGAACAGTCCAGGTAAGGCTGAGCTGTCACGCCAGCCAGCCTGGAATTAGCCGTCATCACAAACACACTGGGCAGGAAATCCGCTCTCTCAGCGGGCCGGGCAGGTCGCTGGCTGGCGTCCGCTCCCAATCACCTCGGCCATATGGGTTGTCTTTATCATTTGGATTACCGGACGGCTGGCGCCAGGCGCGCCGGCCGCGCGACGCCAGCATGACGTGCTGCCGGCTGGCGCCGGCCCTTCGCGCCTGGCAGAGGCGGTATCGCACCACCGCCGCGAGGGAGAGTAGATATTCAACGGCCAGCGGGGTAGGGTAGTGTAGTGTAGTTGAATCGAAACGTCTAGCCAGCAGAGGCGTTGCCGGGACGCACTGATGGCCTGTTCTGGTAAGCGCTGTTCTGGTAACGTCTGGACAATTTAAATCAATAACTCTCCGGCCACGTTATGGCTAGCTCGGTGTTCAATTCCTGCCCCGAAATATGTTATGCGCGGTCGGCCGAGATCGCGGCGAGCACCGCCGGTGACCGCTGCCCGGCCTGAATGTCCGATAAGTTCTTCAGATCCGGGTTTGTAACAGAGGCCTGCTTACCTGGAGCAACGTTCTGGATGCGCCGGATCTGCGGCAATGTAGCGCCGCCGCAGGTGAAGCCGTCCTTGGGCTAACTTGTTACAATTCCTTAGTGTGAAGTGGATTGGGACATCTATGGCCGGATTTCCGCTACGGAGTAAGATCTTCTATAGATCCCGGGTAGGTGCAGGCCTGCCAGGCGAATTCTCGCTCAGCAGGCTCGTCGGGCCATCCGCCGATGTCAGCGTCCCGCTCTGGCAACGGGTTCCGTTTGGGGAGACCCTGCTCACCGTCCTGCTGGCCTTTGGCATCACACTGGTGGCGGCCGAGAGCGATCCGGGGGTCGGCGCCCGCGCGATCGCGGCCTTGCTGCTCGTCCTGTGCTGGCTGGCTGGTCTGGTGGCCCGCCGCGCGGCCGGCCGCTACGGCCACCGGGCGGTGACGGATATCTACATGCTCGTCGTGGTCGGCATGTTCACCGGTGCCGCGCTCATCGCCATGCAGAGCTGTGCGGCCCTGTTCGCCATCGGGCCGCAAGCCTTCGGGGTGCTCAAGCCCCGGCATGCGCGCCGGCTGGTCGCTCTGCTCAGCGTCATCCCGGCGCTTCGCTTCATCGGCTCGCCGCCCATGGGCGCCGCGATGGTAGCCGAGTTCTGCGTGACGGCGGTGCTCGCCGTGACGTTCTCGGTCACGGCCGGCTCGTGGATGCGCGAGATCATCGATCAGAGCGCCGAACGAGCCAATCTCATCCAGCGGCTGCGGACCGCCCAGGCCGACGTGGAGCAACTGTCCGAAGAGCGCGGGATGCTGGCCGAGCGGGAACGGCTCGCCCGGGAGATACACGACACGCTGACCCAGGGTTTTGCCAGCATCCTCATGCTGGTTCAGGGAGCGGCACGGACGACCGACACGGGCACATCCGCTCATGAGCAGCTCATGATCGCCGCCCAGACAGCAAGGGAAAACCTCGCCGAGGCTCGTGTGCTGGTCGCCGAGCTCGCACCGGTATCGCTGGCCGGCCCGCTGGACGAGGCGCTGAAGCGGCTGGCCGACCGGGTCGGGGTGGACCTCCGTATTCCGCTGGCCTTCTCGGTGACGGGGACCGCCCGCGATCTTCCCCAGGACTGTGAGGTCGCGCTGCTCAGAGCCGCCCAGGAGGCGCTGGCGAACGTCCGCAAGCATGCGCGGGCCCGTCATGTGCAGCTGACGCTCGAATATGCGGCCGATGCCACCCGGCTCACCGTGTCCGACGACGGCGTTGGTTTCGCTCAGTACCCGCGCGCGGACGGGTTTGGTCTGCGCGGCATGCATTCCAGGGCCCAGCTGGTCGGCGGCTCGCTGACTGTCCGCACCAAGCCCGGCTGGGGGACGACGATCGACTTCGAGGTCCCGGTCAGCACCGCCGAGGCGGATCGCCTGGTGCCCGCCCAGCAATGACCACACCCGCCATCCGTGTCCTGATAACCGATGACCACCCGGTGATCCGCACCGGGCTGTACGGAATGCTGGTGGGCGAGCCCGACATCGCCCTGGCGGGCGAGGCGACCTCGGGTGACGAAGCGGTCGCCTTGCTTCGCGATACGCCGTTCGACGTTGTCCTGATGGACTTGCGCATGCCGGGCGAAGACGGGATCACGGTGATACCGCGCATCCTGGCCGTGCGGCCACACACAAGGGTCATCATGCTGAGCACCTACGAAAAGGTTGCTGACATTCAGCGTGCTATCGACAGCGGAGCAGCAGGCTACCTGGGGAAGGACACCTCGCCCACGGAGCTGGCCGACGCCATCCGGTCGGCCCACCGGGGTGAGATCGTGTTGTCACCCCGGGCCGCGACGCAGCTGGCGAGCCACCCGCAGACCTCGGTGAGCGGGCCGCTGTCGCCCCGCGAGACAGAGGTACTGAGCCAGATCGCCCGCGGCCAGAGCAACGCCGAGGTTGGCGTGAGCCTGTTCATCAGCGAGGCGACAGTGAAGACACACCTCGTGCGCATCTTCGACAAGCTCGGCGTCTCCGACCGCACCGCCGCCGTCACCCGCGCGCTCGAGCTGGGCATGCTCCCGCCGCTATGACATCCGAATTACGATCGGCACCGCCGTCCCCTGGCCAATGGCCGCCGCGTCAGCGCCGCTACCCCGCAGCGCCGCGGCCATCCCGCACCGTCGCCGCGCCAGCGCTGCTGTCCCGTACCACCGTCTCACCGCTCGCCGCGTCAGCGCCGTCACTTCGCGGCGCCGCCGCACCCCCGTCAGCACCTCGCGCCCCCCCGCGCCTCCCGCGCCAGCGCTGCTACCGCGTAGCGCTCTTGCCCGCGCGGCAAAACCTGTACATTTTCCGACGTGGCTTGCGTCGTGTGGCTTGATTGTCAAAAATTGACTTACGAGTCTAATGGGTCGTTCGGTTCTGTCATATCACTCTTTCGATGGATACCGTCGTACCCTGATCTGCACCATGATCATGAATGAGGCGGGTTACTCACACCTTGAGGGGGGCGGAGAGAACTCCATGTGGTCGAGCACCTTAACTACGGGGCGCGACGAAGACGATACGGACAGGGGGGACAGCCAGATCAGCGCAGGAGCTACTGAGGTTTGCGACAGCATGCTGCGGGTCCTCGGCAAGTTCGAGCTTCTTGTCGGCTCGAGAGCCGTCGACCCGAGCGCTAACTGCCAGCGCCTGATGACCCTGCTCGCGATCAGGGGCTGCCAGGTCAGCAGGTCCAGCGCGGCAGGCACGCTGTGGCCGGATGCCACAGCGGCCCGGGCCAACGCCAACCTCCGGTCCGTCCTGTGGAAGCTGCAGCGCTGCTGCCCGGAGGTCGTGGAAGCTTCGTTCCACGTCATCCGGCTGGCACCGGATGTGTGCGTCGACATCAAGGAAGTCGGCCAGATAGCCAGAGGCCTGCTCGACCGGTCGGTCACCAGGACTCCCGGTGGGCTCAGCGAGGCGCTGAACTGCAACCTCCACGACGACATAGTTCCCGATCTTGGCGATGAGGAGTGGCTGGTCGCCGAGCGCGAACGGCACCGTCAGCTCCGGCTGCACGCGCTGGAGTCGCTCAGCGAAGATCTCATCATCGTCGGCTGGCACGGCGCCGCGGTCGAGACAGCGCTGAGCGTCATCCGGGTTGACCCCTTCCGGGAGAGCGCTCGCCAGCTGCTGGTCCGGGCCTATCTGGCCGAGGGCAACCAGCTGGAGGCGCACCGCCAGCACCGGGAGTACCGCAACCTGATGCGCCGGGAACTCGGCCTGGAACCGACCGACAAGTTCCTGAACCTGGTGCAGGTACCCGATGTCACCTGCCCACAGCAGGGGGTGCCGGTGCCGCGCCGCCAGCCGGTACGGCACTCGGCCGGATCCCACCGTCAGCCCATGCGCGTGCTGTAAGCACCGGGCACGCCCCAGCGGCTACGGCGCTACCGGGGCGGTGGTGGCCGTCTCCTCGGCGGCCACCTTCCAGCCGTTCCGGTTCGGTTTGGTCACCCAGCGGCCTGTTTGCACGGTGGCGGCTATCTGCCCGGTGGCCGTTTGCCTGGTGGCCGCGCTGGGCCGCGCACCAATGGCCGCTGGGACGGCGGCGGCTTGGCGCCGCCGTCGTCGGCCATTGGTGCGCGGCTGGGACTCGCTGGCCGCGACCGGGCTGGGGGAGTCGGCGATCGCGCTGGGTTCTGAGCCCGCCAGCCAGTCCTGATGTGGGCTCTCGTAGCGGAGCCGGTACCGGCCAAGCGTCAGCTCGGCACCGGCCACCAGCGGAACCGGCACATTGGGCTCAATCCGCAGGTTGCTCCCACCGGGAAGGAAGAGCCATATGGCGCGGACCGGGCTGGATACCACCGGCTGCCAGCCGATCAGCTTGATCTGAGCGACCGTCCGCGGGTACTCGCCGGCCGGACGGAACCTCAGGCCGCCATCCGGTTCGGACGTGGTCAGGGTGAGATCGTGGTCGAGCACCGCGGTGCTGCCGTCGGCGAGAATCAGGATCCCGGCCGGGGGACGGCGCCCATAGACGATCGGGTCGGTCCGCGGCAGGACCGCCGATCCACACACCCCGCAGAACCTGGTCTGCGGGTGGCTGAAGTGGCCGTTCCCGCACAGCATGCCCTGCGCGAGCGTCCCAGGCTCCGGCGCGGCACCGGCCACAGCGGCCGGCTCGGCTACGGTCACAGCGGCGGTGGGAGCCTCAGCGGCGGGGGAGGCCTCAACGGCGGGGGAGGCCTCAACGATGTTGGGCCAGGCGGTGCGGCGCCGCCGGCGGCCCGGTGCCAGGGTCAGTACCTTTCCGCCTTCGAAGCGCCAGCGCAGGTGCATCACGCGCAGTGGTCCCTGCATGAACAGCCAGGTCAGCAGCCAGGTGGTGCCGACGTGGATGACATACAGCGGGATGATCGGCGAG
>DASXMU010000403.1:0-24220 GCA_036495485.1 Streptosporangiaceae bacterium
CCTGGCCGGGATCGTCAGCCGGGCCGACGTGCTGGCCGTCTACGGCCGCCCGGACGCCGAGATCGCCGAGGACATCAGGACCAGCGTCCTGTCGACGGAGGGCGCGGCGAACCCCGGCGCGTTCGACGTCGCGGTGACCGAGGGCGTGGCCACCCTGACCGGCCGGCCGCAAACCTGCGGGCAGGGGCACGACATCGTGTTCCGGATCCGGCACGTCCAGGGCGTCGTCGCGGTCCGCGACCGGCTCGACTACCCGGCACCAGGCCCGGACGCCTTCGACGTGCTGGCCAGGTTCCCTATCGACTGAAAACCAGCCGACTGAAAACCATTCGACTGCCGCCGGGGGGCGTGTCGTAGCCTCTGCGTGTGGCGCGCGATGAACGCGGAGTGACACCGCAGAGCGAAGACTTTTCCGCCTGGTACAACGAGCTGGTCTTCAAGGCCGAGCTGGTGGACCGGGGCCCGGTGCGGGGCACGATGGTGATCCGCCCCTACGGGTACCGCATCTGGGAACTGCTGCAGGCTGACATCGACCGGCGGATCAAGGAGACCGGTCACGTCAATGCCTACTTCCCGTTGCTGATCCCGGAAAGTTACCTGCAGCGGGAGGCCGAGCACGTCGAGGGGTTCTCCCCGGAGCTTGCGGTGGTCACCCACGCGGGTGGCAAGGAGCTGGAGGAGCCGCTGATCGTCCGGCCCACGTCGGAGACGGTCATCGGCGAGATGATGGCCAAGTGGATCAGCTCGCACCGGGATCTGCCGATGCTGCTGAACCAGTGGGCCAACGTGGTCCGCTGGGAGATGCGGCCCCGGATGTTCCTGCGCACCACCGAGTTCCTCTGGCAGGAGGGTCACACCGCGCACGTCGATGAGGCCGACGCGATGCGGGAGACGATGATCGCGCTCGACACCTACGCCAGGGTCGCCCGCGAGTTCGCGGCCATGCCGGTGGTGGATGGCGAGAAGACGGCCGGCGAGCGGTTCCCCGGCGCCGTCCGGACGTTCACGGTCGAAGGCATGATGCGCGACGGCCGGGCGCTGCAGTCCGGCACCTCGCACTACCTGGGCTCGAACTTCGCCAAGGCCTTCGGCATCCAGTACGCCGCCGAGAACGGCGAGCAGGAATACTGCCACACCACGTCCTGGGGGATGAGCGCCCGCATGATCGGTGGCGTGATCATGACCCACGGCGACGATAAGGGGCTGGTGCTGCCCCCGCTGCTCGCCCCGTACCAGGTGGTGATCGTGCCGATCGGCCGTGGCGACCAGGCGGACCAGGTGCTGCCGCCCGCCAGGGACCTGGCCCAGCGGCTGAACCGCGCGGGCATCCGCGCACACCTCGACACCCGCTCGCAGCTCTCCCCCGGTTTCAAGTTCAACGACTGGGAGATGCGCGGTGTACCGATCCGGCTCGAGCTGGGTCCGCGCGACCTGGCCGCCGGCTCCGCGCTGATGTCCACCCGGCTGGGCGAGGGCAAGTCCCCGGTCTCGCTGGACTCGGCGCCGGCCCGGCTGGAGTTCGAGCTGACCGCCTTCCAGAGCCTGCTGCTGCAGCGGGCCACCGACTTCAGGGACTCGCACACGGCCACGGTGAACACCTGGGAGGAGTTCGCCGACGCCGTCAAGACCGGCTGGGCGCTGGCGTTCCACTGCGGCCAGGGCGAGTGCGAGGACGACATCAAGACCGCCACGTCGGCCACTCCGCGCTGCATCCCCACCGAGGGCGCACCGGAGGAAGGCGTCTGCATCCGCTGCAACCTGCCGTCCGCCTACGGCAAGCGCCTCATCTTCGGCCGCGCCTACTAACCCGCCAAACCCTCTGCCAGTCCAACGGGCCGCACGTGAGGGCAGCGAGGTGCTCGGCTACAACACTCCCGCCGGGCAGCGGTTCGCGGAATCGCGCAAGCATGTCGGGTTCGTGCGCAGGGAACTAACCGGCATGCTCGCGCGATGGCACGGCCGCAAGGCCCGATCGGCCAATCCGGAGGGACATAGGTAACCGCCGTGCGATCGGCTGGCCGCCACCCGCCGGTGATGTTCTTTCTTTCCAAATAAAAAGAAAGAACAGACCCGGTCGCCAGCGGGACAGACAGACACTCCGCAGCCCAAAGCTCCACCCCATGATCATTTCAGAGCCGGCGCGGACCCGGACCGCACCCGCCCAGCCCATCGCACGCATTAGCCAGTGCGCAGCGGTCAATGGACAGGCAGCCACACCCGATGCAGTCGGTGAACGCGTCCCTGAGCTGGCGCAGGCGGCGGATCCGCTCGTCCAGCTCGGCCTGCCAGCGCTTGGACAGCATCTCCCAGTCCAGCCGGGTGGGCGTGCGCCCGCCGGGCAGCCCGTCGAGCGCGTCGCGGATATCGGCAAGCGGGATGCCGACCCGCTGAGCCACCCGGATGAGCGCGACCCGGCGCAGTACGTCCCGCCGGTAACGGCGCTGGTTGCCTGCAGTCCGGCGGCTGGTGATCAGGTGCTGCCGCTCGTAGAAGTGCAGCGCGGAGACGCTCACCCCACTGCGCGTGGCAACCTCCCCGACTGTCAGCTCAGCCTGGTCCCACCTCGGCCGGTCCATGGCAAAGCCTCCCGGTTCCGCCCTCCTGTTCCGTTAACCTCAATAATAGTTGCGGTTGGTTCGTGCGATCAGAACGTCACGACCGAACGCAGCACCTCGCCCTGCTGCATCTTCGCGAACGCCTGCTCGACCTGGTCGACCGCGATCGTCTCGCTGACGAACTTCTCCAGTGGCAGCCTGCCCTGCAGGTGCAGGTCGACCAGCATCGGGAAGTCGCGGCTCGGCAGGCAGTCGCCGTACCAGGACGACTTGAGCGCACCGCCCCGGCCGAAGAAATCGAGCAGCGGCATGTCAAGGCGCATATCCGGCGTCGGCACGCCGACCAGGACCACCGTGCCAGCCAGATCCCGGGCGTAGAACGCCTGCTCGTAGGTCTCCGGGCGGCCGATCGCCTCGATCACCACGTCGGCGCCGAAGCCGCCGGTCAGCTCGCGGATCCGCGCCACCGCGTCGGCCTGGCGTGAGTTGATCGCATGGGTGGCGCCGAACTCGCGGGCCCAGCCCAGTTTGACGTCGTCCACGTCCACCGCGATGATCGTCCGGGCGCCGGCCAGGCTGGCCCCTAGCACCGCCCCGTCACCCACGCCGCCGCAGCCGATGACCGCGACCGAGTCGCCACGGGAGACGCCGCCGGTGTTGATCGCGGCGCCGATCCCGGCCATCACCCCGCAGCCGAGCAGCCCGGCCACCTCGGGGCGGATCGCCGGGTCCACCTTGGTGCACTGCCCGGCCGCGACCAGCGTCTGCTCGACGAACGCGCCGATGCCCAGGGCCGGCGACAGCGGGGCGCCGTCCTCCAGCGTCATCTTCTGGGTGGCGTTGTGCGTATTGAAGCAGTACCACGGCCTGCCCCGCGCACAGGCGCGGCACTGACCGCACACCGCGCGCCAGTTGAGGATCACGAAGTCACCTGGCGCGACGCCGGTGACGTCGCCGCCGACCGCCTCGACCACCCCGGCCGCCTCGTGCCCGAGCAGGTAAGGGAAATCCTCGCCGATTCCGCCCTCCCGGTAGTGCAGGTCGGTGTGGCACACACCGCAGGCCTGCACGCGCACCAGGGCCTCACCCGGCCCGGGCTCGGGTACCAGCACCGTCGTCAGCTCGACGGGCGCTCCCTTGCGGGCGGACACCACTCCCCGCACCTTGACTGTCATCCGGCGCCCTTCCTCCCCAAGATCAAAAGATGTTCTGGAATTTTGAACTCCCGAACGGTGGCCCTCGGACCGCAGCGCCCAGGCGCGGACCATCGCGTCAGGGCCATCGTCGCACGCCGGTGCCGACGCTAACAGCGATACGTGACCGCGTCCGGGCCCACGGCGGGCGAGGTCCCGGCGAGCCGGCTCCGGACGCTTCAGAAGCAACGCAGAGACACCCTGGAGTTGACACCGAGCCTGCCCGGGCAGTCTGCAAGAGACGGCCGGGGTCAAGGGGCACAGCGCACGTCCCAGCCTGGGCTATCCCCCCGCCCGGGCACGTCCCCGCGCCGGCGCGCCGGGCGGCTGGCCCTGGACGGAAGCCGGCGCCAGGCGCCGGCACTGGGTGCCGCCGGCTGCTCCCTGGCGGGCGCCCGGCACACTCCGTCCCGGTCTGCCCGGCCGGGTGGGCGGCCGCGGGCTGCGCATGACCGCGGCCGTCCGCCACCGGCGCTGCTACCGGGCCGGGCGGGCGGGCGGCGCTTCCTCCTGCGCCTGGGCGATCTCGGCGCGATGCTCCACCGAATTGTTCATGTTCGTCTTGACCGAGTCCAGGATGCTCAGGCCCTGGGCGACCAGGCCGGCCGCGATCTCGCTGAGTCCGTCGGCGCCGTTCAGGACGTTGATGTTGGCACCGGCCAGACCGCCGGCCGCTTCCCTGACGATCTGCGGCAACTGGTCGATCAGCGTCCGGTCGAGTGCGACCCGGTCGTATGACGCGGCGGCCTCGGCCAGGATCTTCGTCCGCTCCGCCTCGGCCTTCGCCAGCGTGCGGACCTTCTCTGCCTCAGCCTCGGCCGGCCGCACGATCTCGGCTATGAGCTGCTGCTGCCTGAGTGTGCCGTTGCGCTCGGCCAGCTTGGTCTGCATGGCAAGAACGTCCTGCTGCGCCTTCGCCTGGGCCAGCGGGCCAGCCTGAGACGCCTCGGCCTGCGCGGTGTCCACCTCGGCCTTGTACTGGGCCTGGACGACCATGGTCTGCCGCTGGTATTCCGCCTGTTTGCGCTGCGAATCCTGCTGGGCTTCCGCCGCTGCCTGGTCGGCCTGCGCCTGGGCGATCTTGGCCTGCCGCTGGATGGCCGAGACGTGCGGGGCGGCCATCGCTTCGATATACCCGGTGCCCATGTCGTCGATGGACTGGATCTGCAGCGAGTCGACGATGAGGCCGATCTTGGCCATTTCCGCCTTCGAGCCGTCGAGCACCTCGGTGGCCAGCTTCTGCCGTTCGGTGACGATCTCCTCGACGGTCATCGAGCCGACGATCGAGCGCAGGTGACCGGCGAAGATGCGGCCGGTCAGCACCGACATCTGATCCTGGTCGGACAGGAACCGCTGACCTGCGTTGACAATGCTCTCGACGTCGTTCCCAACCTTGAACGCGATGACCGCACGCACGTTGACCGCGATGCCCTGCCCGGTGACGCAGGCTTCCTGGACCTCCGCCTCACGCATGGCCAGCGTCAGCATGCCGACCCTGCGCAGGAACGGGTTGATGAAGGCGCCGTGCCCGATCACGACGCGGAACGGCGCGTTATCCTTTCTGCTGCCTCCACCGGAAATCAGCATGGCCTGGTCGGCCGCTGGTACTCGGTAACCGAACATTGCAATCTCTCCTTAACATTTGTATTCCCCCGGAACACCTGCGCCCCGTGCGTGCTGTAGCCGTGCATGGTGCATGTGCGTCAGGCCTAACTATCCTCCGCGACGACGTCATCGGGCGATCCTTCCCATGCCATGACGTCGACCGTCCTGGCCCCACGGGAATCGGTGATGAGAACGGTCGCGTCCTTCGGCAGTGGCTCTTCGGACCACGCGATATAGGCCTCCCTGCCGCCACGAACCCTGACCAGCACCTCTCCCGGGCCATTCGGCCCCCGCGTCCCGATGATGAGGATGCCGACGCAGCCAATCGGTTCCGTATCTCGAACCACCGGCAGCCACCCCTCACGCCGCCTAAAGTCTGGGTGCCCACCATATCCCCGGCCCTGCGGCCAGGGCCGGCCGGCCAACCCCATTTCGCCTGGACTCGCGGCGTCAGGTGCTCGCCTCACAGGCGCGGCGGAACAGGCCGCAATTGCAGTAATGCAGTGTTGCAGTAATGCAGTGCAGGTAGTCCGGCGGATGCGGGCGAGCTGATTACCCTCTCCGGGCGGCATTAGGCTCGCGGGTGTGATTGAGATCCTGAGGTTCCGGCTGGCGGCTGGTGTGGACGAGGCAGGCTTTATCGCCGCTGACCGCAGGCTCCAGCAAGAATTCGCCTACCAGCAGCCCGGCCTGCTGCGGCGAACCACGGCGCGGGGCGACGAGGGAAACTGGATCGTGATCGACCTGTGGCGGTCGGCCGCCGACGCGGACGCCTGCGACCGCCGCTGGGACAGCGACCCGGTCGCGCAGACGTTTATGGAACTCCTGGACAGGCAGTCGGTGGTGACCGAGCGGTACATGCCGCTCGACTGAGCCCTACTGCTGGACGAGCACCAGCAGGTTACCCTCCGGATCGTTGATGGCGGCCAGCGTCGGGCCGCCAGGTACGTCGAAGGGCTCGGTGACCAGGACGGCGCCGAGTTCCTGCGCCCGGGTGAGCGCGGCGTTTAGTTCTCGCACCTGCACGTAAAGGATGACGCCGGGCTGATCGCCCCGGCGCAGGTGGCCGCCTGGGCCTGGTTCGGGGCCGCCGAGCCCGGGCGATATCTGCTTGATCGCGCCGTCCCCGATCTCCCAGTTGAACAGCTCGCGGTAGAAGGCGGCCTGGCGCTGCGGGTCACGGGCCACGATCTCCCAGTGCACCACCGGCCTCGCCCAGTCCTCGCCCACGGCGCCTCGCCCTCCTGAAGCCCTTGCTGACAACACCCATCCAACCCCTGTGCCCACCCCAGCCTCCAGCCACCGTGAAGCACTTCTAAATAAGACACAGTTACGCAAAGCGATCGCACCATAACGCTCTGGAGGTGAAGAATAGCGCTACCGAACTAGTTGTTCACCAGGCGCATCGGTGACATATGCCGGTCAAGGGGGGTATGAGTGTGGACGTGCGGTGGAAAAATCGGCGCCACGATGGGCGCGGGCTGCCGGACGCCACGGGGGGGACGTCGGCGGCCGGCCCAAACGCGGCCAGGGAAGCAGGGATCGCGGTAAAGCAGCTGCAGCCGGACGATCCTGCGGAGAGCCCGTCAGCACTGCTGCGCCCGGATCGGCGGCTGGTGCCGTTCACCGGCCGGGACTCCGAGCTGGAAGAGCTGCGGGCGTGGAGCACCTCGGGCCCCGTCAGGTCGGTGCGGGTCCTAGTGGGCGCGGGCGGCGTGGGCAAGTCCCGCCTGGCGGTGGAGCTTGCCGCGGAGCTGGAGGCGGCCGGGGATCACTCCCGGTTCGTCCTTGCCGGGGAAGAGGCGCACGCCGTCGAGTCCGCGCGGGCGGTGAGCCCGCGGGGCCGCTTGCTGCTCGTGCTGGATGACGCGGAGATCCGGACCGCGCTCGCCACGATGCTCGACGCCGTGCTCGAGGACCGGGGACCCATCCGGGTGCTGCTGGTCACCCGGTCGCTGGGCGAGTGGTGGGACCGGCTGATCGAGGACTCCGGCCCGCCGATGGTCCAGTTGCTGACCTCGATCCTGCCGGTGCGGCTGGGCAGGCAGCTCGCCGAGGGCGTCTCGGATGCCGATCTGGCGGCGGCCGCCGCGCCGCATTTCGCCCGCGCACTGTCGATCGAGACTTCGGGCCGGGTGGACGTCGAGCGGGCCGCCCGGCGGGTCCCGGTGCTGCTGGTGCAGGCGGCGGCGCTGGCAGCCGTGCTGCGCCCACCGGCCGTGCTGCGCCCACCGGCCGGGCCGGGCGCACAGTTGCGGGTGGTGCTCAGTGAGGGTGCCCTGGATGAGCTGCTCGCACACGAGGCACGGTACTGGCGGCGCACCGCCGCGGCGGCCGAGCTCCCCGGCAGCGAATCCCTGGTGGAACCGGTGGTGGCGGCTGCCGCCCTGATCGGCGCGGGCAGCGTGACGGAAGCCGCCGAGATTCTGGCGCGCATCCCCGAGCTGGCCGGCCGCCAGGAAGAGCAGCGGCTGCGCTGGGCGAAGTGGCTGTATGACCTGTATCCGGCCGGACCCGATGGCCGGCTGGGCTCGCCGCGACCGCACCTGCTTGCCGAGGCACACGTCGTCGGGCAGCTCGCCGCAGACCCCGTGCTGACCCGTGTCTTCCTGCGCGGCCTGACCCCCGGGCAGGCCGAGCATGCGCTGACGGTGCTGGCCAGGGCGGGCACCTACCAGCGCCGCCCGCAGCAGGTCATCGCGGCGGCGCTGCGCGATGACCTGCCGCACCTGGGCATGCCGGCGGCCCGGGTCGCCCTGCATACCTGGGGCGAGGTGGGCCGGCTGCTGACCGAGGCGCTTGCCGACACCGAGGCCGCGCCTGAGGTGCTGGCCGGGCTTGCCCTGGACATGCCGTACCCGAGCGCGGTGCTGGCCAGGGCGCACCTGATCGCGATCCTGCGGGCCAGGGAGTCCATGACGCTTGGCGAGGGCTCCTGGAGCAGGGCCGAATGGGACGACCGGGCCGCGCTCGTGCTCGCCGAGCTGCCGCCGCCTGACGCCGCGGCGCAGGCTGGCGGGTCCAGTCCTGGCCGGCTCGCCGAGGGTGCCGCCAGGCCCGGCCGCTACCACCCGGACCTGGTCCAGGCGCTCACTGATCTCAGCGTCAGGTTCGCTGAGCTCGGCCGCCCCGCCGACGCCCTGCGCGCCGAACAGGAAGCCGCCACCACCTACCGCGAGCTGACGGCCGACGACCCTACCCGGTACCGGCCCGGGCTGGCCACCTCGCTGACCAACCTCGGCACCAGGTTCGCTGAGCTCGGCCGCCCCGCCGACGCCCTGCGCGCCGAACAGGAAGCCGCCACGGCCTACCGCGAGCTGGCCACCACCGACCCCGCGCGGTACCGCCCAGAGCTGGCCACCTGCCTCACGAACCTGGGCGTGTGGTTCGCTGAGCTCGGCCGCGCCGTCGACGCCGTCCCCCCGGCCAGGGAGGCCGTCACGATCTTCCGCGAGCTGGCCGGGGCCAGCCCGGACGAGTACCGGGCCGACCTCGCCGCCGCCCTCACCAACCTGGCCATCTGGCATTCCCAGCTCGGCAGTCCCGCCGATGCCATCAGCGCCGAGCAGGAAGCCGTCACGATCCGGCGCGAGCTGGCCACCGCCGACCCCGCCGTGCACCTCCCCGACCTGGCCACCTCGCTGACCAACCTCGGCATCTGGGACTCCCAGCTCGGCCGCCCCGCCGACGCGCTTCGCGCCGAGCAGGAGGCCGTCGTCCTGCGCCGCGAGCTCGCCACCGACGACCCAGCCCGCTACCTTCCCGACCTGGCCGCCTCACTGACCAACCTGGTCATCACCCTGTCCGAGCTGGGCCACCCGGCCGACGCCATCGCTCCGGCCAGGGAGGCGGTCACCATCCGCCGCGAGCTGGCCGCCACCGACCCGGCCCGGCACCGGCCGCACCTGGCCCGCACGCTGAGCAACCTGGCCACCCGCTATACCGAGCTGGGCAGGCCCGCCGCCGCGGTGGCGCCCGCCAAGGAGGTGGTCATCATCCGCCGCGAGCTGGCTGCTGACAACCCGGCCCGCTACCGGCCCGGCCTGGCCCGCGCCCTCGGCAACCTCGGCAGCAGGCTGCACGACGTCGGCAAGTTCGACGACGCCGTCACGGCCGAGCAGGAGGCCGTCGACATTTACCGTGAGCTGGCGGCAGCCGACCCGGACCGCTACCGGTCCGCGCTCTCCGCCACGCTCGGCAAGCTGGCCGAGGTGCTGTCGGCGCTGGGCAAGGCCGCCGAGGCGGAGACGGCTCAGGCCGAATCAGGCGACCTCAGCGACGAGTCAAGCGGTTCCTGACCGTCGGTCCCATAGCTGGGCGAGCCCGTCGAGGCCGGCTGGCTGACGTTTTCCTGCTCGTTGCGGCGCATCCGGAAACGGGCGCGGCCGAGTAGTACAGCACCGGGCAAGCTGTCACACCGGGCCCATATGTAAACCAAGTTACGCTGAGCGAACGGGTGTGCGAACAGAACTGCCACTTGAGAATGCAGTCGTATATGTGTTCTAATAGCGAGCATGCCTCCCACTACCTGTGCCGCCGGGGCCGCGACCGCGAGAGCCGATTCGGCGGAGATCAACAGCCGTCTGACCAGCGGCGCAAGCTGGCCGGAGGCTACCTGCGGGCTGGCAGTGACCACTCGCCATTCTGTTCGAACGCTACCAGCGGGCGGAGGTGAACGATGAGCACGCGCTTCGATCACGACATGCACCTCGGGACCGAGTCACTCGCCGACCTGAAGGACCAGGCCGCAGAGCTCGAGCGCAAGCTCTCTGACGTGCGCGAGTCGCTGGATCGCCAGCTGGCATTCCCGGATGACGATCAGCGTTTCCCTGACGGCCCCTACCGGGAGACGATCCGCGGCGGCCCAGACGATGGCTACCAGTATCTCGATGGGGACCGGATTCCGGATTTCCACCCGGCACAGCAAAGGCCGCCGCATGCCCATCCCGCCGACCGGGCGGGTTCCGCTGAGTCGCGGACCCAAAAGCTGGTCGACCACGGCCGGAGCACGTCCTATTCGCCCGGCCTTTCATTCGGCCGGAAGGCGGCGGTGGGAACGGCCGTCATAGCGGTGCTGGCCGTTGTTGTCGCGATCGTACTGACCCGGGGTGGTCCCGGGTGGCCCGCCAGCGTCACAACGGTGCAAACCGAGATAACCAAGTCTTGCCAGAATCCGGATGTGAAGTCCGAGCCGAATCAGGTCAATTTCGCCTGCGCAAGCTCGACCAATCAGATCCTCTGGGTGCTGTCGCTGCTGATGAGCAACGACAATCCCGCGTACGCGGATGTCAAGTCCGGCCGCCTCGGCCTAGAGCCGATCACCCCCGGGCAGGGCGGCGAGATCGCCTGGTCACTCAACCTGCATAGCCCCTACAACCCGTACAGTGCCATCGACAGCCTCGCGGTTGCCGCCAGGGCCATCAACAACATCATCGGCGGTGCGACCGTCACCGGCTCGAACGGCAACGCCATTGTCCAGGCCGGGCTTGAAAGCAAGTCAGCGAACTGCCTGCGCTACACCGGGTCCGCCCGGGTCACATCTCACGCGGGTTATCCCGCCTTGTGTGCCAAGCCCATAACGACGACAGCCGGGCAGGCCGCGCTCGTATCGGATGTCTACCAGAAGTGGGTGGTCGGTGCAGCGCCACAGGCAGCACAAGATGCCGCCACCCTGTTCGAGAATGCAAAGAACCCAGGGAACCCTGAGGTCCAGGCCATTCTGAAGCATCTGCCCGATCCGAAGCTGCTGGGATAAGCCGCTGCCGGCGATATCGTCCGGCCGCACAATCCCACCGCTTACCCGCTTGCGCATTCAGGAATGGGGGGTGAACCCATGCAGACGACCAACCTGCCCTGGTGGCAGCAGGTGACAGCACTCGTCAGCCTGAGCGCTAGCGGTGCGGTAACCGGGTTCACCGTCGCCCCCAATGCGGCTGCCGGTGCTGTACCTCCGGCCAGCACGCAGATCCGGCTGCTGGCCATGGACCAGGCCGGCCAGCCAGCGGCCGGCAACGGCACCGCGCACCGGGCAGCAGCGGCTCCGGCTCCGCGGCCACCGGAGCCAGCGCGGCCCGCTGTCCCGGCGCGCGGCGCCGCCCGGTCGGCAGGCGGCTCCGGTGCTTCGCCCGCGACGCTCAGCTCGGCCGATGCGAAGCTCGCCCCGGACGATTCGGCGCTTCGGCCGGCCATCGTCAACGTCGCCCACTACTACCTCCGGATGGCCGCGAACAAGACTCCGGCCGAGATGGAGGCGATCATCTGGCAGCACGACAGCCTCGACGGTGTCGATCATGGCCCGTCCTGCGCGGCGTTCGCCAGCCTCACTCTGGAGCTGGGCGCCCAGGCGGCCGGGCAGCAGAGCTGGGTGTCCGGTGGCGGTTCGTATCCGTGGCCGCTGCACGACTGGGCCGATGTCCGGGTCGGCCCAAACCCGGCGTCACCAGACATCATGTCGGTCAGGCAGGACGCGCAGGCGCACAGTCGCTGGCACCCGCTGGGTGACGGCTACCAGGCCCAGCCAGGGGATTGGGTACTCTTCGACGGCCACGTCGAGGTCGTGACCCAGTACTCCGGCGGGATACTGCACACCATCGGCGGCGACTCGCTGCCGAACTTCTCGGTCAACGCGCACGAGTACGGCGGTTCTCCCGCCGCCGACGGCATCGAGGGATTCGTCAACAACGGCGAGCTGCCCGGCACCGCAGGTGCCGGTGGGCAGACCCAGACCGGACAGGCGCAGACCGGGCAGGCCCAGACCGGACAGCCACAGACCGGGCAGGCGCAGCCCCAGCCGTCAGGCAGCACAAACGCTGGGCTCGCCGACGTCCCCGGCTCTACCGGATCAGGTCACGCAGCCGGTGACACGGCAGCCACGGGCCCGGCCGCCCCGGGCCGTCCGCTGTCCGCCCGTGGGCTGACGACTCCGGCGAGTCATGCTCCCGCCGGTCACCACATCCACCACGTACGACCGCACGGCCGGCCGAGGTCCACCGCCGCCCGGAGCGGAGCGGACGTTCGCGAGCTGTCCCGGAGCAGCGTGCCGGGAACGACCGGCCCGGCAGCGCAGTCCACGACGCTCGACGCGTCCACCCACGGGACCGCCGCCGTTCCCGGGCTATCCATCGCGACGCACCCACCGGCCGGTTCGCCGACAGCCCTCACCACCCCCTACAGCAGGCATCTCCCGGCTCCCCCGGCCACGTCCGAGCCCAGCGCGGCGGCGCGGCGGGCGTTCATCTCCGGGATCGCAGCAGGGGCCATCGCCACCCAGCACCAGTACGGCGTCCCCGCCGCTGTCACGATCGCTCAGGCCATCGACGAATCCGGCTGGGGGCAAAGCGGCCTGGCGGTCCAGGATCACAACCTGTTCGGGATCAAGGGCAGCGGCCCGGCCGGCCGGGACTGGCAGGTCACCGAGGAATTCGATGGCGGCCAGCACGTGACCCGCAACGCCTCGTTCCGGGTCTACAACAACGTCGCCGAGAGCATCAGCGACCACGCCAAGCTGCTGGCAACCAGCGGCTACTACCGGCAGGCCATGGCCGAGCAGCACAGCCCCGACGGGTTCGCGTCGGCGCTGACCGGCGTCTACGCCACCGATCCCAGCTACGGCGCCAAGCTCATCTCCCTCATGCGCCAGTACAACCTGTACCGGTACGACATCTCCTCACCACCGGGCACAGCCAGCACCCAGACGGCTGCTCCGGCTCCGGGCGGAGCGGCCATCCCCGGGATACACGGGACTGGCACCGCGACCGGGCAAGGAAGCGGAACCTCCACCGGCCGGGCGACCCCGCCGCCCCGAATCTCAAGCCCGCCCCGAATCTCAAGCCCACCGCGTAACCCGGCCAAGCCACCGCGCCTGTCGAGCCCACCCCGCACCTCCACCACACCGCCGGCACCACCGCGAAGCTCAAGCCCGCCGCGCGGCTCCAGCACGCCTCCCACGCCTACCCCGCCTCGCGTGCCGAGCCCACCGCACAGCTCGGCCACACCGCCCACGCCGACCCCATCGCACATCTCCACCGCCCCGGCCCCACCGCGCGTGGCGACTCATCCGCGGGCTACCACCCCTCCGGAAACCGTGTCGCTGCCGGGCTTGGTCGCCGCGCCGCAGACTGGTGCGCGGACGGCGCCTGGACCGGGAGCACAGTCCAGTCCACGCACCGCGCCCCGGGCAGGAACGGCGCCGGGGCCCCGGACCGCATCCGGGGCTGGGACGCAGACGGCCGGGCCGGGTACCGCGACGAAGCACCGGCCGTCGTCGCCGGCAGCAGAGATTCCAGGAACGGCAACGGCGCCAGCGTCCGCAGCCAAGCCTGACCTCGCCCCCGGCGCAGAGCACCTGCACGCTCCGCATTCCGGCAAGACCACGTCGGACCAGACGACCGCGTCGACCCAGAGCGTGTCCGCGACGCTGCCCGCCTCGGCAGGCCGGTCAGCCGGTCATCCCAGCAACCCGAAGCCGCGGGACGCCGCCGCCCGGGTCAAGCGCTCGCCGCTGGGCCAGTACCACCACGAGATGCCCAATGCCGTGCGGACCGCCTTCGTGACCGCCGCCAGGGGGCCGCTGCTGCGCGCCGAGCCGCTCTACCGGGACGTGGCCAGCCACAGCCGCGTCCGCTGGGAACTGCTCGCGGCGTGCGACTGGATGCAGTGCGAAGCACGGCAGAGCCGCTCGCCCGTCCACGGCGAGAAGCTGGGCGTCGTCAACCCCGACGGCACCTCCTACCGGACGAAGTCCGCAGCACTCGCACAATGCGCCGATGACCTGATCGAGCTGGCCGGTGCGGTCTATGGGATCGACCTGCTGGCCAGAGGCTTCCTGTCCGTACGCGACCTGGCCAATGTCTTCGCGGCGTTCCGCTGGGGTGGGCTGCTGACGCAGCATCGCACCTCGGCCATGGAATTCCCGTATTCGGTCGCCGGCCTCAGCCCGGACCGGATGAGCATGCGCTGGCCCAACATCGCCGAGCCACACGCTCCAGACAAGCCAGGAGCACGATTCCGCAGGCCCTTCGGTGCCGTGCCGGTCGTGCTGAGCCTCCACTACCCGGTCACGGCCTAGCCGGTCGTGCCAGCCATAGAGAGAAGGTCGACACATTGGCTCGTTTGCTGCCGCCAGCACGGGGTACTCAAAGCCCGCGCAGGCAGGTGCCGCAGGAGGCGGCGCTATACCGAGTCGACGATTCGTATGGTTGGGCAGGATCTGGCATGACGCAACCGGACTCTGGCGGGCCGGCTAATGGCATCCTGTGGCCGGGCGAGCCGCGATCTCATTCGTCCTCCACCAACGGGACCAGGCCCATCGACGCGGGTGACATCGGCTCGGCAGGCAGTGACCCGCGAGGCACTGGCCCGGCAGGCAGTGGTCCGGGAGGCAACGGCCCGCGAGGCACTGGCGGGCCGGGCCGCCCGGGGAAGCGGCAGGGGTTCCTTCGCCGTCGCTGGGGCCGCTTGTCGCGCCGGGTGAAGTGGACGGCAGCGGTGGTCATTGTCGGCCTTGTCTTCCGCCGCGCGGTCGCTTCGCTCGTGCTGATGGCGCTGTCCGCGACCCTGCACTTCGTCGGCATCGCCGTGCACCTGCCAAAGATCAAGTTCGGCTGGCCGTGGCAGGCGATCACTTCCGGGGTCACCACCAACACCGACATCGGCCCCTGGGTGCTGCAGAAGATCGAGGGCATCTCCAAGCCAGCGCTTGGCCAGGCGAACTTCAACTTCTTCTTCACCCACAAGGTTTCCAAGAGCATGGGCTTCCTGCCCTGCTGGTATTCGAGCACCTTCTACGCCGTCGGGCACGCGTCCGCGACGGTGGACCTCAACCCGGGCCCGTCCTGGTGGAAACCATCGACCGGCCACTACAAGCTGCAGGTCCTGCGCAGGCCGGGCGGTGGCAAGCCCGGCCTCGCGGCGGTCACCATGGTCCTCCCGCAGCCGCAGCTGCCCCAGTCCGTCCACGACGTGACCATCGACAACATCCCGTCCACGCCGGTGTCCACCCAGCACAGCTGGACCTATCCGGGTCTGGCCTGCGGCGTCTTGATCCGCCCGCAGTTCTCCCAGTCGGTGCTGTACTCGCAGGCCCAGCAGATCGCGTTCTACCGGTCGGCCCATGTGCCGAAGATCACCACGCCGCTCATCTCCTCGGCCGAGACCGAAGCGACCCAGACCGTCCGGAACAACTTCATCCAGCCGACGCTCAACGCGCTGGGCTACAAGCTGAGTGGCTTTACCGTCCACTGGGCACACGGGTAGCGGCCAGAGCTGGCGGCGTACGCTCGATGACGAGGCGCTGCACTGTGCTCGCCGGCCTGCGGCCAGCGTCGCCGTGGGCCCGCAGTATGTGTCCTATGTGTCCGGGGACGCCCCCGGACCCCCGAGGAGGCCGCCATGGGATTCGAGCACATTCTGGTCGAGCGGTCGGGTGAGTTCGCCACCGTCACGATGAACCGGCCACAGCGCCGCAACACCCTGTCGCTGGAGCACATGCGCGAGCTGATCGCCGCGTTCCGCGACATCGGGGACAGCGACGCCCTGGGTGTCATCCTGGCGGGCAATGGCCCGGTGTTCAGCGCCGGGCACGACTTCGCGGACGTAGCCGGCGCCGACCTGCCAGCGGTCCGCTCCCTGCTGATGACCTGCACGGAGCTGATGACCCTGATCCAGCAGATACCACAGCCGGTGGTCGCACGGGTGCATGGCCTGGCCACGGCGGCGGGCTGCCAGCTCGTCGCATCCACAGACCTGGCCGTGGCCAGCGAGCAGGCCGGATTCGCCGCTCCCGGCGGCAAGGGCGGCTGGTTCTGCCACACGCCGATGGTGGCCATCGCCCGCAACGTCGGCCGCAAGCGCGCCATGGAGATGGCCCTGTCTGGCGACGTCATAGACGCCCGGACCGCGCTCGACTGGGGCCTGGTCAACCGCGTCGTGCCGCCGGAGCAGCTCGACTCGGCCGTCCGGGACCTGCTCGAGCGGGTCACGCTGGGCTCCGCGGTCAGCAAGGGCATCGGCAAGCAAGCCCTCTACGCCCAGATCGATCTCGACCAGCCCAAGGCGTACGGCTACGCGATCGAGGTGATGGCCGCGACCAGCCAGCTCCCCGACGCCCGCGAAGGAATGCATGCCTTCCTGGACAAGCGCAAGCCCCAGTGGACCCGTGGCCGCCCCTGAGCCACCCAGCGACGCCAGCGGCCCCCAGCCAGCCTCAGGGTCACATCTGCGACCAAGACCTACGGGGCCGCCATTCATAGCCGCTAGCTCACCAGCCGACCGGGGTACTGAGCCGTCTGGGCCTGGTTGCCGCGCCAGGCGATGGTTCCATTGACGATCACCAGGTCTACGCCGGCCGCGAGCTTTGCGGGAGCGCTGTAGGTTGCTCTGTCCCTGATCCCGGCGGGGCCGATGACGCTGATGTCCGCCGCCATGCCGGGGGCGAGACGGCCACGGCCGTGCAGGCCATAGGTGTCGGCGGGGTTCGCGGCCAGGTGGCGGGCCAGCGACTGGTATCCCCGCTCCGGGCCTTCCACAAGGTAGTGCTTGGCCAGCCGGGCGAACGTGCCGTAGGCCCGGGGGTGCGGGTGCTGGCCCTGGTAGATGCCGTCCGAGCCGCCGCAGAACCGGCTGTCGGAGACGAGCCAGGACAGTTCGGCGCCGGTGAAGGCGGGGCGGTCGAGATGGGCGCCGACGTTGAGGTCGGCGTCAGCCAGCAGGTCCAGGACCCACTCGCCGGGCGGGCGCGAGCTGCGGCTGGCCGCTTCGGTCACTGGCAGGCCGGCGAACTCTGCTAGGCCGGCCGGCACGCGGCCGAGGTAGACGTCGCTCAGGAAAGCGTCGCTGAGCTTCTCGCCGGCCAGCAGGGATGCCCGCTGGGCTGGGTCGCGCAGTGCGGCGAGGGTGTGCCGGGGGCCACGGGTCTGCAGGTCGGCGGGGAGGATGAGCATGGCCAGGATCGTGCTGGACTTGCGGTAGGGGTACATGTCGAAGGTGGCCGGGACCTCTGCTGCCTCGGCCGCGCGCAGCGATTCCCCGATCTTCCCTGCCGGGCCCCACAGGTGGCTGGCATGCACCCGGGCACCGGTGGCGCGGCCCACGGCCACGAGCTCGTCGAGACCCATGGTGACCTCGTGGCCGTAGCCACGCAGATGTGAGACGTAGGGCCGCCCCGCCGCTGCCAGCGGGCGCGCGATGTAGGCGACCTCTTCGACGCCGCCGAGCCGGCTGGGCAGGTAGTCCAGGCCGCTGGACAGGCCGACCGCGCCGTCGGCCAGCGCGTTCTCCAGCTCCCGCCTGGCGGCGGCCCGCTCTGGACGGCCAAGCGGGGCTGGCGAGAGGCCGGCGACGTTGTGCCGGATCGTGCCCTGCGAGGCGAGAACGGCGACGTTCTGCGTGAGCCTGCCCCGCAGTGCCTCGTGGTAGGTGGCGACGGACCGCACGGACGCGGGGTCCGCGGTGCCGTTGACCGGGCCGAAGTACTGGTTCAGATACTGGACGGTCGCCGGGCTCGCGCCGATCCAGGATTGGCCGTCCTGACCGACGACGAGAGTGGTCACCCCCTGCGCCAGGGCGCCATCGATGCGGCCGTCGGCCAGCAGCGGTCCCTCCGCGTGCACATGCGCGTCGATGAATCCGGGGCAGACTACGCTGCCGGCGGCAAGGCCGATCACCGCGCAGCCGGGTGGCGGCTCGATCCCGGCGGCTATCCCGGAGATGAGGCCGCCGTCGATGAGCACGTCGGCGCGGCTGGTGGTAGCGGCGATCGCATCCGCTACCAAGCCGCCGCGAAGCAGGATCCCGCTGGTCATCGGTCCTCCTATCCATCAGGTCTGGAGGCTGTGCGGGGGCGCCATGGCGGACCGGGCCAATAGGTATTATCCGCCTGGGTACCCTTGGCGGGTGGTTCACTCAGCCGGGGGATACCAGAGGGCCGAGCCGGAAGGCTCGCCGCCGGGGAACACACCGGCATCCGTGGCCGCGTGGTTCGGCCGGAGCACCTGCCCGCCGGGCAGCACTCACCTTTTGTTCTGCCTGCCGCTCGCCGGCGGGGGTGCCAGCTTGTTCGCCACCTGGCAGCGGGTGATCGGCACTGCGATCGAGGTGCTCCCCATCCAGCTCCCGGGCCGGGAAGCCCGGTTCACCGAGCCGGTGAGCCACTCGCCGGACGATATCGCGGCCGCCGTCGCCGTCCGCGCGAACCGGCCGTACGCGATCTACGGTCACAGCATGGGCGGCCGCCTCGGGTTCGAGGTGATCCGCTCGCTGAGCCGGATTGGCGCGCCGTTGCCGGTCCGCTTCTACCCGGCGGCGGCCAGGCCGCCGGACCATCCGGAGAAGTTCGGCGACATCAGCCAGTACGGCGACGACGAGTTTCTCGATGCTCTGGCCGAGCGCCTGGGTGCCCCCAACGAGCTTCGCGATCAGCCCGAGCTGCGGGACCTGCTGCTGCCCCTGCTGCGCGCCGATTTCGACTGGGTAAGCAAGTACCGGCCAAGCCCCGGGCCACCCCTGCCCGTCCCGTTCGTCGCGATCGCCGGGGCCGACGACAGCGAGCCGACCCCGCAGGAGATGCAGGACTGGGCGCGGTACACGGCGGCATCGTTCCGGCAGCACACGCTGCCGGGTGGCCACTTCTTCCTGCGAACGGCCACCCGGGAGCTGGTCGAGCTCATCCGTTATGACCTGCTGACCTAGAAGAGGCCAGCCGTAACGTTTACCCGCGAGCGCCATGCATACCCTCAGGTAATAGGGCAGGCTAGAAACCTGATCGCGTTGGAGTGGATCTTGGGGGACCCGATGCAACGGTGCTGTTCCGCTCCCGGCCCCGCGTCCATCGATACGAGCGAAGGAGCGCTATACCGATGCGCAACACGAGGCACTGGCTGGTTCGCCACCTGTGGCTGATCATGGCGGTCGGCGTGGCGGCGACGCTGTCGCCCGCCGGGGCGCTGGCAGCCACGGCCGCCACCAGGATCAGCCAGACGATCACTCAGTTCGCCAACCCGGTCAGCCGCCCCGAGGGCATCACGCTGGGCCCGGACGGTGCGCTGTGGTTCACCAACCAGGGCAACAACACGATCGGCCGCATCACCACGAACGGGTCGATCACCGACTTCAGCGGCGCTGGTATCAGCCAGCCGGACGGTATCGCCGCGGGGCCGGACGGTGCGCTGTGGTTCACCAACTTCGCCAGCAACTCGATCGGCCGCATCACCACCGGCGGATCGGTCACCAACTTCAAGGCCTCGGGCATCAGCGGGCCGCAGCAGATCACGGCCGGCCCGGACGGGGCGCTGTGGTTCACCAACGTCAGCAACAGCTCGATCGGCCGGATCACCACCGGCGGATCGGTCTCGATCTTCCACAGCACTAACATCCACCACCCATACGGGATCGCGTCGGGCCCGGACGGCGACCTGTGGTTCACGAACGTGGGAAACAACTCGATCGGGCGGATGACCACCGGCGGCACCGTCACCGACTTCACCAAGGGCGGGCGCAAGGGCGTCAGGGGGCCGTACGGGATCACATCGGGCCCGGCCGGGGACCTGTGGTTCACCGTCGGCTTCGACAACAACGCCATCGGGCAGATCACCCCCAGCGGGCATCTGAGCTTCCACTCCAGCACGTCGATCGGCGCACCGGAGGCGATCACCAAGGGGCCGGACGGGAACCTGTGGTTCACCAACGGCAACAACTCGATCGCCAGCATGACCCCGGGGGGGAAGGTCACCAGCTACACCGACGCCAGCATCGCCACCACCCCGCCACCCGACGGGATCACGGCCGGGCCGGACGGGGCGCTGTGGTTTACCAACTACGCCACCGACTCGATCGGCCGCATCAGCACATCGGGGCAGGTCAGCAACTTCCCAGGCAACGGCATCATGGAGCCGATGGGGATCACGGCCGGCCAGGGCGGTGCGCTGTGGTTCACCAACACCGAGGGCGAAGGCTCGGTCGGGCAGATCACCACGGGCGGTAACGTCACCACCTTCACCGGCCACGGCATCGCTGGCCCGCAGTCCATCGCCACAGGCTCTGATGGGAACCTGTGGTTCACCAACACCGAGGGGGCCGGCTCGATCGGGGAGATCACTCCCGGTGGGCAGGTCACCACATTTACCGCCAACGGCATCGTCGGGCCGCAGCAGATAACCGCCGGCCCGGACGGGGCGCTGTGGTTCACCAACGACGGCAACAACTCCATCGGGCGGATCACCACCTCGGGCAAGATCACTATCTACGTCCGCAAGGGCGTCATCGGACCGCAGTCGATCACCGCGGGGCCGGACGGGGCGCTCTGGTTCACCAACATCGGCACCAACGGCAAGGGCTGGATCGGCCGGATCACCACCGGTGGGAAGGTGACCACCTTCTCCGGTAACGGCATCGACCAGCCTGCCGGGATCACGGCCGGGCCGGACGGGGCGCTCTGGTTCACCAACGCCGGCAACAACTCCATCGGGCAGATCACCACCTCCGGCAAGGTGACCATCAACACCGGCGGCGGCGTCAGCGACCCGCAGCAGATCACGGCCGGGCCGGACGGGGCGCTCTGGTTCACCAACGACGGCAACAACTCCATCGGCCGGATCACCACTGGCGGAACGATCAGCAACTTCCCCGGCAACGGCCTCAGCGACCCGCAGGGGATCACCGCTGGCCCGGACGGGGCGCTCTGGTTCGCCGCGAGCGGCAGCGACACGATCGGGCGGATCACCACGGGCTGACACGGGAACCGGGCGGGCCCCCGTGGGGCCCGCCCGGTCCTGGATGATCGCTCCGGTGCCGGTCAGCCGGTCCCGCCTGAGCCGGAGATGTGGCCCTGCATCAAGGCCGTCTGGCCCATCGTGGTCAGGTTGGAAAGGGCTGCAGAGTCGCCTTGGACCTGGTAGTCACATGCGCCATCGTTGATGTCCCAGTAGCTCACCGCGGCGATCGAAGGCTCGCTGGCGACGTAGGGCCCCATCTCGCTGACGAAATTCGCCCGGGTGCCCGACGGGATGTCCACGCTGCCCCACTCCGCGATGAAGATGGGCAGCCCACCGTGCGAGGCCGCGAAGTTCACCACCGGGCTGTAGGACTGGTCCGGAGTCTGCGGCTGGGTCTGCCCGCCGTTGCCACAGCCGAAGCTGTTGTAGCCGTCGGTAGCGACGATGTCGGCCTCGCTGGCCCCGGGCCAGAACGTGGCGGCCCGCCAGCTCGAGTACGTGTTGTGGACGAGAATGAACACCCAGTGCAGCCGCCCACCATCGTTCCAGTCCAGGTGTGCTGCCTGGGCAAGCTGGTGGACGTGGTCCCAGGCCTGGATGAACTCCGGTGGTGAGCCAAGCTGGTGGTGATGGTGGTTGTCCGGTTCGTGCTCGAACGAGACGTATATCGAGCCGAGGTGGTACTTGATCGCGTTCTTGTTCATCGATTCGAGGAACGACATGATCGCGGTGTCATGGTCCCCGGCGGCGATGGAAGCATAACTGTCCCCCGGGCTGTCCAGGCTGGCCAGGACCGTGCGGCCGCCCGCCATCAGTTGCTGGAAGGCCGGCTTCCCCGGGAACGAGTTGCCGATGTAGTAGTAGAGCCGGATGATACGCAGCTTGCGGCCCAGCGCCGATTCCTCGGGCACCAGCTGCTGGGTCCCGCCGAACAGGACGCCGTCGCTGATGCCGGACTGCGGGCCGTCACCCGACCGGGTTTGCGCGGGATGACGGGCGGCCGGTGTGCTCAGGGTGCGGGTGGCGCCGGTGCCGCCGCCAGGGAAAGACCTGACGGTCGCGAACGCCGATGTCTGGTTTCCGCCTCCGGCCAGAACGGCCATGCTGGCCGCGGTCAGCATGGCCAGCCCCGTCATCGCGGCCCGGCGGCCGCGTCTGACCTGGAAGGCGGGTGGGTAGCCGCTCATGACTACCGTGCCCCGGGAGAGTACTGGTTCATAGCCACCAAGAGTAGAGGTGTTCCCGGCCGTCGTTCGGGCTCTGCCGTGAATAGCTGGATGTGCCGCCGACACGTGAGGCCGCACCGCCGCGCCGGTTAACCGACTTGCTCGGAAATTTCGAGCCACCGGGTTTCCAGGTCGCTGACCTCGTCCTGGAGCGCGCGCAGCTCCTTGGTCTTCTGGATCACGCCCTGGTAATCGCTCTGGTCGTGCCGGGCGATCGTCTCGTGGGCAGCCTCTATCCGCTCGGCGAGCTTGACCAGCTTGCGGTCGATGGCGGCGATCTCCTTCTGCGCCGCCCGCAGCCCGGCGCCCGACAGCCCGCTGGGGGCGGGCGCGGCCCCGGCCTGCCGCTGCGGGCCTGCGGCAGGGGAGGTATCCATCTGGAGATACTGATCCACGCCGCCCGGCAGGTGCCGGAAGTGCCCGTCGATGATCGCGTACTGCTGGTCGGTGACCCGCTCCAGGAAGTAACGGTCGTGCGACACTGCCAGCAGCGTGCCGGGCCAGGTGTCCAGCAGGTCCTCGAAGGCCGCGAGCATATCGATGTCCATATCGTTGGTCGGCTCGTCGAGGATGAGCAGGTTGGGCTCGTCGAGCAGGACCAGCAGGAGCTGCAGACGGCGGCGCTGCCCGCCGGAGAGGTCCCTGACCGGCGTGGAAAGCTGGGCGTTGGTGAAGCCGAGGCGCTCCAGGAGCTGCCCAGGTGTCAGCTCCTTCCCGCCGGCGACGTAGCTGGTGCGCCTGCCCGCGATGACCTCGCTGACCCGCTGGTCCGCGACCTCGTCCAGATCGGCAAGCTGCTGGTCGAGGACGGCGACCCGAACCGTCTTGCCCCGCTTGGCCCGGCCCGTGGTCGGCTCCAGATCCCCGCTGACCAGC
This sequence comes from Streptosporangiaceae bacterium, assembly GCA_036495485.1. Classification (GTDB taxonomy): domain Bacteria; phylum Actinomycetota; class Actinomycetes; order Streptosporangiales; family Streptosporangiaceae; genus PALSA-505. The sequence goes on from DASXMU010000403.1 coordinate 23,163, forward strand.
GCCAGCAGGGTGGATTTGCCCGCGCCGTTGACGCCGAGGATGCCGGTGCGCTCACCGGGGCCGATGCGCCACTCCACGTCGCGGAGCACCTGCTTGGCACCGAAGGACACCGACGCGTCCAGCAGGTCGACCACGTCCTTGCCGAGGCGGGCCATGGCCATCCGGGCCAGTTCGACCTTATTGCGCGGCGGTGGCTCGTTCGCGATCAGCGCGTTGGCCGCATCGATCCGGAACTTCGGCTTGGAGGTGCGGGCGGGCGGGCCCCGGCGCAGCCAGGCCAGCTCCTTGCGCATCAGGTTCTGCCGTTTGGCCTCGGTGGCCGCGGTGATCCGGTCGCGTTCGACCCGCTGGAGCACGTAGGCCGCGTACCCGCCGTCGAACGGCTCGACGATCTGGTCGTGCACCTCCCAGGTCGCGGTGGCGACCTCGTCCAGGAACCACCGGTCGTGGGTCACGACCAGCAGCCCGCCGGCGTTCGCCGGCCAGCGGGCCCGCAGGTGCCCGGCCAGCCAGGTGATGCCCTCCACGTCCAGGTGGTTGGTCGGCTCGTCCAGGGCCAGCACGTCCCAGTCGCCCACCAGCAGCCGGGCCAGGGCGACCCGGCGGCGCTGGCCACCGCTCAGCTCCCGGACCGGCGCCTGCCAGCCGATCTCGCGAACCAGCCCACCGATCACATCCCTGATCCGCGCCTCCCCGGCCCACTCGTACTCCGGCCGGTCGCCCACGATCGTGTGCGCGACGGTCAGCGCGGGGTCGAGCGTGTCGCCCTGGTCGAGCACGCCCATGGTCACGCCGCTGCGCGCCATGACCCGGCCGCCGTTGGGCTCCAGCCGGCCCGCCAGCATCGCGAGCAGGCTCGACTTGCCCTCACCGTTGCGCCCGACGATGCCGATCCGGTCACCCTCGCTGACCCCGATGGTCACCGAGCCGAAGACGGCCTTCGTCGGGAACTCCAGGTGCAGGGACTCGGCCCCGAGAAGATGCGCCACCTCGTCAGCGTAGGCGGGGATCAGCCTGCCGGCGACGCGAGCTCGACGCTGACCGACCGCTCGGCGGCC
>DASXMU010000404.1:0-15347 GCA_036495485.1 Streptosporangiaceae bacterium
GGCCAGGCTCAGTCCCAAGGATTTTAGCTACGTCCTTTGGTGCCGAGCCTCGACCCACCATGAGCATTCGTCGCGATGGTACTTGTCCCTGCGCGATAGCCTCTGTGTCAAACTCTGGCTTACCCGACTGACGATGTGAAGCGTGTCGGCGCGCTGAGGATATTCGTCGTAGTGGCGGACGATTACGCACGGTTCGTCCCCGCGTGGAATGCACAACGATAAGTCCCTCTTGTTCTAGGGCCTTCAGTGCAGACCGGGCGGTCTGACGGCTCACGCCGTACTTTTGCGCTAGCTCTGGCTCAGATGGCAGTAGAGCACCAGGGCCGTAGATTCCATCTTCGATCTTGCCGCGCAGGTCGTCCGTGATCTGGTGCGTGATCGGTGTCTGGGCCATGTCTGTCCTTACCTCCCTGGTAGACAAGTCTACCCCCCGACCTGGCCGCGCAGCTTGACAGTCAAGTCGGGCTAGACTAACGTCCGGCATGGAACGTCAGAGGACACCGGAGAACTCCGGAGGACAAGTAAGGCCCCAGCGGGGTGCGACCCGCTGAGGCCCAGAGCACCGATCGTTTGGAGAGTCACGATGCACAACCAACGTACCCCCGTTCTTGACCAGAGTGAATCAGCCCGGCCGGACGCAGCGCCCGCAGTGCCGAGTGTGTCCGGCCTTTCTGCGAGTGAGCTGGCGGTGGCGCTGTACGCCTCCGACGTGCCGCTGCGGAACCGCCGTGACCTTGACGTTCCGGTCGGCCAGCTCACCGCGTGGGCTGCGCAGGGGCTGGCCCGGCTCGGCGCGGGGCTGATCTGGTGGCGGGACTACCGCACTCGCCAGATCAACGGCAAGGACCAGCTCAGCGATAGCGACCGTGCCGAGCACAAGCAGATGTGGCCATCTGCCCGCCGCGAACGGCTCGCCAACGACGCAGCGTGGCGTATCGCGCTGGCACCGGGGTACGAGGGCGTTCGCGGCCGGATGCTGGCCTACTTCGTCCCGCTTGGCCCCCACGCTGGCACCCTGGAAGTTCCGGTGTGGTCGCGTGACCTGGAGCGCGCTGCCCGCTGGCCGGACCTGGCCGCCGCTGACCGCAATCTGCGGCTGGCCGTCCTCGCCGCCGAGCATGGCCACATCCACGAGTGGCGGCACGGGTCAGCGGCCCCGGCCGACGCGACGCCCGCGTTCATGGTCCGGAGCGCGGCATGACCGCCCGCCGGGACGCGGCGGCGCTGCCCGCTGCGCTGCGCCGCCTGGCCGCCGCGCTGGACGACGTGCTCTCGCTGGCCGGGCTGACCGACACTGCTACGGCAGCGGACGGCCCGGACGGCCGACCGGGACCGGTCCGGGCGCGGACATTCACCGGACACCGGGCGGACAGCGGGCGGACAGCACCGGACGGTGGCCGGTCGGCCGTGGCCGACACCGAGACCGTGGTAACTGCGCTGTGGCCGCCGCTGGCCGTCTCGCTCATGCGCGATGTCGAGTGCCGTCCGCGCCGGGGTGGGCTGGCCTACCGGGGCCGGGTGCGCTGGATCGACCCGGACACGGGCCGCTATCGCGGCCACAGCCGCACCTTCGACACCCCGGCCGACGCCTGGGCCTGGGTGGCCACCTACACCCGCCCCGACGTTGCCGAACCGCCGGGGCAGCCGACGCAGACGGCGGACACCCCCGGCCCGGACACGCCCCGACCACCTGCCCCGCGCCCGGTAGCGACGGACACCTACTACCGGCGGTGCCGCTGGTGTCATCACCCGATGGCGGATGAGCTGCGGGTTGATGCGCAGTACTGCTCGACCGGTTGCCGCACGGCTGCCTGGCGTGCCCGGCACGCGGTGAACGGGACCGCTGCCCGAACGGGGGCGGCCCGGCCGTGACCAAGCCCAGGACGGACGGCGCGGCGGTGCTGGACGCGGCACGGGCCTTCATCGCCCGGTTCTGCGCCCTGCCCTCCGAGCATGCCTACGACGCGGTGACGACCTGGGCCGCGCACGCCCACATCATCGACGCGTTCGACTCCACCCCCCGGCTGGCGTTCTTGTCCCCCGAACCCGGCAGCGGCAAGACCCGCGCCCTGGAAGTCCTGGAACTGCTCACCCCTAACCCGATGCTGGCGGTCAACGCCACCCCGGCCGCCCTGTTCCGCTCGGTGGCCAACCGCCAGACCCGCCCGACGATCCTGTTCGATGAGATCGACACCGTGTTCGGCCCCAAGGCCAAGGACAACGAGGAACTCCGTGGCCTGTTCAACGCCGGGCACCGCCGCTCCGGCGTGGCCTACCGCTGCGTCGGCGACGGCGGCGGGCAGACCGTGGTCGCCTTCCCCGCCTACGCCGCCCTGGCTGTCGCCGGGCTCGGTGCCCTGCCCGACACGATCTTGACCCGCGCCGTGGTGATCCGGATGCGCCGCCGCGCCCCTGGTGAGCATGTCGAACCGTTCCGGGAGCGGATCGCCGGGCCGTCCGGCCGCAAGCTCGCCACCGCCCTGCACGACTGGACCACGGCGTGCGGTGACGTGCTGAACGACACCTGGCCAGACATGCCCGAAGGGATCACCGACCGGCCCGCCGATGTGTGGGAACCCCTGATCGCCATCGCCGACGCGGCGGGCGGTGCCTGGCCCGAGCGAACCCGCGCCGCGTGCGTGGCCCTGGTCGGCCAAAGCGCCGAACGCAGCCCCAGCCTGGGCGTGCGGCTCCTGGCCGATCTGCGGGACATCTTCGGCACCGCCCCCACCATGCATACCGATGACCTGCTGGCGGCCCTGCACGGCCTTGACAGCGCGCCGTGGGGTGACCTGAAGGGCCAGCCGCTGGACGCGCGGGGGCTGGCCCGGCTGCTGTCGCGCTACGAATACGACGACCCGCAGACCGGCCAGCCCCGGCCGGTCGAGTCCCGCAAGGTCACGATCAACTCCCGCAGCCTGCAGGGCTACCGCGCCGAGCACCTGGCCGACGCCTGGGCACGCTACCTCCCCCGGGTTCCCGCAAGTCCGGAACTTGCGGAACTTGCGGAATTCCCCCAGGTCACAGCCCCTTCCACCAATTCCGGACCGGCGGGCTAGTTCCGGAACTGCCGGAATTCCCGGAACTGCCCGGGACTCCGCAAGTTCCGGGAGTTCCGGAACTGCCGCCAGCGAACGGAACTGCCCTACACCCCCTCTGACCTGCCCAAACTTCGCAAAGTTCCGGAAGTTCCGCAAGTTCCGGACTTGCGGCAGGCAGCCCACCCATCAGACGGCCCCGGCGCACCCACCGCCAAGCAGACACGCCGGGGGCCACCCCCCCAAACCAGGAGGCACACCCCATCATGGCCGCCGCCACCGAACTCATACCAGTGCTCTACACCGTTCCCGAGGCGCTCACCATGCTCCGCATGTCCCGCACCTACTTCTACGGCCAGGTCAACGCCGGACGCCTGCACATCGTCAAGCAGGGCGCGGGCACCCGCGTGACCGCTGACGACATGGCCGCCTACGTCGCACTGCTTAAGCGGGAAGCCGAGGCGGCCCGGTGAGCGGCGGCCGGGCGCGCGCCAACGGTGAAGGTTCGATCTACCCATACAAGAATGGCTACGCCGCCTACGTGTGGGTGACCACACCGGACGGGCAGCGGACACGGAAATACGTCTATGGGCAAGAACGCGACGAGGTATATGACAAGTGGGTGCAGCTTAAGGCCACGGCAGCCAAGGTACCCATCCCGACCACAACACCGACCGTGGCCGAATACCTGACGGCGTGGCTAGCCCAGGTAGTCAAGCCCAACCGCGAAGATAACACCTACGCCCATCACGAGATTAACTCACGGCTCTACATCACTCCTGGAATTGGGAAGCGACGAATAGACAAGCTGAACGTCCGGGAAACTCAGACCTGGCTTAACAAGCTGTCCGGTATCTGCTTGTGCTGCGCTCAGGGCAAAGACACCAACCGCAAGAAGCCTAAGTGTTGCGCTATCGGTGAATGCTGCGCCGCTTACCCTGGCCGCCGGGTGCTCGAATCGGCGCGTGGCACGCTGCGCGCCGCACTCAACCAGGCCATGCGCGAAGAATTGCTGACACGTAACGTCGCTTCGCTGGTCACACTGCCCAAGGCACGCAGGAAGCCCAGACGGCGGAACTCGTGGACCGTGGACGAGGCCCGTAAGTTCCTCGAATCCTCGCGCAACGACAACGACCCATTGTACCCGCTGTGGGTGCTGATCCTCGTACTCGGACTCCGCAAGGGTGAAGCGCTCGGCTTGATATGGCCGGAAGACGTGGACGATTGGCTTTCCCCAGACGGAGAGGACATCGCAGAAATCAGCCTGGAATGGCAGCTGCAACGCGTCAGCGGGCACCCACTCACCCACAAGCAACAGCTCAAGACCGATGGCAGCACAGACGTACTCCCATTGCCACATATCGCGCTCACGGCACTGAAAATCGCCAAGCGGCATCAGGACCAGGCTCGCAGCGAAACATGGCCAGACAAGTGTGTGTGCGGGGAAGCGCACACCCCCATATTCACTACGAGAAACGGGCGCGCGATCGAGCCGGGCAGGCTTAATGCACGCTTCGATTACCGCTGCGAGCGGGCCGGGGTCCGCCGGATCACAATCCACGATACACGGCGGACGTGTGGCTCATTGCTGGCCGCTCTCGACGTGCATCCGCGTGTCGCGATGCAGATTCTGCGGCACAGTCAAATTGCGCTCACGATGGAGATTTACACGCAGGTGCCCGACAAGGTGACCAGGGACGCGCTCAGGCGCCTGAGTGACTGGCTCGACACACCGCAGGGAGACGGCCCGAACCTGGCCGGGTAGTGAGATGCACCCGGCGCTCACACGACTGCCCACGAACCGCAGCGCGGCCGGGGTGCATCTCACTACCTGGGAGGGCTGCAACACTGAGGCATAGCGTGACGGCCCCGCTACACAATGCCCTCCCAGTGTTGCAGCGGGCCGCAGTGAACGAGAACCCGGCAAACGTGCAGTAAGGAGCACCTAGGGTAGGCATACCTGTGGAATACGCCTACCCTAGGTGTACTGCTGTCGCCGTCCTACAAGTGACAGTAAGTCCAGATCGCGAAGATCGTAGCCACGACCGCGATTAGGACGCACAGGCGGACGGTTCCGGGCCAGCTCTCCAAAGCGGTCCGGACCGTCTGCCCTAACTCCTGGGCGAGGTAGCGCACCTATCTACACCTCCTTCCTCAAGCTCAAAAAAAAAGGCGCACCATATAAATGAGGGACAGCCCCTCACAAATAAGGCACGCGCATCCCGAAGCTAGCCGCTTCGGTGCATGCGAAGCTATCGCTGCTTCGTTGTGCGTGTCAAGCCTTGGGTGCGCTTGTCGTCTCTTGCTGCTGTACTTTGCTGCTGTAGCGGGCTGGCCAGCAGTCGTAGGCGGCGCGTCATACATGACCTGAGCAGGACATATGTGAAACGGCGTACCCTCGTGTCATGTGCCGCAGCATCAAGACCTTGCGTGAGCCGTTTACCGAGCATGTGACCGACACCGACGTGCGGGCCGCCGCCTTGCAGTATGTGCGGAAGGTGAGCGGCTTCAGGGCGCCGGCGGCGCACAACGCCGAGGCGTTCGACCGGGCCGTGGAGTCCATCGCGGCCGCCACCCAGACCCTGCTCGACCAGCTCGAGGTACGCGGCGCCCGCTGACGCCGTGGCACCGCCTTGGCGGCGGGGTCTATGTGATCGAGCAGACATCCGCCGTGGGCATACCAAGCATCGTCTGCGGGCTATACATGATGGCTTCCGCACAAGGATGAGAAGCCCGACGAGCCGCCGACGACACCCGGTCAGAGTGCCTGCCCCCGACCCGCCGTTAGCAAACAGAGCTGACGCCGCCGGGGACGGTGTGCGTCAAGGAGGTGCTCGTCATGAAGCTCAGCCCACGGTTCGTGCTTGACAACCTGTTCGTGATCAGTGGCGCGTTCCTGGTCGCCTCGGCGCTGGCGTTCTCCGCCTCGGTGGCCGGCTGGATCGGCTTCGGAGTCTTCACCGGCCTGACCCTGATCGCTGGCACCAGCGCGGTGCTGGCCCGCAACTCCGGGCGCGAGCTGGGCCACGGCCTGCTCGCGGTGGCCGGACTGTGGTCGCTCGTCGCGGCCCTGGCCTTCTCCGGCAGCCTGCTGATGTGGCTGGTGTTCGCCGACGCGATCGCGATCGCCGTGATCGCCCTGGCCGACCTCGGTGCGCACGAGGCCACCACCGAGAAGGTCGTGCACCAGCTGGTGGTATCCGAGGCTCCGGCCGGCGCAGCCACGGGACGCGCTGCCGCCTGACGGCGCCGTCGCCTCCCGGCGCTGAACGGGTGGGCCGGGCCAGCCTCTCGCGCTGGCCCGGCCCATCCTTGTGCGGGGTGGTGCCTTGGTTGGTTATCGCACTTGACACCACCTACCTTTTGAGAGTTACTATCAAAAGGTAGCAACTGCCGAAAGGATGTAACCGTTATGGGGGTATCGGACCGGCGCCGGTGGTGGGCGCTGATCGCCATCGCCGCCAGCGTGGTCGTGGTTGGCCTCGACCTGACCGTGCTGAGCCTGGCGCTGCCCACGCTCTCCCGTGAGCTGCACGCCTCGACCGGCGATCTGCAGTGGTTCTCGGACGCCTACACCCTGGTGATCGCCGCGGCGGTGCTGCCAGCCGGGCTGCTGGGGGACAGGCTGGGCCGCAAGAAGGTACTGCTGGCCGCGCTCGTGCTGTTCGGCGCCAGCTCGGCCCTGTGCGCGTTCGCGACCTCTTCTGGCGAGCTGATCGCCGCCCGCGCATTCCTCGGGCTCGGCGCGGCCGCCATCATGCCGCTGTCGCTGTCGGTCCTGCCGGTCCTGTTCACCGCCGACGAGCGGCCGAAGGCGATCGCGATCATGGCGTCCGCCACGTTCCTCAGCTTCCCCATCGGGCCGCTGCTCGGCGGCTGGCTGCTGGACAACTTCTGGTGGGGCTCGGTCTTCCTGATCAACGTGCCGATCGTCGTGCTCGCCCTGATCGCCGTGGTCACGCTGATGCCGGAGTCGCGCAGCGGGCAGCGGCACCGGATAGACCTGCCCGGCGTGCTGATCTCCGGCCTCGGCCTGACCGCGCTGACCTACGGCTTCATCAAGGCTGGCCAGAACGGCTGGAGCGACGCCGCGAGCCTGGCCACGATCCTGGCCGGTGTGGCGGTCCTCGGCGCCTTCGTCGGCTGGGAGCGCCGGGTGCGGGCACGCCGTGGCCAGCCGCTGGTGGACCTGTCACTGTTCTCCTCGGCGGGCTTCACCTGGGGGACGCTGCTGACCACGCTGGTATCGTTCGCGCTGTTCGGCATCCTGTTCGCCATGCCGCTGTACTTCCAGGACGTCCGTGGGGTGGACGCGCTCGGCAGCGGCCTGCGCCTGCTGCCGATGATCGGCGGCATGGTGGTCGGCATGATCGGCGGCAGCCGCCTGCAGAACCCGCGCAAGGCCCCCACCGGCGAGATGCTCCCTCCCCCGGTCAGCATCAAGGCCCTCGTCGCCATCGGGTATGTGCTGATGGCGGTCGGCCTGGCCATCGGGACCTTCACCCACGCGGGCACCGGCACCGGATTCACCGCCGCCTGGTTCGCGGTGGCCGGCCTCGGCCTCGGGACCGCCATGCCAGCCGCGATGAACTCCGCGATCGGCGCCCTGACGGCCGAGCGCAGCGGCTCCGGCACCGCCCTCATCACGGCAATGCGGCAGGTCGGGGCCACCATCGGAGTGGCCGTCCTTGGCACCGTCATCAACGACGCGTACCGGGGGCAGCTGCACCTGACCGGCCTGCCCAGCGCGGCGGCCAGCGCCGTCCGCAGCAGCATCGGCGCGGCCGTCCAGGCGGCTCACGAGGCACATTCCGCAGCGCTGCTGGCCATGGCCCGCGACGCGTACGTGCACGGCCTGGACATCATGCTGTGGGTCTGCGCGGGCATCGCGCTGGCCAGCGGCCTGCTTGCCCTGCTGTTCCTGCCCCGCAGGGTTGCGGACCCGGGGCAGCCGGCCCCGCGCGCGGCAGCTCCCGACGCTGACCTGCAGCAGGCAGAATTGGGACGGTGAGTCAGATGTCCGGCGCGGATGACCCGAGACCTTGCGGGCTTCGCGAGCGGAAGAAGGCCAGGACGCGTGCTGCCATCAGGCAGCACGCGCTCCGGCTGTTTCGCGAGCAGGGCTACTCCGCGACCACGGTCGAGCAGATCGCCGAGGCTGCCGAGGTCTCGCCGAGCACGTTCTTCCGGTACTTCCCCACCAAGGAAGACGTCGTCCTGCAGGACGACTTCGACATCATCGCCGTCGAGAAGTTCGAGGCCCAGCCCGCCGCGATGCACCCGGTCGCCGCGCTCCGCGCCTCGATACGGGAGGCTCTCGCCGAGGCGCCACCGGATCAGATAGAACAGTGGCGCGAGCTGAACCGGCTGACCCTGTCCGTGCCCGAGCTGCGCAGCCGTGCCCTGGACGCGTTCGTCGAGTCGGCCGCGCTGCTCGCCGACGTGGTGGCCAAGCGCACCGGCCGCAACCCCACCGACTTCGCCATCCGCACGCTGGCCGGCGCCGTGGTCGGCGTCGGCATGTCGGTCATGATGATGGCGGCCGACGACCCACTGGCCGACGTCATGGCCCTCATGGACGCCGGCCTGGCCCACCTGGAAGCGGGCCTGCCGCTGTAGTCCCGGGGCGCGGCAACGGGGTGAGAGATCCTTACCTGCCCACCTACCAGCATCCCGTGGTGCGGCGGCTAATCTCGACGGTGGGATGCGCAGGGAATCGCAGACACAGCGGCTGGCACGAGGCTCGGTGCCGCCGCCTGGCGATGCGGAAGAGCCACCGGCCGGCGCTGGGCCAGACCGGCCCCGGCTGAGGCCGCCGCTCGCGCTACTGCTGCCCCTCGGGCCGCCGCTGCGGCTGCGCTGGGCGCTGCTGGTGGGGCTGGCGGGCGGGCTGGTGCTGACCGCAGCCTTCCCGCCCTATGGCATCTGGCCGCTGGCCGCCGCCGGGCCCGCCGTGCTGGCGGTGGCGCTGCGGGAGCAGAGCCTGCGCGGCTCGTTCGCGGTGGGCGCGGTGTTCGGACTGGCCTTCTTCTTCCCCCTGCTGTCCTGGGTGGTGAACCTCGCCTGGTACGCCTGGGTCGCCCTGGCGGTCAGCGAGGCCCTGATCTTCGCCGTGGTAGCGGTCGGCCAGCGGCTGCTGCTCAGGTTCCGGGCCTGGCCGGTCGCGGTGGCGGGCTGGTGGGTGGCGATCGAGGCGTTCCGCGACCGGTGGCCCTGGGGCGGCTTCCCGTGGGGCAGGCTGGCCATGAGCCAGGCGGACGCGCCGGCCGCCCGGTGGGTGTCCGTCGGCGGCCCGCCGCTGCTCACCTTTCTGATCGCACTGACCGGGGCGGCGCTGGCCTGGCTGCTGATCGAGCGCAGGCTCATCCAGCTGGCCGGTTTCGCCTGCGCGGCCGGCCTGACGCTGGCCGGTGCGGCGCTGCCGGTGCACATGTCGGCCCGGGTGAGCGCCACCGTCGCCGCCGTGCAGGGCGACGTGCCGCACGCCAGGAACCTGCCGCAGCTGTTCAACGACACCCAGATCACGCTCAACCACGCCGAGGCCACCCAGCAGCTCGCGGCCCGGGTTGAATCGGGCCGCGCGCCCGCCCCGCAACTTGTGATCTGGCCGGAGAACTCGACCAACCTCGACCCGTTCTACTATCCCGCGATCTACCGGACGATCGAGACCGCCGTGAAAGCGGTCAACCGGCCGATCCTGGCCGGCGAGTTCCTCGGCAACCCGGTCCGCAACGTCGGCCAGCTCTGGCTGCCCGGCCACGGCCCCGCGACCGTGTACACCAAGCGCCAGCTCGTCCCGTTCGGCGAGTTCATCCCGTTCCGGGGCCTGATCTCGCACATCACCTCGCTGACCGCGCTGCAGCCGGTCGACCTGACCCCGGGGAAGCGGACCGTCGTCTTCCACGTCGGCACGATCCACCTGGGCGACGTGATCTGCTACGAGGTCGGCTTCGACGGCCTCGTCAGGTCCGAGGTGACCGCTGGGGCGAACCTGCTGTCGGTGCAGACCAACGACGCCACCTTCGAGGTGGACGGCCAGACCGGCGAGTCGCTGCAGCAGCTCGCCATGGCCCAGCTCCGGGCGATCGAATTCGGCCGCAGCGTGGTGGTCGCCTCCACCACCGGGGTCAGCGCGATCATCGCGCCGGACGGCAGGCTGATCACCCACAGCGGCACCTGGCAGCGGGCCGTGCTGGAAGCAAGGGTCCCGCTGCTGACCGGCCAGACCATGGCCGACCGGGTGGGCAGCTGGCCCGAGTACGTCATCACCGGGCTCACCGTCCTCGCCCTGATCGCCGCCGCGGCGGGAGCCACCGCCGGGCGCCGGGCCGCCCGCCGCGCCAGCAACCAGCCTGCCAGCCCCACCTCAGCGGCGACCTAGCTCGCAGAATGCTCACGGGAGGGCGGAGAATCTAGTCGTGGCGATACTCCGGGGCATGCGGAAACCCATCCGGTATGCGGCTCTCGCGTCGGGTGTGCTGCCTGTCCTCGCGTTCCCCGAACCGAACCTGGAGTTCCTGGCCTGGTTCGGCCTGGTGCCCGGGATGCTGCTGATCCGCGCCGCACCGAGCTGGCGCGAGGCGGTCGTCCGGGGCTGGTGGTTCGGCACCGGGTTCCTGCTGGCGGCGCTCTACTGGCTGGCGCCCGAGATCGGGCCCGGGCTGCTGCTGGTCGCCGTGGTGGCCGGCGTCCTGTGGACCGGGGTGGCGGCCGCGATCTGGAGACTGCTGCACGACCCGGTGAGCCTGCGGCGTGTCCTCGCCGCATTGGTCGTGGTGCCGAGCTACTGGCTGGTCGTCGAGTGGATCCGGTCCTGGCAGGCGCTCGGCGGGCCGTGGGCCGTGCTGGGCGTCAGCCAGTGGCAGCACCCGGCGGTCCTGGCCCTCGCCGCGGTCGGCGGCGTGTGGCTGGTCAGCTTCGCGATCGTGGCCGCGAACACCGGCATCGTCATCCTGCTCGTCTCCCGTGGAGTGGGGCTGCGGGTGCTCGGTGCGCTCGCCACCGCCGTCGTCATCGCCGCCGGCCCGGTGGCGTTCGCCCTCACCGCCCCCGCTCGGGTCACCGGCCAGATGACGATCGCCCTAGTGCAGCCGGGCGTACAGAAAGACGTGGCCAAGACCGACGCCAGCCTGCGGCTCAGCTCGGCGATCACCGGTCACCCGGATCTGATCGTCTGGGGTGAGAGCAGCGTCGGCATCCTGACCCCCCAGCTGCTCACCCAGCTCCGCTCCCTTTCGGCGGCCAGGCACGCCGAGGTGCTGGCCGACTCCGATTCTCTGGATAACGGAAAGAAAACCAAGGTGGCGGTGCTCATCGGGGTCACCGGGATCACCGGCGAATACACCAAGACAAGGCTGGTGCCGTTCGGCGAGTACATCCCGTTCCGCCAGCAGCTGTCCTGGCTGACCTCGATCAGCAAGGCGGCGGCGGTGAACATGACGCCCGGCACCGGAGCCCACGACCTGCGGGCGATGCTGCCGGACGGCCAGCCGCTCAGCATCGGCGTGCTGATCTGCTTCGAGTCCGCCTTCCCCGACATGTCACGGGTAGACGCCGACCACGGCGCCCGGGCGATCGTCTACCAGACGTCCGATCCCACCTTCCAGGACACCTGGGCGCTCGCGCAGCACGCCTCCCTCGGCGCGCTGCGCGCGGCCGAGACCGGGCGCCCGGTTGTCCAGGCCGCGCTGACCGGCGATTCGGCGGCCTTCGACCCGCGCGGGCGGCTGCTGTCCTGGTTCGGCCCGTCGCGCACCGGGGTGGACATCGTGCGCCTCAGCCTGCCCGCGGCCACAGCGCGAACCCCGTTCGACCGGCTGGGCGACTACGTTCCCTGGACCGCGGTGGGCATCGCGCTGGCATACGCGATCGCGGCGGCGCTCCGGCCCGGTTCCACCGGTGTGCCGCGCCGCATATTCTTTGCGCGCAACCATCGGGGCGCCGCGGCCGTTTCTTCATCGGATGATGCACCGCAGAGCGGTGTGATGGCAGGGCGTGATCAGGACGAGACCGTTTAGTGATCAGCCAGATGGTAAGGCTGGCCGTAGGGCGTCTCTCCGGCCAAGAGAGCCCCGTAGGGCGTCTCTCCGGCCAAGAGGCTTGATATCCGGGTGGAGATGAGGAGGTCCGGGGTGCACAACAACGGTCGGCTCACCGGGCACGGGGCGCGGCTGGCTGCCGCGGCTATCCCCACGGCGCTGGTGCTGCTCGCTGCCGCTGCCTGCTCGGGCGGCAGCTCCCCCGGTCACGCTAAACCCGGGACCACACCTACGAAGCCGGCCGCGGCCTCCGCGGGCCTGTCGATCAGCCCGGCGAACGGCGCCAGGAGCGCCGCACCCGACCAGGGCGTCACGGTCACCGCGAGCCGCGGCAAGATCGGCCATGTCACCGTCACCGCGGCCGGGGGGCCAGTCACCGGATCGCTGTCCAGCGGCGGGACGGTGTGGCACAGCGACTGGGCGCTCGGCGTCTCCCAGCACTACACGGTGACCGCCACCGCCACCAGCACAGCAGGCCAGACGGTCACGGCCACCAGCTCGTTCACCACGTTGACCCCGCACCAGACCTTCACCACCGAGATCTTCGAAGCGGCGAACCAGACCTACGGCGTGGGCATGCCGATCAAGCTCACGTTCAGCCGGCCGATCACCAACAAGGCCGCCGTCGAACGGGCGATGCAGGTCACCACCTCCAAGCCGGTGACCGGCGCCTGGGACTGGCAGGGCGACGAGACGCTGGACTTCCGGCCGCAGAGCTACTGGCCGGCCGGCACGAAGATCAGCTTCACCGGTCACCTGGACGGCGTGCAGGGAGCCCCCGGTGTCTACGGGTTCCACACGCTGACCCAGAGCTACGGCATTGGCGCCGCACTGATCGTGGTGGCCAGCACGGCCTCCCACCACATGAGCCTGTACTACAACGGCCGCCGCATCCACTACTGGCCGATCAGCACCGGCAGGCCGGGCGACAACACCCCGGACGGCACGTACCTGACCATCGAGAAGGGCAACCCGGTCGACATGAAGGGTCCCGGGTACAACATCGAAGTGCCGTGGTCGGTCCGGATCACCTGGAGCGGTGACTACCTGCACGACGCCTTCTGGTCGGTCAGCGAGCAGGGCTTCACGAACGTGAGCCACGGCTGTGTCAACATGCCGCCGGCCGACGCCGAGGCATACTACCGGATGGCCGTCCCCGGCGACCCGGTGACGATCGTCGGCAGCCCGCGGGGCGGGACCTGGCTCAACGGCTGGACGGACTGGTTCCTGTCCTGGAACCAGCTGGTCGCGGGCAGCGCCTTGCACGAGGCGGTCCAGGCCGGGCCGGACGGCAGCACGTTCGTCAGCCCGGCAACGCTGCCGGCTGTGCACGCGTCCGCGCCTCTGCAAACCGCGAACGCGAACAACGCAACGGCTGCTTGAGAGGTCGCGCGGGTGGGGCGCTGGCTCTGTTTGCTGGCGTGCCTCCGGCACGACGGAGAGCGGTGTCCAGGCAATCCCTGGCAAGGCCGAGGAGGGAGTCAGCCTGGATTTGGCTGGCGACCGACGAGAACGCAGCCAGGGGCAGCCTGGGCACCGCGAGCCCAGCAGTCCTATCCGCGCGACCTCCAAGGCAACCCTTTGGGTGCAGTTCGGTCAAGTTGCCGATGCGGGCAGCATGAGCGGCCCCGGACACGCCAGAATAGGAGCTGATGTGTTGGCAGTTGCCCGAAGTGCGGAAGATGCCGTACAACCTCTTGGGCCTGCCGCGCGTCTCATAGAGTGTAGGGCCCCATCGAAATATTTCTTGGTTCAAAGAAAAATTGCGCGATGACCCGTCGACCTTGGCGAGTCGAGTAGAGGGAGCAGAACTTTGTTCGGTGCGGGAGAGAACGGCGGGCAGGCGCCCTCCCGGTGGTTCGGCCGGAAGACCGTGGTGCTGGCCACGGGAATCACCGCTCTCGTGGTTGTCGCGGGCGGGCTCACCTGGGCGTTCGCCTCAGGCCACGGGTCCTCGCCCGCTTCGGCAGCTGTCAGCACGCAGAACGGTAAACCCGCGCCCGCGGCCCCGGCGGCCCCTCTGCACGTTCTGTCCGTCACCCCCGGGCAGGCGGCCCGTGGGGTGAACGGCGCCGCCCCGGTCACCGTCGTGTTCTCCGCCCCGCTGGCCACCACCTCGCCCACGCCGACCTTCTCGCCAGCCGTCCAGGGAACCTGGGCACCAGCGAAAACGCAATCGCAGCCAAAGACCTCCAAGAGCAAGGCGGCGAAGACCCCGCAGGCTTACTCGATGGTCTTCACCCCAGCGACTCAGTTCCGGCCGCATTCCACCGTTACCCTGAAGATCCCGGCCGGCCAGACCGGTGTCCGCTCGGCGGCTGGCGGCGTGCTCGGCTCGCCGGTGACCGAGCGGTTCCACACCGGGTCGTACTCCACCATGCGGCTGCAGCAACTGCTCGCCCAGCTGGGCTACCTGCCGCTGACCTGGACGCCGAGCGGGGCCAACCCTGCGGCCACCGACTCGAACGCCCAGCTCAGCGCCGCCTACCAGCCGCCGGCCGGGACGTTCACCTGGCAGTCCGGCTATCCGTCCAGGCTGCAGGGCATGTGGCAGCCAGGGGCGGACAACCTGATCCAGGTCGGCGCAGTCAGGGCGTTCGAGTCGGTCGAGGGCCTGACCATGGACGGCGTGGCCGGGCCGGCAGTGTGGCGGGACCTGCTGCGCGCGGCGGCCGATGGCCGGCAGAACCCCAACGGCTATACCTACGCCATCGCCAGCAAGGCCAGCCCGGAAACGCTGACCATCTGGCATGACGGCCGTATGGTCCTGCGCACCGACGCCAACACCGGGATCCCGGCGGCGCCGACCGTCGACGGGACCTTCCCGGTGTATGAGCGGCTGCCCTTCCAGATCATGAAGGGAACCAACCCGGACGGCAGCAAGTACGCCGACCCGGTGCAGAACGTCTCCTACTTCAACGGTGGCGACGCCGTGCACTACTTCCCCCGCTCCTCCTTCGGCTGGCCGCAGAGCCTGGGCTGCGTCGAGCTGCCGCTGGCCCAGTCGGCCACCGCCTACCACTACCTGACGTACGGCAGCCTGGTCACGGTCGCGGCGGCCTAAGCGGTCCCAGCCTAAGCAGCACCACCGGCCTGGGGTGACCTCCACGTGTGCCGGACGCAGCAGCCTCAGCGCGTCGTAGTGCCGCAACATGCGCACCGACACCCGGCCGTGCCTGGCGAAGTCTCCGATACTGAACATGACGGCTCCGGTCTATGGTCTGACACAGTGTCAGGGTCAAGCGCCCGCCGGCATCGTGGATACTGGCCC
>DASXMU010000405.1:0-6247 GCA_036495485.1 Streptosporangiaceae bacterium
CCAGGCCGGGGTCGTGGGCCGCCCCGACCCGCGGCTCGGCGAGGAGGTGGTCGCCTTCGCCGCCCTGCGCCCCGGCGCGAGCGCGACCCCGGAGGAGCTCATCGAGCACGCTAAGGCCCGCCTGTCGGCCACCAAGTACCCACGCGAGGTCAAGATCGTGCCCGCCGTCCCGCTGACCAGCGTCGGCAAGCTAGACCGCAAGCAACTCCGCCAGTGGCTCCGCACCGAATCCTAACCAATCCACCCGCCCGCAACTCCCGCTAAGGCGGTCAATGGGTACATCCACACTCACCCACCGCCACAGCCTGTCGATGTGACGTTGACCGGCATCAGAGCCTGTCGATGTGTGACATTGACCAGAGCCTGTCGATGTGACGTTGACCGGCATCAGCCGGTCTCCCGCCAGCGGTGCTCCAGATCGGCTAGGCCTTCGGCGGTTGGCGAGCCGTACAGGCGCAGCCTGGCCACGCCGCCGTCGGGGAAGATGTCCAGCCGCACATGCGTCGCCTCCGGCCCGCCGACGCGGAACCGGTGCGCGGTGTCCGGCTGCAGCCTGGCCCGGGGGAGCAGCGGGAACCAGGCGGCCGGATCGGACAGCGGAGCGCGGCGTGCGTCGATGCCGGACAGCGCCGCCGCGCCAGGTGCGTTGCCCTTGTAGTGCAGGGTGTCGATCTCGGCCAGCGCCACCACCCCGGCCGCGGCCAGCCGGACGACCAGCCAGTCGTTCCCAGTTTCGCGGCGGCGCCTGGTCTCCCAGCCGTCGCCCATCACCGCGGGCAGGCCGGGGGAGATGGCGTTGCGCGGGGCGGAGAAGTAACGGTCGCTGCACGCCACGACGTCCGCGCCCAGCTCGACGGCGGCGAGGTCGACGGTCAGCCCGGTGATCAGGGCGGGATCGGCTACCACCTCGCCGTGCACGCGGAGCCTGGCCACCCCGCCATCGGGAAAGATGCTGAGCCGCACGTGCGTGCGGCGCCGGTCCGGTCCGCCCACCGCGAACACGTGCTCGCTGCCGCCGGACAGCGGGCTGCGCGGCACGATCTCCGCCCAGCCGGCCCCGGCCAGTTCGGCGGCCGGTGGGTAGCCGGGCACGGTCGCCGCCTCGACCGAGCAGGACTGCGGGTGGTTACCGGTGAAGAACGCGGTGTCCACCACGATCTCGCGCGGCACGCACGGCGCGCCGAGCCTGATCACCGCCCAGTCGTGCGCCTGGGCGTCCGGCAGCGAGCCGTCCGGCAGGTGCCTGCGCCTGGTCTCCCATCCGTCGTAGAGCTGGCCCTTCAGGCCGAAGGCCCGCGCCTGGTGGACCGGGGCCGCCGGGCTGATCAGGTTGTCCCGCTCGGCAAAGAACTCGTCGCTGGCGGCGACCACGGATCCGCGCAGCGCGCGGGAGGCGAGGTCGGGCAGCGCGGCCCGGTCCGCGGCGTCGGTGTCAGTCACGGCCGGTTCCTCCCTTGCGCAGCAGCCGCCCGGCGGGGGCTCCGCCCTGGCGGACCGGCTGGCCGCGCAGCCAGACCTGCCGCACGGCCCCGGCCAGCACGCGGCCCTCATACGGGGTGAGCGGGCTGCGGTGCTGCAGCCTGGCGCCGTGCACGGTGAACTCGGCGCCGGGATCGAACGCGACCAGGTCGGCGTCACGGCCGGGCTCGATCGCCCCCTTGGTGGGCAGCCCGGCCAGCTCGGCGGGCGCGGTGGCCATCCAGCGCACCACGTCCGCCAGCGTCCGGCCACGCCGCCGGGCGGCGGTCCAGACCGCCGGGAGCGCCACCTGCAGCGATCCGATGCCGCCCCAGGCCGCGCCGAAATCGCCGCTCTCCCGCTTCTTCATCTCCGGCGGGCAGGGCGAATGGTCGGAGACCACGCAGTCGATGACGCCGCCTTCCAGGCCACGCCACAGCGCTTCCCGGTTGGCCGCGTCCCTGATCGGCGGGCAGCACTTGAACTCGGTCGCGCCCGGCGGCACCTCCTCGGCGGCGAAGAACAGATAGTGCGGGCAGGTCTCCGCGGTGAGCGCGACACCCGCCGCCTTCGCGCCGCCGATCAGCGCCACGCACTCGGCGGCGGACAGGTGCACGATGTGCGCCCGGGTCCCGGTGGCGGCGGCCGCCGAGATGACGGTCTCGATCGCCCGGCGCTCGGCCCGCGGCGGCCGGGAGGCCAGGAAGGACCAGTAGTCCGGCCCCGGCACCTCACCCAGCTCGGCCTGGTCCTCGGCGTGCACGGCCATCACCGCGCCGGTGCCGCTCAGCTCGGCCAGCGCCGTCCGCAGGCCGCCCGCGTCCAGCGGCGGGAACTCCGGCACCCCGGAGTCGGCCAGGAAGCACTTGAACCCGGCCACGCCCGCCTCGTCCAGCCCGCGCAGCTCCTGCCGGTTACCGGGCACGGCGCCGCCCCAGAAGGCCACGTCCACCGCGCACTTGCCGTCCGCCGCGGCGCGCTTGTCCCGCAGCGCCGCAGGGGTCAGCGTGGGCGGCAGCGAGTTCAGCGGCATATCGCAGACGGTCGTGACCCCGCCGGCCGCCGCTGCCCTGGTCGCGCTCTCGAACCCCTCCCAGTCCGTGCGGCCGGGCTCGTTCACATGCACGTGCGTATCCACCAGGCCGGGCAGCAGCGCGATGTCCCCGAGGTCTTCGTCGCGCGCCCCGTCGAGCCTGGCGCCGTAGCCGGTGACGGCCGCGATCCTCTCCTGCCGGACGGCGACGGCCGCGGGCCGCACGCCATCGGGCAGCACCGTCCGGCGCGACCTGATCACAAAGTCGTAACTCATGGCCCGGCCAGGGTACTGGCCCCAGGGCTGCCGGTGGGTCAGCCGGGCCGCTGAGCCAGCAGGTAGCAGCGGCGGCTCGGGTATTCGATGCCGGGCCATGGCTGCCTGACCGTGGTCGCCATCACCGCGAAGCCCGCCGCCCCGAGATCGCGGGTGACCTCAGCCGGGTCCAGGAAGTACCCGTCGATCTCGACCGCCTCGCCGAACCACGTGGTGATGTGGTTCACCTCGCCGGTGGCGAACTCGGCGCTGTCGATGTGGAAGGCAATCAGCAGCCAGCCGCCGGGCCGTATCGCCCTGGCGAACTCCCGGCAGGCGGTGGCCCGCTCGGCGGCGGTCAGATGAATGATCGAATACAGCGCGATCGCGCCCGCCCAGGCGCCGTCGGCGGCCGGCAGCGCCAGCATCGACCCCACCGTGAACTCCAGCTCCGGCGCCCGCTCACGGGCGGCGGCGATCATGCCAGGCGACAGGTCGATGCCGGTCACGTCGGGGTGCCGCGCCGCGATGAAGCGGGTGACGTGCCCGGGCCCGCAGCCCACGTCGGCGATCGTCCCCGCCCCTGCGAGATCGAGAAGGGCGGCCAGCAGTCCCCGGTCGAGCGGCTTGCCGCCGAGCTCGTCAGCGAACTGGGCGTCGTAGGCGCGGGCGATCGCGTCATAGGCCGCCTGCACGTTCGAAGCAGCTGAATCGGTCATCTGAAGACCTTCCCAAACCATGAAACGATCATGGAGCTAGGGTCCGATACGCAGCAGCCAGTTGCCGGCGCGCAGGATCGGATCAGTTCGCGATGCAGGCTCAGGTGAGCCAGCCGAAGCTCGCCGCGCTGTCGGCTGGGTCGGATGGCTTGTACTCCAGGCCCACCCGGCCCGGGTAACCGAGCCTGGCCAGATCCGCGAACAGCCGGCCGAAATCGGTCTCGCCGGTGCCTGGCGCGCCACGGCCGGGCACGTCGGCGATCTGCACGTGGCCGATCATGCCGGCGTACGTGGTCAGCACGCCTGGCAGATCCTCGCCCATCCGGCCCAGGTGGTACAGATCGGCGAGGAAGGCGATGTTGCTCACTCCCGCGTGCGCGCGCACCTTGTCCACCGCCTCGACGGCGGCGGCCGCCGACAGCAGCGGGTAGCGTGGCGACTCGTAGACATTGAGCGCCTCGACCACCACGGTCGCCCCGGCCCGGCCCGCCCCCTGCGCCGCCAGCGCCAGGTTTTCCAGCGCCAGCTCGTCCTGTTCGGCCTCGGTCACCCCGTCCACCCGGTTCCCGTACAGCGCGTTCAGTACCTGGCAGCCGGTCCGCTGCGCGATGCCCACGCACGCGTCGATGTTCTCCAGGAAGGCCGCCGACCTGGCTGGCTGGGACAGCCAGCCGCGGTGCCCCTCGGCCAGGTTGCCCCCGGCGAAGTTCAGCCCGGCCAGCGACACCCCGGCGTCGGCCAGCGCGGTAATGAACCCGTCCACCTCCCGGTCGCCTGGCACCGGGTCATCGCCGAACGGCCACCAGAACTCGACCGCGTCGAAGCCCGCCGCCGCTGCCGCCGCTGGCCGGGCCAGCAACGGCAGCTCGGTGAACAGGATTGAGCAGTTGACGTCGAACCTCAGCCGATGAGTATCCACCCAGCGATTATGACGACGTGGCCGCATTCCTGCCGAGCGGGGCTATGACGATGGCCTGGGGCTGGCCCTTGACCGCGATGGGGGCGCCCGCCGTGTTGGCGGCCGTGTCGATGGGGGTGACCGTGCCGTCGGCGCCCGGCCTGGAGGGAGCGCTGGTCACATAGGCGGTTTTCCCGTCGGGTGTGAATGCGATGCCGATGGGCGCGGTAACCCGGATGGCTTTGCCCACTGTGTTGGTG
This sequence comes from Streptosporangiaceae bacterium, assembly GCA_036495485.1. GTDB lineage: Bacteria > Actinomycetota > Actinomycetes > Streptosporangiales > Streptosporangiaceae > PALSA-505. Next base: position 4,624 of record DASXMU010000405.1, read on the forward strand.
GCCGTGTCGACCGGGATGACGAAGCCTGGACCGGCCGGATTGGCCCCTTCCAGGAAAAGGATGCCTCCGCTCAGGGCATAGGCGGTCCGGCCATCTGGCGCGATGGCGACAAGACCGGGGTTGCTGCCTATGGCGATTGGCTTGCCCGCGGTGTTGGTGGCCGTGTCCACCGGGGTGACGGTACCTGAGTCCGTATTGACGACGTACAGGGTCTTGCCGCTGGGAGTGATCACGAGACCGGAGACGTCCTTTCCAGCCCAGATGGGCCTGCCCGCGGTGTTCGTGGTGGTGTTGACCGGGATCACCGCATTGCTCTTGCTGGGCCTGCCGGAGACGGAGACCTGCGTGTACCCGACGTAAGCGGTCTTTCCGCTGGGCGTGATCACGATGTTCAACGGAAACTTTCCGGCTTTGATCGGCGTGCCCGCAGTGTGCGTGGCGAGGTCGACAGGGGTGACCGTGCCCGATCCCGCGCTGACCACGTAAGCCGTTCTGCCGTCCGGTGTGATGGCTATCCCGGTGGGGATGCTGCCGACCCTGATGGGTTTGCCGGCCGTGTTCGTGGCGATGTCGACCGGGATGACCCCGGCCGGGGCCCTGCTGAGTACGTAGATCGTCCTGCCATTGGGTGCCATCGCCATGACGCCCTGGTCGGTCCAGCTTCCCCCAATGGGTCTACCTGCCTTGCCGGTGGCGGTGCTGACTGGGATCAGTTCCCCCGGTACCTGGTGGAGGACATAGATGGTCCTGCCGCCCGGCGCGACGGCGATCGCGATCGGCTCGGGGCCGATCCCGATGGGTTTGCCCGCGACACCGGTGCCGGTGTCGACCGGGGTGATCCAGCCCTGGCTGGCCCCGGGCCCAGTGCGGGGAGTCGTGAAGCCGACGACGTAAGCGATCGGGCCGGATGCCCCCAAGGGGACCGGCCGCGCGCTGGGCAGGATCACTGCGAAGACGGCAATGAGGGCCACGGCGGCGGCTGCCGCGGCCGGTGCGAGTACCCGGGCCAACCGGCGCGGCGCACGCCGGGGCACGGCCAGGGGGCGCAGCGACTCCTCGCGCACGGAGTGGGCCTTGGCCTGCAGGGCGTCGGCGAGCCGGTCCTCAGTATTCGTCATGTTTCCTCCCTCAGGGCGCTGGCCAGGGCGGCGAGGCCGCGGGCGGCGGTGGATTTGACGGTGCCCGGCGTGATCTGCAGCACCTCGGCGATCTCGGCCTCACTCAGGCCGAGGTAGTAGCGCAGCACCAGCACCTCCTGGCGCCGCCGGGGCAGCGCGGCCAGCGCCGCGAGCACCTGCCTTCGGTCCTCCGACCTGATCGCCTCGTGCTCGGCCGAATGCTCGGTGGACGAGACCGGCTGCAGGTCACGCGAGCTGCCGAAGCGGCGGGCGACCGCCCGGCGGCGCTGCGCCGACCGGCATCCGTTGACGACGCCGGCCCGGATGTAGGCCAGCGGATCCCCCTGCGGGCGCCAGCGGCTGCCCTTGGCGTGCAGCCTGGTGAACACGTCCTGGACGACGTCCTCGGCGGTCGGCTGGTCCCCGACCAGGAGCACCGCCAGCCGGACCAGGCCGCCGTGATGCTGGCGGAAGAGCACAGAGACATCCGGCACGGGCTCTTCCCC
>DASXMU010000406.1:0-12940 GCA_036495485.1 Streptosporangiaceae bacterium
TACACCACCGCGTCCACCCGGACGCTGACGTTGTCCCTGGTGATGCCCTCCTGCGCGGGAACGGCCATGGCGACGATCTGCATGTTGACCTTCTGCATGCGGTCGCCGACCGGCCGGATCCAGGTGAGGCCCGGTCCGCGCGGCTTGGCCTCGATCCGGCCGAACCTGAAAACAATGCCCTGCTCGAACTGCTGGACCACACGAACCGAGCGGGCGGCGGTTATCACCCCGCCCAGCACGATAAGCACGATGATGACCACAAGCGCGGCGACCATCCCGGACACCTCTTCTCCAGTTATAGCTGTGCCTATTCAGATGTTCCGGGCTCTTCAAGGACTCGCTTCGGTCCTGTAGTCGCCACTTGCACCGCCGCTCGGGCAGACCCAGGGGCCTGCCCTCGTTAGTCGGTTTGAAGAACCCTTCACGGCCCACAGGGCCGTTGAGGTCAAGCCTAGTGACGGTAGGACAAGGCACGGTAAAGGTCCTGGAACACACAGCGTCAGGAGTCCACGTCAGCCATGCTCAGAGCCGCCACCGCAAGATCACTTAGGTAGTTTTCAAAATTGCCCATAGCCTCCTTAAACGTGAGCGCACGTGACACCGACTGGGATGGCGTGCGGCTGCACGTCGTGACCGGGAAGGGCGGCACCGGCAAGACGACCGTGGCAGCCGCGCTGGCCCTTGCCCTGGCATCCCATGACCGGAACGTGCTGCTGATGGAGGTCGAGGGACGCCAGGGAATCGCCCAGCTCTTCGACTGCCCGCCGCTGCCCTACGGAGAGCGGAAGGTCGCCGTCGGCCTGGCCAGCGGGCGGGGTGAGGGCGGTGATGTCTTCGCGCTCGCCGTGGATCCCGAGGAAGCATTCCTCGAATACCTGGCCATGTTCTACAACCTGCGGCACGCCGGCCAGGCGCTCACCAGGCTCGGGGTGGTGGACTTCGTGACCACGCTCGCCCCGGGCCTGCGCGACGTGCTGCTCACCGGGAAGGCCGCCGAGGCGGTGCGCAGGCGCAAGGGCGGCAAGCCGGTATACGACGCGGTCGTGATGGATGCCCCGCCGACGGGCCGGATCGGCCGCTTCCTCAACGTGGCCTCCGAGGTGTCCGGGCTGGCCAAGGTGGGGCCGATCCGTGGCCATGCGGACACCGTGCAGAGCGTGATCCGCTCGCCGCAGACCGCCGTCCACTTCGTCACGGTGCTCGAAGAGATGCCGGTGCAGGAGACCCTCGACGGCGTCGCGGAGTTGCGCGATCGGGCGCACGGCGGGCTCCAGATCGGCGGGATCATGATCAACATGATGCGGCCGCCCGTGCTCAGCCCGGCGGAGCTGACCGCCGCGAGGAACGGGACGCTGGACACCGCGGAGCTGGCCACCGGGCTCAAGGCGGCGGGGATCGACGACAGCCGCTCCCTGGCCGCCAATCTGGCCGCTGACCTCGCAGAGCACGCCCGCACGGTGGACCTGCAGCGAACCGAGCGCCGGCGGCTGGCCGCGGCGGACCAGCCACGCTACAACCTGCCGCTGATTCCCGACGGGATGGACCTGGCCGGCCTGTACCGGCTGGCCGGGGAACTACGCGAGCAAAGGGCAGCCTGACATGAGCAGCGTGGACATCGGCAATGTGAATGTGAGCACCGTGGCACCGTGGATGTGAGCACCGTCAGATGAGCACAGGACAGCCAGACACCGACTCGGGCCGGGCGCGTTCCAGGCAGGCCGGGTCCGGCCAGGCAGCCAAGTACCGCTGGCTGGACATGGACCGGCTCGCCGACGACCCACGGACCCGGGTCATCGTCTGCTGTGGCTCGGGTGGGGTGGGCAAGACCACCGTGGCGGCCTCGGTCGCGCTGCGCGCCGCCGAGCGCGGCAGGAACGTCGTGGTGCTGACCGTGGATCCGGCCCGCAGGCTCGCCCAGTCCATGGGCCTGACCTCGCTGGACAACACGCCCCGGCCGGTGGCCGGAGCCAGCCGCGAGGCCGGCGGCAGCCTGCACGCCATGATGCTCGACATGAAGCGGACCTTCGACGAGATCGTCGAAGCGCACGCCGACCCGGATCGCGCCGCCCAGATCCTGGCCAACCCCTTCTACCAGTCCCTGTCGTCCAGCTTCGCCGGCACACAGGAGTACATGGCGATGGAGAAGCTGGGGCAGTTGCGCCGGGCCGAGGAGTGGGACCTGATCGTGGTCGACACGCCGCCGAGCCGCAACGCCCTGGACTTCCTCGACGCGCCGCAACGGCTGGGCAGGTTCCTGGACGGGCGCCTGATCCGCATCCTGACCGGCTCGGCGAAGGTCGGCGGACGGGCCTATCTGAGGGTGCTGAACACCGGCTTCTCGCTCGTCACCGGGGTGTTCACCAAGGTGCTCGGCGCGCAGGTGCTCAGGGACGTACAGACGTTCGTGACCGCGCTTGACACGATGTTCGGCGGCTTCAGGGAACGCGCCGACTACACCTACCGGCTGCTGCAGACTCCGGGTACCGCGTTCCTGGTGATCGCCGCTCCCGAGCCCGACGCGCTGCGCGAGGCCTCGTATTTCGTCGAGCGGCTGTCCACCGACCGGATGCCGCTGGCTGGGCTCATCGTCAACCGGGTGCACCGGGCCAGGGCGGCCCGGCTGTCCGCTGCCCGCAGCCTGGCCGCGGCCGAGGTGCTGCAGAACGGTCATGGCGACCCGGCGGAGTCGCCAGCGGCTTCCCGCTACCCGCTGGCCGAAACCGCCCTGCGCCTGCACGCCGAACGCATGCAGTTGGCCACCCGGGAGCGCCGTCTGGCCGAGCACTTCGCCGCGGCGCACCCCTCGGTGCCGGTGGCGGAGATCCCCGCCCGTCCCGAAGACGTCCACGACCTGGCCGGCCTGCGCGAAATAGGAATGTCCCTGGCCGGAGAAGAACCCCGCAGCTTAGCTCCGGACTCCGGGAAGGCCTGAACTCTTCCCGGCCCGTCTAGCTATTGGACTATCAGCAAATGCGGCCGAAACTAGCTTTCAGCTAGTACAAGCTCGTCCGTGTCGCGCTCGTAGGTGTTCCGTGCGTCTTCGAGCAGTTCGCGCCAGGAGCTGACGTCCGGGCGGCGGCGCAGCAGGGCGCGGCGCTCACGCTCGGTCATGCCGCCCCACACACCGAACTCGATCCGGTTGTCAAGAGCGTCAGCGAGGCACTCGGTACGCACGGGGCAGCCTCGGCAGACCAGCTTGGCCCTGTTCTGCGCCGCGCCCTGGACGAAGAGCTCGTCAGGATCAGTGCCTTTGCAGGCCGCACGGGCAGTCCAGTCCGTGATCCACATGTAGCCCCACTCCTTCGATCGTCCACGGCCGTCGCGGCTCGCGATGGCTGGCATTACATTCGGCCCCGGGCCGACGGCCTGTCGGCGGGCTTCGTTGCGATGGCCGTGATAGAGAAACATACGGAAGTAAGCCGCGCAGTGCCAGACCTCGTAAGACCCATTTCACAGATAGCCCTTCTGGGCTATGCCGATCTCCACGAGTAGTTACATCTCACTTCGTCCCGATTACTCTCCGTACTCAGAATGAGGACCGGGCTAGCTGATTTGGGCTGATTCGAGATCCGGCTGACGTACCCTGGGGGCGTGCTCAGCGGAGAAATTTTTGGCAAGGGAAGATCCGTAGGCCGCCTGGTCTCGATGTCCGCGGTCGGCGGGGTACTGATCGCGGCCATCATGATCCCGGCTGTCGGATCGGTCGGCATGCTCGTGCGGAACGCTGCCAACAAGTTCGACACGCTGTCGACCAGCGTGCTCGGCAGGGTCCCGCAGCGGTCCCAGCTCCTGGACAGCAAGGGGCACCTGCTCGCCTACTTCTACAACGTGAACGAGTCCTACTACACCGGGCCACGCCACAGCGAGTCGGCGACGGCATCGGGAATCGACCGCGCCCCGGTCGCCTACAAGCAGATTTCGCAGAACATGCTCAACGCCATCGTGGCGATCGAGGACTCCCGGTACTGGGAGCATGGCGCGATCGACTTCAAGGGGACGATGCGCGCCCTTATCAACGACGTCGAGCACAAGCCGGTGCAGGGTGGTTCCACGATCGCCCAGCAGTACGTGAAGAACGTGCTGATCCTCTCCGCGAAGGACCCGCAGGCCGCCGAGACCGCGACCTCCGAGACGCTCAGCCGCAAGCTCCGCGAGCTGCGGCTGGCGATCGAGCTCGAGCACAAGCTGTCCAGGGCCGCGATCCTGACGTCCTATCTGAACGACGCCTACTTCGGCTACCCGATCGTCGGCGTCGAGGTGGCCGCGGAGACGTACTTCAACACCACCGCGGCCAAGCTGAACCTGGCCGACTCCGCCCTGCTCGCCGGGATGGTGGAAAATCCCACCGCCTATGACCCGGTGAGCAGCCCGGCCACCGCGACCGAACGCCGGAACACCGTCCTCGCCCGGATGGCCCAGCTCGGCGTGATCACCAGCGCCACCGCCACCGCCACCGAAAAGCAGCCCATCGGCCTGCACATCACCCAGCCGCAGAACGGCTGCACCAGCACCTCCGCCAAGTGGGCGGCATTCTTCTGTGACTACGCCGAGCAGGCCGTGCTGCGCGACCCGGCGCTCGGCAAGACGCCGGCCGACCGGGCACACACGCTGGCCACCGGCGGGCTCACGATCCGCACCACGCTCAACCCGCAGGACGAGCACGCCGCCAGCCACGCGGTCAACTTCCTGGTGCCGAACAACAACCACTACTTCAACCCGGGCGGCAACGCCGACGCCGAGGCGGTCGTCCAGCCGGGCACCGGTGCCATCAAGGCCATCGCCGAGGATCGGCCATACGGCACCGGCCGGGGGCAGACGACCATCGACTACGCCGCCGACGTCGCCTACGACGGCGGCTCAGGCATCCAGAGCGGATCGTCGAGCAAGCTGTTCACGCTGATCACCGCGCTAGAGCAGGGTGTGCCGTTCGGCTTCACCGAGACCGTGCAGTACCAGGAGACGGTGGACGGCTACTTCAACTGCAGCGGACAGCAACTCGCCGCGTACCCGCTCAACAACGCCGGCCTCAGCGACAAGGGCACCTATTCGCTGTACACCGGCACCACCCTCTCGATCAACACCTTCTACGCTCAGCTCGAGAAGAAGGTGGGCCTGTGCAATGTGGTCAAGACCGCGGCCGCGCTGGGCGTGCACCGGGCGGACGGGTCGTCGCTGCTGAAGTCGTCCGTGGGCCAGCCCCCAGCCGACGACCTCGCGTCCTTCACCCTCGGCTCGGTCAACGTGTCGCCGATGACCATGGCCGCGGCCTACGCGACCGTCGCATCCCGGGGGATCTACTGCTCCCCGGTCGCGCTCCAGTCGATCGTGACCGACACCGGCAAGAGCCTCGCGGTGCCGAGCGCGGGCTGCCACCGGGCCATGCCGCAGTCCATCGCGGACGCGGTCAGCTACATCCTGCAGGGCGTCCTGACCAACGGCACCGCGGCGGGCGACGGCATCAACCGCCCGGCCGCCGGGAAGACCGGTACCGGTAACGGCCCGCACTACGTGGACTTCGCCGGCTACACGCCCAGCCTGGCGAGCTACTCCTCGGTGTTCTTCCCGCTGGACCCGATCACCCACCCGATGATCGGCACGCAATCCATCTACCGGAGCCCCAGTGGCGGACTGGACGATCCGGGCACGATGTTCGGCGCGAACGCGCCGGGTCAGTCCTGGCAGATGACGTTCGAGCACGCCTCGCTCGGCCCACCGATCGGATTCGTCGCCCCCGACCCAGGCAGCGCGCTGTTCAGCCTGGGCAATGGGCAGTCGGTCAGGCAGAAGAACTCGAAGCCGGGCGGAGGAAACCCAGGAGGCGGTGGGCCCGGGCATCACGGCGGCCACTGCCCCAAGTTCCTCCCCATCTGCCCAGGCTGACCGCGCAGGCCGGAAGGTCGTTTGTGCCGATCCGCTGTTTCCCCAAGATCAATTCTTGACAAAACCGACCTGTTAACTAGGATAACATCATGACCGCGTCGGACATGGTCGCCATGGCACCTCTGCGGCGGGCTGACATCAGGCCGGCGGAGGACAGCCGCCACACCTCGAACGCCAGCGCCGTGCTGCAGGCGGCGCTGGACCACGGGCCGGTGGCACGCAGCACCATCGCCAGGCTCGCCGGGCTCAGCCCGGCAGCGGTGAGCAGGCTATGCGCCGACCTGACCGCGGCGGGACTGCTCCGCGAGGTACCTGAGGCGGTTGGGCCCAAAGGAGTTGGGCGGCCACACGTGCCGGTGGCGGTCGACACCGGCCGCCGGGTGGCCTGCGGGCTGCACATCGCCGTCCGGTACGCGACGCTCGCGCTGGTCGACCTGAGGGGCCGGGTGATCGCCAGCGAGAGGCTGGATCACGCCGGACCCGACCCGGAGCACGTGCTGCACCGGATCGCCGGGCGGCTCCCCGGGTTCGCCGACGAGCATGCCGGTGGCCGCAGCCTGCTGGGGCTCGGCGTGGCCAGCGGCGGCTGGGTGGATCGCGGGCACGGCGTGATCATGGAGAATACCCCGCTGGGCTGGCACGGCGTGCCAGTCCGCGACCTGATGGCGGCCGCGACCGGCCTGCCGGTCTGCGTGGACAGCCACTCCAGGGCACTCGCCAGGGCGGAGCAGATGTTCGGTGACGCGCGGGCGAGGTCGAGCGTCGTCCACCTGTTCGTCGGCAACGTCGTCGACGCCGCGTTCGCGACCGGCGGCGCGGTGCACCACGGCCCGCGGTCGGCGGCCGGGTCGGTGGCGCACATGCCACTGGCGGGCCGGGCCGACCCGTGCTCGTGCGGGCGGCGCGGCTGCCTGCAGGCAGCGGTGTCGGACCGTGCGCTCGGCCTGCGGGCCGCCCTGGAGGGCATCGTTCCAGGCCCGGCGTTCACCGCCCTGCTGGCCGCGGCGCGAGCGGGCGACCGGCGCGCGGTGGAGTTGCTGCGCGAGCGGGCGAAGCTGGTCGGCGCGGCGGCCGCGCTGCTGCTTGACCTGCTCAACCCGGAGCTGCTCGTCGTCACCGAGGCCGGCACCATCTACCTGCCCGAGTGCCTAGCGGAGCTGCGGGCAGAGGTGGGCAGCCGGTCCCGGGTGTGCCGCGACCCGGACCGCAGCGTGGTGACAACCAGCTTCGGCGCCGACGCCCTGCCGGTCGCGGCGGGCGCGGTGATACTCGACGCAATCTACGCCAATCCATTGCGCCGCCGCGCGGCTGCCATGCCACGGGCCTGCTGACTTCCGGGAACTATTAATTAATTTAAGAAGTTGCAAACATTGACACCGGCGAAATCCTTATCGATGATAATTGAGTGACCAGCGATAATATAAACAGGAATCGATCGGGAAAACCGATCAAACGGCCCGGTTACGAACCCTGATCCGTTCGGCTTAATCTCAGCCTTCTCCAACCGGGCGGCGGCTTTAGCGTGCGCCTCAACCTCCAGCTAAGGGAATTACTCCATTACGGATGGCGTATTTGCCGTGCCCATATCGTGACCACTTTCACCAAGAGGGAGTCCATACCGTCATGTCACCTGCGATCTCCCGAACGCTGCGCGCGGCGTCAATAGCCGGCCTGCTGGCCATGGTCTCCGCGTGCGCGGCGACCGCCTCGGCCGGCCAGTCACCGGCCAGCGGCCCGGTCGGCTCAGGCAACTCCGGTCTCGTGCTGAACCTCGGTGACCAGCAGCAGGACTTCGAGACCCTGGTGCAGGCCTCGGGCGCGCTCAAGGGCGCTCCCTACAAGGTCAACTTCATCGAGTTCGACAGCGGCCCACTGGTCGACGCGGGCTTCGCCGCCCACCGGATCGACGTGGGCTTCATGGGCGACCTGCCAGCCTCGCTGGCGGTCAAGTCGAAGCTGCCGGTCAAGGCGGTAGCCGTCCAGCTGCCGATCGGGGCGCAGGAGTTCCTGCTGGCCAAGCCGGGCATCTCCGCGATCTCCCAGTTGCGCGGCAAGCCGGTGGCCTACACCACGGGGACATCGGAGCAGGCCTTCGCGCTGCGGGCGCTGGCCACGTCGGGCCTGACCCAGAAGGACGTCCAGCAGGTCGATGTCAGCCTGCTGCAGCTCGGCACCGTGCTGGAAGCGGGGTCCGCCGACGCGTCTGTGGTGAGCGTGGAGCAGAAGGTCGACTACCAGCAGACCCACCCGGGCGCGAAGGTCCTGGCCACCCAGGACACGGTGAAACCAGCTACCTACGACTACCTGCTCGCCACCACCGCGGCGCTGGCCAGCCCGAAGAAGGCAGCGGCCATCGCCGACCTGACCAGGCGGCTGATCAAGGCCGAAAACTGGGAGAAGAGCCATCTGAGCCAGTGGGTCACGGACTACTACGTGAACGTCGAGCACCAGACCGCTTCGCTGGCCAAGCTGATCCTCGCGGCCGGCGGCACCGCCAGCTATGTCCCGGTCAACTCCACGGTGGCGGCGGCGCTGCAGAACGTGGTCACGCTGCTGGCCAGCGCCAAGGCCATCCCCGCGGCCTACAGCACTGCATCGCTATTCAGCCCGGCCGAGGCCAGCCGGTACAACGCGATCCTCCGGGCGGTGCCGCAGAATGGCTGACACCGGCGCCATCACCCTGGTCCGCCCGGCGGGCACGCGCAGGCGGCGGCCGCTGGTGCGCGTCCCGCGGCTGGCCAGGCGGATCACCGGGCCGGTGGCCGTGCTCGCCCTGTGGCAGCTGGTCTGCTCGCAGCACGTGTTCAGCAGCGTCGAGGTGGCCTCGCCGGTCGCCGTGGCCGACGCCTGGCGCGAGCTCTGGAGCCAGGGAGTGCTGCAGTCCAACCTGCTCATCTCGCTGCAGCGGGTGGCCGAAGGCCTGGTCCTCGGGGTCGCGGCCGGGGTGGCACTCGCCGTGCTCTGCGGCCTGTTCTGGGTCGGCGAGGACCTGCTGGACCCGGTCATCCAGGCGGCCAGGGCGGTGCCCATACTCGGGCTGGTCCCGCTCGCGATCATCTGGTTCGGCGTGGGCGAGGTGCCCAAGGTGTTCCTCATCGCCCTCGGCTGCACGTTCCCCATCTACATCAACACCTACGCCGCGATCCGCGGCGTCGACGTGAAGCTGGTCGAGGCCGGCCAGACGTTCGGGCTGAACCGCTGGGGCCTGGTGCGCACGGTGATCCTGCCCGGCGCCCTGCCCGGCTTCCTGGTCGGGCTGCGCTTCGCCCTGGTCAGCACCTGGATCGTCGACGTCGTGGCGGAGGAGATCAACGCCCAGAGCGGGCTCGGTTACCTGATCAACCAGGCGCAGACGACCGACCGCACCGACATCATGTTCGGCTGCCTGGCCATCTACGCCATCCTCGGCGTGCTCGCCGACGCCCTCGTCCGCCTGCTGGAACGCACGCTGCTGACCTGGCGGCGCAGCTTCAAGGGAGCATGACCATGGCACTGACGTCCAAAGCCGTCCTGCCCACCACCCGGCAGCCCGCCGGGGAGCCCGCTGGGGAAGCAGCGGTCTTCGCCAGCGGCGTGCGCAAGAGCTTCGGAGGCCGCGAGGTGCTCCGCAGCCTGGACCTGTCCATCGGCCGCGGCGAGTTCGTCGCCTTGCTCGGCCGCAGCGGCACCGGCAAGACCACGCTGCTGCGCATCCTCGGCGATCTCGACCCGGAGTACACCGGTGACGTCCTGGTCCCGCAGCGCCGGGCGGTGGTCTTCCAGGAGCCCCGGCTGATCCCCTGGCAACGGGTGCTGCCCAACGTGGCGCTCGGGCTGCGGCCTGGCACCGGCGGCCGGGCCGGGCTCAGGCACCAGAGCCTCAGCGCACTGGGCGAGGTCGGCCTGGCCAGCCACGCCCATGCCTGGCCGATCACGCTGTCTGGTGGCGAGGCGCAGCGGGTGGCCCTGGCCAGGGCGCTGGTACGGGAGCCGCAGCTGATGCTGCTGGACGAGCCGTTCGGCGCACTGGACGCGCTCACCAGGACCCGGATGCACGCCCTGCTGCAGGACCTGTGCGCGCGGCACCGCCCAGCCGTGCTGCTGGTCACGCACGACGTGGACGAGGCCATCCTGCTCGCGGACCGTGCGCTGGTGCTCACCGACGGGCAGATCACGTTCGACGCACCGGTCGACCTGGACCGGCCCAGGGACCGCGGCGACCGCGGCTTCACCGCGCTTCGCAACCGGCTGCTAGCCGAGCTCGGCGTGACCGGTCCGGATACCGCCGAGCCAGTGTCAAATGGCGTCCAGGTCAGTTAATTAATTTAACTAGTTGCAATATTGACGGTGACTTAGCAGCCGCGCAAGATGTTTGTATGACCGCAATTAAACGCGGCTGCACCAGCTAAGCGGTGGTGTCTCATGGGCACCGTTCAGCGACTTTCTTTCTTTCCATCCAAAAAGAAATTATCGGACGCGAGCGTGGGCAATGACCCATGCCACACACAAAAAGACGGGAGTAGTGCAATATCATCATGACTGCAATCGACGACATCCGCACCAGCACAACGCAGGACGAGGCGCCGGTACAGGTACGGCCGGTGGCCGGGCATATCGGCGCGGACATTTCCGGTGTCGATATCTCCACGTCGCTGACCGCCGACCAGGTCGCCGCCATCCAGAACGCGCTCTGCAAGTACAAGGTGATCTTCTTCAGGGACCAGCCGCTGGACCACGCGTCGCAGATCGCGTTCGGCAGGCAGTTCGGCGAGCTGACCTATGCGCACCCACACGACGAGGCCCCGCCGGAGGGCTACCCGGAGATCTTCACCGTGGACCCGGTGCTCTACGAAAAGCGTTACGGCGAGGACTTCCGCAAGGAGTACCGGCGCAGGCAGTACAGCTACTTCTCCGGCTGGCACACCGACGTGACCGCAGCGGTGAACCCGCCGGCCGGCTCGATCCTGCGCGCCGAGGTGGCCCCTGAGGTCGGCGGCGACACGCAGTGGACCAACCTGGTCGCTGCCTACCAGGGGCTTTCCGGGCCAGTTCGGAAGTTCCTTGACACGCTGCGGGCCGAGCACCGCTACGGCGGCGGCTACGCACCGCCGAAGAACGGCAGCAAGTACGAGAAGCGGATCCAGGACAACCTGCTGGTCGCCATCCACCCGGTGGTCCGGGTGCACCCGGTGACCAAGGAGAAGGGGCTGTTCGTCAACCCCGGCTTCACCAGCCACATCGTGGACGTGTCGGCGCGGGAGAGCAAGGCGATTCTCGACCTGCTCTACGCCGAGCTGACCAAGCCGGAATACACGGTGCGGTTCCGCTGGGAGCCGGGCAGCGTGGCGTTCTGGGACAACCGGGCCACCAGCCACCTGGCGCCCAGCGACATCGACCACCTCGACCTGCGTCGCACCCTGCACCGGGTCACCCTGATCGGCGACGTGCCGGTCGGCCCGGACGGCCGCGAGTCCGAACTGGTAGCCGGCCAGCCGTTCACCGCCAGGCACACCGTCGTGGTCGAAGGCTGACCGCACCGCGCTGGGGCTAGCCGACCGGCCGGCTAGCCCCAGCGTGCGTGGCCGCTGTTCAGGGCCATTCGCGGCGGCACTGGGGCTCGCCGTGGATGGCCGCCAGCAGCTTGGTGCGAACCGCTCGATCGGCCGGGCCACGAGATTCAGCGACTCCCCGGCAACCTGCCATTCCCTGGCAAGATCGCTTGGAACTTTCCCTGGCATTCTGGTTGGAACGAGTCCAGCAGCCCCCAGTTCAGCCGCGAACCGCCGCCCATCCCGCCACCTGCAAATGCGGCGCCAGGTTTCATAAGCACTTAGCCTGGCAAGGTGCCTGCTGCCCGATCCGACGCTGGGAGCCACGTGACCACCTCACCATCAACGACGCGGCCCACCCTGCACACCCGGGAGAGTAACTCGTGACCGTCCCGGAGCCCGCAGCCAGCCCGGCGGAAGCGGAAGACACGACGCACCCCGCCTCCGAGAGCGCCAGCCCCAAACCCGCGAGCGGCAGGACCGACGCACAGCTCCCCTGGATCGGCCAGCCAGGCCGGGCGGACATCATCTGCTGGGCAGGCATCGCGCTCAGCGGCGTGTATTACCTGATCCTGCTGCCATTCCGCGCCGAACTGGTCGGTACTCACCCGGTGCTCGGGACACTCTTGAACGGGAGCACCGAGTCCATCGTGGCCGCCGCCGCGTTCGCCCGCATCGGCCACGGAACACTGCTGGTCGTGATGCTGGCGTCGATCGTCGGCCTGATGAAGTTCGACTTCTTCTACTGGTGGGCAGGCAGGCTCTGGGGCGAGCGCATCATCGTGATGCTGTCCGGCCGCCGCAACCGTGGCCCCCGCTACATGGGCTGGGTCAACCGCTGGGGCCGCAAGTTCACCTGGCCCGCCGTCATCGTCGCCCCCTTCGTCCCCATCCCCAACGCGATCATCTACGTCATCGCCGGCTGGGCCGGCATGAGGCTGGTCACCTTCCTGATCCTGGACCTGATCGGCTCATTGCTGTGGGCAGGCATGCTGGCCGGCCTGGGCTATGAACTGGGCCACCACGCGGTAACGGTAGCCCAGACCATCTCCCACTACGGCCTATGGTTCTCCCTGGCCATCGTCGTCCTGATCGTCTTCTTCCAGATCCGCCGCGCCCGCATGGACCCGCCAGCCTTCGCCGCAACCCCCACCCCATCGGAAACCGAACGCCAGGAGAGCTGATCCCCTAACCGGCAGTCTTCCTGCGGCTCACAGTTCCACGGCCTCGGCACGGATGCGACCGTCGCGTGGCTTGAGACCACCTCTCGCGACGACGTCGACCCCAACGCCCAGGAGCTCCTCCAAGTCCTGGAACAAGCCGACATGGTCAAGCAGGGATGCACCCGGCTCAAAATCCACCAGCAGATCGACGTCACTGCCCGGGTGTGCCTCACCTCTGGCAACCGAACCGAACACAGCGACCCGGTGAGCCTTGCGCTTGCGCGCGACACCGAGGATCTCTCCCCGGCGGCGCCGCAGCCCCTCGATGGTCAGCACGTCATCGGTCACCCTTCAAGGTTACGCCGCACA
>DASXMU010000407.1:0-14204 GCA_036495485.1 Streptosporangiaceae bacterium
TTTTTCCGTTAAAAGAAATGACGATTCTAAACCTGGGTGCGGACGGATCAGCTGGCGCGTTTGTAGGCGCGGACGGCGAGGGGGCCGAAGACGACGAGGATGCCGACCAGCCAGAGGATGCTCTTCCAGAGGCTGGGCCAGACGGGGCCGCCCAGGGCGAGGGCGCGCATGGCATCGATGACGTAGGTGACTGGCTGGTTGTTGGCGAAGGCCTGGAGCCAGCCCGGCATGGTGGCGATCGGGACGAAGGCGGAGCTGAGGAAGGTGATAGGGAACAGCCAGACCAGGCCGAATGCCTGGACCGACTCCTCGTCGCCGATGGCCAGGCCGGTGTACGCGGCGATGCAGCACATCGCCAGGCCGAAGACCGTCGCCAGGACGACCATGAGGATGGCTGCGCCGACGCCGTTGGTGAAGCGGAAGCCGACCCCGTAGCCGACGCCGATGACGATCAGGGTGGTGATGAGCATGCGGCCGGTGTCGGCGGTCAGGCGGCCGGCCAGGACTGCGGAGCGGGCCATGGGCATTGAGCGGAGCCGGTCGATGACGCCTTTTTTCAGCTCTTGGGCTAGGGCGATGGCTGTGCCGACGGTGGCGAACGCGGCGGTCTGGCCGATGATCCCTGGCATCAGGAAGTTGACGTAGTTGAGGCCACCGGGGACGCGGATCGCGCCGCCGAAGACGTAGCGGAACAGCAGCACGAACATGACCGGCTGGATGACCGTGAACATGATGTAGGCCGGAACGCGGAGCCAGACCAGCAGGTTGCGGCGGGTGATGGTGAGCGTGTCGGTCACCGCCCAGCGGGCGGTGGACAGCAGGCTGGGGGCGGTGTCGGGGGCGGGCAGGGTGATCGCGGTCATGATGCTGCCTTCGTGGTGTCCTTGGTGGGTGCCGCTTTGCGGCCCCGGCGGCGGCCGGGCGGCTGGTTCTCTTCCTCGGCTGCGTGGCCGGTCAGGGAGAGGAACACGTCGTCGAGGGAGGGGCGGCGCAAGCCGAGGCCCTGGGTGTGGACGCCGGCCCGGTCCAGGGCGCGCACCACCTCGATCAGCGCGTCCGAGCCCTGGCTGCCGACGCCGACGCTGATCACGCCGGTGCCGGGGTCGGCGTGCGGCTCGGACTCGCCGAACGGGGCGATCGCGGCGACGGCGTCGGTGATGCGGGTGCGGTCGGGCACGGTGAACTCGACGACGTCGCCGCCGACCCGGCCCTTCAGCTCCTCGGCCGTGCCCGCCGCGATGACCAGGCCGTGGTCGATCACCACGATCTCGTCGGCCAGCTCGTCGGCCTCGTCCAGGTACTGGGTGGTGAGCAGCAGCGTGGTGCCGCCGGCCACCAGCGACCTGATCGTGTCCCACATGGCCAGCCTGGAGCGCGGATCCAGGCCAGAGGTCGGCTCGTCGAGGAAGAGCACCTTGGGCTGGCCGACCAGGCTGGCGGCCAGATCCAGGCGGCGCTGCATGCCGCCGGAGAAGTTCTTGGCCGGGCGGTCGGCGGCGTCGGTCAGGCCGAACTGCTCGAGCAGCTCGGCGGCACGGCTGCGGGCGAGGCGCCAGCTCAGGTGGTAGAGCCGGCCGATCAGCTCCAGGTTCTCCCGGCCGGTCAGCTCCACCTGGATGGCTGCCGACTGGCCGGCCAGGCCAATCGAGCGGCGGACGGCGGCGGCCTCGCGCACGACGTCGTGGCCCTCCACCACGGCGCGGCCACCGTCCGGGCGCAGCAGGGTGGTCAGGATGCGCACGGCGGTCGTCTTGCCAGCGCCGTTCGGGCCGAGAACGCCGAGGACCGTGCCGCGCGGCACCGACAGGTCGATCCCGCGCAGCGCGCGGACCTCCCCGAACGACTTGACCAAGCCTTCGACCAGGATCGCCGGTTCCCCGGATCCGCTGTATGGCACGTGAGGCCTCCTCATCCGCCGGTCAAGGTGCAAGAAACCTACCCGCAGCGGGGCGGTGCGGGCGAACAGAAATTCGGCCGGTCCTTACCCATCTCAATCGGTAAAGGATTACCATGCGGGAGGAAAGATCTGGGATATTTGGAGGTGCTCATGCGGCCGACGGGGCTGCGAGCCGTTGTCGCAATGTTCACGCTGGCCGGCGGCCTGGCGCTGGCGTCGCCGGCCGCCCACGCGGCTGGGCCGCGCGCCGTCGCCGGCACGCCGCCTGTGGTGACGACCTACCCGGGCAACGGCATCGACGACCCGGTGGGCATCACGGCCGGGCCGGACGGGGCGCTGTGGTTCACCAACGACGGCGACGACAAGATCGGCCGGATCACCACCGGCGGGCAGGTCACCGACTTCAGCGGCAAGGGCATCAACAACCCGCAGAGCATCACCGCCGGGGCGGACGGGGCGCTGTGGTTCACCAACTACACCGGCAACTCGATCGGCAAGATCACCACGTCCGGCCAGGTCACCATCTACACGGCCAAGGGCGTGGTGGACCCCGGGCAGATCACCGCGGGGCCCGGGAACACGCTGTGGTTCCTCAACGGGGACAAGAGCATCGGGGAGATCACCACCTCGGGCACGATCACCCTGTTCACGGGGGCGGACATCGTCGGCCCGGCCGGGATCACCGAGGGCCCGGACGGCGCGATGTGGTACACCAACTCCGGCAGCAACTCGATCGGCCGGATCACCACGTCGGGAGCGATGACCGAGTTCACCCACTCCGGCATCGACGACCCGGCCGGGATCACCGCCGGCTCCGACGGGAACCTGTGGTTCACCAACCTGGTCGGCAAGGACATCGGCCAGGTCACCCCGTCCGGACAGGTCACCATGGTCACCCTGCAGGCCCTGGTCAAGCCCTCCTGGATCATCAACGGCCCGGACGGGGACCTATGGTTCGTCAATAGCAACGCGCTCGCGCAGGTGCCCATCGGCGGGAAGGCTGTGTACTACCGGAACAGCAAGATCGACATCCCGGAGGGGATCGCGGCCGGGCCGGACGGGGTGTGGTACACCAACTACGCCGACAACACGATCGCCCGGATCACCACCAGTGGGACGATCACCGTTTTCCACGGCAACGGTTTCACGTCGCCGTTCGGGATAACCAGCGGCCCGAACGGCAACCTGTGGTTCACCACCACTGGCAATCCCAACGAGATCGGGGACATGACGACCTCCGGGCAGGTCATCACCCATCAGGGGAAGGCCATCGACGAACCGAACGGGATCACCGCCGGGCCGGACGGCGCGCTGTGGTTCACCAACGACGGCGACAACACGATCGCCCGGATGACCAAAGCCGGGAATCTGACCAGCTACACCAACCCGGGCATCGCGCAGCCGGAGGGGATCACCGCCGGGCCGGACGGCGCGCTGTGGTTCACCAACGACGGCAGCGGCACGATCGGCCGGATCACCACGTCGGGGGCCGTGACCATCCACAAGAGCTCGCTGATCAAGAACCCGCAGGGGATCGTCTCAGGCCCGGACGGGGCGCTGTGGTTCGCCACCGCGAACGGGATCGGGGAGATCACCACCTCCGGCACGGTCACCATGCACAAGAACGGCTCGAAGGCCGGCGCGAACGAGTACGACTACATCACCGCCGGCCCGGACGGGAACCTGTGGTTCACCAGCAGCGGGAGCAACCGCATCGGGAAGATGACGCCGTCCGGGACGTTCACCTTCTACACTGCCAACAGCGTCAACGGGCCGGAGGGGATCGCGGCCGGGCCGGACGGGGCGCTGTGGTTCACCAACCAGTTCGGCAAGTCGATCGGGCGGGTGACCACCTCGGGGACCGTGACGGCCTACATGAGCCCGGCCATCAGCTTCCCGCTGGGGATCACCGCGGGATCCGACGGCGCACTGTGGTTCACCAACTTCGGGAACGACTCGCTCGGCCGGATCACCACACCAGCTGGGGGCTGACGGGCAGGTAGTTCTGCCCGGCTCGGTCACCTGGCGCATACCGGCTCGGTTAGCTGGCACATAATGGAGCGCGTGCTGGATGGATACAGGCTCGTTGACGCCCACATGCACGTCGGCAAGCTGTCGACGGTCAGTCCCGCCTGGAACCGCTGGGCCGATGAGTTCGGCGACCGCGGCGTTCTCGGCCGGGTCTACGACGCCGACGGTGTGATCATCCCGGAGCGGTTCAGCGAACTGCTCGACGCCGAGGGTGTGGACACCGCGCTGGTGTTCAGCGAGTACAGCCCCAAGGTGGCCGGCCTGCAGCCGATCGAGGACCTGGTGCCGCTGGCCAAGCACGACCCGCGCCGGGTCAGGCTGGTGGCCAACCTCAACCCGCACCTGCACTTCCCCGTCACCGACGAGCTGGAACGCCAGCTGGGCCTGGGCGCCGTGGCGCTCAAGCTGCACCCGGTGCACGGCGGCTACCCGGCCAACGACCGGGCGCTCTACCCGGCCTACGAGGTGTGCAGGTCCCGGGGCATCCCGGTGATCGTGCACTGCGGGACGAGCAACTTCCCCGGGTCGATGAACTCCTACGCCGATCCGGTGCTGCTCGATGAGGTGCTGCGGGACTTCCCCGGGCTTAACATCGTGCTCGCGCACGGCGGCCGGGGCTGGTGGTATGACGCGGCGGCGTTCCTCGCGCTCATGTACGGCAACGTCTGGATCGAGCTGTCCGGGCTGCCGCCGCGGCGGCTGCCCGACTACTACTCCAGGCACAACTTCGCGCGGCTGGCCCGGCGGTTCATCTTCGGCACCGACTGGCCCGGCGTGCCGGGGATCGCCAGGAACGCCCGTGCGGTCGCGGCGATCTGCCCGGACGAGGAGACCGTGAGGCTGGTCCTCGGCGGGAACGCGAGCGCCGTCTACCACCTGGGCTAGGACGGATATCGCTGGTCAGGACCACCGCCGGCCCGCTGGACGTAACCGGTACGTACAGCGGGCCGCGGCAATCGCCCCCCTCGGCCACAGCACCCTTTGCGACCTGGCGGTTCGAGTCGCGATCTGGTCAACAGAGTACCATGTAAAGGTAAAATAACGGTCATCTTCCCCGGTGGACACCACGAGGCAAACGGGGAGGGGAACCCGAGCGGGCGGGCTCCGGGACATCCCGGAACCCGCCCGCGAGTTATGCGAGTGGTGCTGACCGGGCCGGGGTCAGCCGGCCCGGTACCGCGTCAGGAGCAGCGGTTGTCGTTCTTCAGCGCGAAGTTCACCGTGGCCTTCTTCAGAGCGGTGATCGTCGCTGTAGCGGTTTGCGGTTGCCACCCGTCCATGGCAGCGATGAGCTGCAACGGGTTGTTGCGGACGTCCAGCCACAGTGCGTAGCTGCCGTCGCTTCCGGTCTTGAGCGTGAAACTGGCCGCCCAGGTGTTGATCTGGAGGGTGGCACCCGCCAGCGGTGCGGCGGGACCGTGGCAGGCCAGGCCGGTCACCTTCCCGGCGATCTCGCCCCAGGTGACCGGTGGCTTGGCCGTCATCGTGACGCCAACCTGCGGGACCTGGTACGGAGTGTTCTGGACGATGGCCAGCCCGGCGGTGTAGACACCCGGCTGGCTGACCGACTTGCTGGCCGCGTTCATCGTCACCTTGACCGTCATGCTGGCACCGGGCTGCAGGGTGAAGCTGCTGTGGTTCTCCTTCAGCCAGGGGACGTTGGTGACGCCGCAGGACGAGAAGCCGGGCAACTGCTCGACGAAGTTCTGCGGGGTGAACCCGACGGTCGAACCACCGATCCGGTCGAACCCGCAGGCACTGCCTGCCCGGTAGTCGGTGTTGTTGGCGTTGGGCAGGGCCGTCCAGGAGTTCGATCCCGGGTCGTAGGAGAAGCCCTGGTTGGTGACCGTGTTGAAACCGTTGGTGACACCGCCGGAGACCAGCAGCTTGCCGTTGGCCGCCGCATAGCCCGACGCCCACAGGTCGATCGGGAGGGAGGCGACCTGAGACCAGCTGTTGGTGGCCGGGCTGTACGCGTACGCGGCACTGGTGTCGGTGGTGCTGCCAGTCGTGCCGCCGGCGCAGTAGATGTCGGCATTCAGACCGCCGCAGGACGCCCACGCGATCGGCGTCGGGTAGGCGGCTCCGGAGCTCCATGAGTTGGTTGACGGGTCGTAGATCTGGACGTTGGTGAAGCCGCAGTTGAGTGCGTCACAGCCGCCGATGACGTACATCTTGCCGTCGAAGACTGCCACGCTCGAGCCCGCCAGTGCGGTCGGGACGCTGGCACCGGTGGACCAGGTGTCCGAGCCGGGATCGTAGATCTCCAGCGCGGCCACCGGGTTGCCGGAGTTGTCCCAGCCGCCTACCGCATACAGCTTGCCGCCGATGAACGCGACCGACGGCGCCTCACGGGCATTCGCCATGCTGGCTATCGCGGTCCACGCCTGGGTGGCCGGGTTGTAGACGAAGCCACCGCTGACGTTCGTGCTGCCGTCGAACCCGCCGATCGAGTAGACGTTGCCGGTCGTGGTGTCGGCCGCTGCCGAGTTGTCCATGACGGTGGACGGGAAGTTGGCCAGGTTCACCCACGGCGAGTCGGCTGGCGTCACTCCCGGCCTGGACGGCCGGATCCTGGCCTCGCTCCGCTTGACCGCAGCGGCGTTCTTGATCGCCGACAGCGGGCTGAACGTGCCCTTCACCCGCTCCACCGGGGCCCCAGCCAGGTGGCCCTGGAGGGTGAAGCTGCCCGGCTGCTCGAACAGCTTCACGTCCACCGGGGCCTTCCCGGTGTTGCTGAACGTGAGCGGCTCGGTCGTGCTCTGGCCCATCCGCTGGGTGGCGGACAGCGAGCCAGGCGTGACCGAGAGCTGGCCGGCCTGCAGGGTGATGTTGGCGGTGGTGGCAAACTTCGGCTGGACGTTCACCGTGGTGCTGCCGGCCACGTAGTTGGACGCTGTCGCGGTGAACTTCTGGCTTCCGGTGCCCGGTGAGAACAGGAAGTAGAAGCCACCGTTCATGTTGGGGTCGTTCGGGGTCGGTGCGGACACACCGGTCTGGCCGGGGCTGGACACGCTGGCCACGGTCGCCGCGTTGACCCCGCCGCCGGTGTTGCCGTCGGTCACCCGGCCCTCGACCATGCCACCGTGGGCCGGCACGCAGGCCTGGTTGCCGAGGAACACGTTGTCGACCGCCCAGTACTGCGAGTCGGCTCCGGTGTAGTTGAAGCGGACCAGCACCTTGGCCTGGCCCGCGGCCGCCGGCAGCGGGACGGTCACCGTGGCCGGACCCGGCATACCCGAGAAGCCCGAGTTCGACCAGACGGTGGTCCAGGTCTGGCCGCCGTCGGTGCTGATGTTCACCTTGGAGGCCGAGTTGAACCAGCCGGCCAGGTCGGTGCTGAACTGGAGGACCGGTGTCTTGAACTTGGTCATGTCGACGTCCGGGCCACGCAGCGCGGTGTTCTGCGCAGCGCCCGGGCCGTAGAACGAGCTGTTCACGACCGCGAAGTTGCCGGTGCCGCCGGTGTTGTTGGCCTGGCCTGCCGGGTTGTTGAAGGCCCAGCCCGGCTGGTTGTTCGGGCTGATCACGTGCCAGCCGGCCGGCGTCGTGGTGGCGCCGAACGTCTGGGTGCTGCCGGTGTCCTTGAAGTGATAGCCGAGCGCGTCACAGGCCTGCGCGTCGACCTTCACCTTGAAGTCGCTGACCTTGCTGGTCCCAGCGAGCTTCACGCTCTTGGCCGCCTGCTGGTAGCCCGGGTAAGCGGAGTTCACCTGGACCGAGTACGTTGCGTCGGCGGGCAGCGTGAGCTGGTACTGCCCGGTGGCCGGGTTGGTGAACGTGGACGCCGTGGTGCCGGGCACCGAGACGTTCGCGTACAGCGGCCAGCCCTGGCCAGAGCCGTCGGTGACCGTTCCGGTCAGTGTGACGCTTGGCGCGGTCGCCAGCGCGAAGTTCTCCGTGGTCGTACCGCCGTCGGTCACCGAGACGCCGGTGTCGGTGACGGTCTTGAACCCGAAGTCCTGCGCGGTGACGGTGTAGCTGCCGACCGGCACGCTGATGCTGTAGACACCGCTGGAATTCGTGGTGGTCGAGTCCGTCCCGACGCTCACCTGGGCCCCGGCGAGCGGGTCCCCGGTGGCGGACGAGCCGACCTTCCCGGTGACCGTGCCGTGCGGGCCGGTAGTGAAGGCGGCCACGCCGTCTGGGGTGCCCAGCCCGGTTGGGCCGTCGTAACCGGGGCCGGCCGTGCACAGGTACGCCGGAGAGCAGGAGCCGTTGGAGCCGCTGGTCACGTCGAAGAGGTCAGCGGTGTCGGCGTAGGGGTAGGACGACGGGTAGGTCCCGGCGACCGGGGTGCCCGCGAGGGCGAAGGTGGAGGCGATGATCGGTGACGACACGCTGGTGCCGCCGACCACGCCCCAGCCGCCCACGCCGCCGAACGTGTCGTAGAAGGCGACACCGGTGTTGGGGTCGGCCTCGGCCGACACGTCGGCCTCGGTGCGGTTCGAGCAGCCGGTGTCGGTCTGCCAGGCTGGCTTGGCTTCGAAGGAGGAGCAGCCGGAGCCAGCGCCGGACCAGGCGGTCTCGCTCCAGCCGCGGGGAACGCCGGAGTCCTGGGTCAGGGTGGTGCCGCCCACCGCGGTGACGAACTGGGACGCCGCCGGGTACTGCGGGCCGAAGCCGGAGTCACCGGTGCTGGCCGTCACGGCCACGCCGGGGTGCTGGTAGAACTGGCTGTCGAAGGTCGTCTCGGACGGGTCCTCGGAACCGCCGTAGCTGTTGGAGACGTACTTCGCGCCGAGCGTGACGGCCTCGTCCACCGCCGTGCCCAGGTTCTGGGTCGAGTTGTCGTTGGCCTCGACCAGGATGATGTGGCAGTTCGGGCAGATCGCCGAGACCATGTCCACGTCCAGCGATTCCTCTTCTTCCCAGCCGGCCGACGGATCGGTCGGCGGGAAGTTCGTGCTGCCGTCCTGCGCCACCCTGGTGAAGCAGCCGCTGGCCGAGGTGCACGGCGCCAGGCCGAACTGCGACCGGTAGACGGCCAGGTCGGCCTCGGCATTCGGGTCGTCGAAGGCGTCTACGATGCCGACCGTCTCGCCCGAGCCGGCCGTGGACGACGGCAGGCTGTAAGCGCTCTGCAGGTTGCCGGGCCCATAGCCGGCCGGCGTCGTGTCGGCCGGGAACAGTCCCTTGTGGCCTTTGACGTCGGTCCGCACGATGGACAGGCACTCCATGAATCCGGCCTTGGTCGCCGGGCATGCCCGGTGGGTCGCGTGCCGCTTGCCGGAGACCCCGTGGACCGGCAGGGACTTCTTCACGGCGGGATGAGCATGGCTCGCCGCTGTCCGCGCGGCCACGCCGCTGGCATGCCCGGTGGATGCGGATGCGGCCGGGGCAATCCCAGCCAGCGACAGGGTGAACAGGGTGGCGGCCGCCAGACCCGACGTCGCGCGCATCGTCGCGCGCATCGGTCGGGTGCGACGCGCGGACTTCTCGCGCGGTGGCCGCCCTGAGGTTCGGGAATCCCTGAGGTGGCAGGGCATTCCTGGTGAGCGCATGGGCATTCCTCCAGGCATGACACCACAGCCGGATCTGCGGGGTCGCGGTTCCGGCTGTGGCCATGGGGGGGCTCGCTAGGGTAGCGGGCCGACTGCTCCCTGTTCGCGGACGCTACGTGGCGCTCCTTTACCCTCTCAATACCCGGAGATGACATTTCCCCGTCATTGACGTGATTACGACCAAACGGACTTAACCCCACCCGGGTAGCCATACGGCGCAAGCCGGGGGATGCTTCGTTCGGGATGATTAGGATTTGCCGGTCCAAAGGGCAGGTAAGACATGCTGACAGCGCTGGGCGCCACCGAGATGGAGGACCGGGTCTACTGCTTCGTGGCCACGACCGTCTCCGCCACCTCCACGGAGATCAAGTCCACGACGGGACTGACCGAGGAGGCCGTCCGCACCGCCCTGGCTGGGCTGCACCAGCGCGGACTCGTCTCGCAGACCAGTGACGACCCAATCAGGTACGTGGCCTCCTCGCCGGGCACGATCGAGGCAATGATTTCCAACCGGCTGCGCGAGCTCCGTGAGGCGCAGGAGGTGCTCGACAGCATCGCCGACAAGCGGCGCGCCGGGCAGCTCAGCGGGGACGCGGCGGGCGTGTTCGAGGTGGTGCACGGCCAGCAGGCACTGCGCCACCACGCACTGCACCTGCTGCGCACCGCGCGGTCCGAGGTGTGCAACATGGTCAAGCCGCCGGTGATAGCCGTGCAGTCCAGCGAGCGTGTGCTGCCCAGCAACGGCGTGCACAACCGGGCCATCTTCGAGACCGGGGCGCTGGAGGGCCCGGGGACGCTGGACGCCATCCGCGACGGCATGCGCAGCCACGGCGAGGTGCGGGTGCACCCCAAGCTGCCGGTCAAGATGCTGGCCGTGGACCGGTGCGTGGCCCTCGTCCCGCTGGCCCAGCGGGACAGCACGCCGGTGGGTGTCCTGATCTACCAGTGCGCGGTGCTCGACGCGCTGCTCGCGCTGTTCGATTACGTCTGGGACCGGGCGGTCACGCTGCACATGGTCGATCCCATGGGCGGGCCGGGGGCGGCCGATGGCGCGCTGTCCCCCGAGGACAGGCAACTGCTCTCGCTGCTGCTGGCCGGCCTGACCGACGAGGCGATCGCCGCCCACTTCCGGGTCAGCGTCCGCACGGTCCAGCGCAAGGTGCACGCGCTGATGGAGATGGCGAACGTGCGCACCCGGATGCAGCTGGCCTGGGAGGCGGCGCGGCAGGACTGGCTGTCCGGCGGCGGCCCGACGGCGCCCCGCCCGGCGGTCCCGATCGCCGCCGTCCAGCTTTAGTCGCGCTTTACTTTCGCTTTAGCCGCTGGGCACGGCGTTGCCCGGGTGGTGGTGTGCTGTGCTTGTGCGCGGGGATGGGCTGGATGCCGTCAGTCACGGAACGGATGCCGAGCGTATGGGCAAAAATTCGGTAGTCAGGACGGGTGCGCGATTGGTACTTTTCACACCGGCATTCCGGCCGGCCATGAACGGTTTTCAGTCAACGAGATATGTCTTGACTTAACGGCCGGTCATGCCTCATAGTGCAAGCGACTGTGGAGTCCAGGTGTGCGCCGGGGCTTCACGCGACACCGACGAGCCGACCCGATCACTCCTGGGGGAACCAATGAGCCGAGCTCGTGCGATCGTGGGCATTGCCAGCGGACGCCGGACTAAATGGGCGGTCCTGGTCTTCTGGCTGATCATCGTGGCCGTAGCCGGCCCGCTGAGCAGCAAGCTGACGGGGGCAGAGAAGAACGACTCATCGGCCTGGCTCCCGGCCAAGGCCGAATCGACGAAGGTGCTCGACCTGCAAGGGCGCTTTCAGTCGCCCAACATCTTCTCCGGCGTCGTGGTCTATGACCGGCCGTCCGGTCTGACCAGCGCGGACCGCGCCAAGGCGACCGCCGACACCAGCCAGTTCACGCACGTGACTGGCGTGGTACCCGGCCAGGTGGCCGGCCCGTTCGTGGCCAGGGACGGCAAGGCGATCGAGACGATCGTGCCGGTCAACCTCGGCTCGAAAGGCTGGAATGGTGCCTCGGACGCCGTGACCTCGCTGCGCAACGTCGCGAGCGCACATGCGAACGGCCTGGCCACGCACATCGCGGGCCCACTGGGCAGCGCGGCCGACTCGGCCAACTCGTTCAAGGGGATCGACGGCATCCTTCTCGTCGCCACCCTGATCGTCGTCATCGTGCTGCTGCTCATCACCTACCGGAGCCCGGTGCTGTGGTTGCTGCCGGTGATGTCGGCCGGCATCGCCCTGACCAGCGCTGAGGCGCTCATCTACCTGCTGGCCAAACATGCCGGGCTGACCGTCAACGCGCAGAGCGCCGGCATCCTCTACGTGCTGGTGTTCGGCGCGGGCACCGACTATGCGCTGCTGCTGACGGCCAGATACCGCGAGGAGCTGCGCAGGCACGAAGACCGGCACGAGGCGATGGCCCTCGCGCTGCGCAGGGCCGGGCCGGCCATCATCGCCAGCGCCGGCACGGTCGTCCTGAGCCTGCTCACGCTGTCCGTGGCCGAGCTGAACTCCACCAAGAGCCTGGGACCGGTGCTGGCCATCGGCGTCGCGGTGGCCCTGGCCGCCATGATGACCCTGCTGCCCGCTCTGCTGGTGATCTCCGGCCGCTGGATCTTCTGGCCGGTCAAGCCCAGCTACGGCTCGGTGGAGCCGACGACCAAGGGGATCTGGGCGAACGTGGGCCGGCGCATCGCCGCCCGGCCGCGGATCGTCTGGATCGGCACCGCCGTGGTGCTCGGCGCGATGGCGCTCGGCCTCACCGGCCTGAAGGCCAGCGGCCTGACCACCGCCGAGTCCTTCGTCGGCCATCACCCGGACTCGGTCACCGGGCAGACCATCATCGGCCAGAACTTCCCGGCGGGCGCCGGGCAGCCGGTGGTCGTGGTTGGCAACGTGGCCCAGTCGGCCCAGTTGCTGGCGGCGGTCAAGAGCACGCCGGGGATCACCGCGGTGACACCGCCGGTGACCAGGGTCGGCCACACCTGGGTGCAGGGCACGCTCACCGCGTCGCCTGACAGCCAGGCGGCGTTCAATACGATCGACCGGGTACGGGATGCCGTGCACGCCGTCCCGGGGGCGAACGCGATGGTCGGCGGCAATTCGGCCGTCACGCTGGACATCGCCCGCGCGGCGGATCACGACCGGAACGTGATCATCCCGATCATCCTGGTGCTGGTGTTCCTGATCCTCGGGCTGCTGCTGCGCGCGGTGGTGGCACCGATCATGCTGATCGCCACCGTGGCGCTGTCGTTCGCGGCGGCGCTGGGCGTGAGCTCGCTGTTCTTCAACCACGTGTTCAGCTACGGCAACGCCGACAACTCGTTCCCGCTGTTCGTCTTCGTGTTCCTCGTCGCCCTGGGCATCGACTACAACATCTTCCTGATGACCCGGGTGCGGGAGGAGGCGGGCAAGCAGGGCGCACGGCGCGGCGCGCTCACCGGCCTGTCGGCCACCGGAGGGGTCATCACCTCGGCCGGCGCCGTGCTGGCCGGCACGTTCGCCGCGCTCAGCACACTGCCGGTCACGTTCCTGGCCGAGCTCGGGTTCGCGGTGGCGTTCGGCGTGCTGCTCGACACGATCGTGGTGCGGTCCGTGCTGGTCACCGCGCTCAACCTGGATCTGGGGCGCTGGGTGTGGTGGCCGAGCAAGCTCTTCCGCGAGCCCGCCACCGAGCACGAGCACCTGGAGGAGGAGCCCGCGCCTGTTTAACCGGCCGGGGCAACCCAAGGGTAGCGAGACCTCCGGGAGTTTGGTAACTTTCCTAACTAAAGGTTGCCGAACTCCCGGAGGCCGGCATGAAATTCCCATCGCGGACCACGGTCGCCACTGTTGGCGTCACCGCGGTCACCGCCGCGTTGCTCTCGGTACCGGGTGCGGCCACCGCCCGCATCACCCTTACCGCACCGCCGATGGTGCGGGTGAACCAGGTCGGCTACCCGGAGACAGGCTCGAAGACCGCCTTCGTCATGCTGCCCACGCCGGTGCACAGCGTGAGCTTCGCACTCGAAGGCCCCCACGGCAGCGTCTACATGACCGGCCGGTCCACCGACGATCTCGGCTTCTGGAGCTCACGGTACAAAGCGGTGTTCGAGCTCAGCTTCTCTCGCTTCGAGCACCCGGGCACCTACCGGATCGCGATCACCGGGCCGGTGCACGCAGTCTCCCCCGGCTTCCGGATCGCCAGCCCGCAGGCCCTGTACAGCAGGCTGGTCACGAACTCGGTCAGGTTCTTCACCTCCGAGCGGGACGGTGGCGACGTCAGCTCCTCGGTGCTGCACCGCCAGCCGGCCAACCTCACCGACCGCAGCGCCACCGTCTACGCCGACCCAAGCTACGACAGGAACGACAACCTGCTCGGCAAGTTCCACAAGGTCGCCGGCCCGGTGGACGTGTCCGGCGGCTGGTTCGACGCCGGTGGCGGCTACGAGAAGTTCGCCTTCACGGCCAGCTACACCGACGCGCTCATGCTGATGGCCGAGCGCGACGCCCCGGGCCGGTACCCGACGCTGATGCCGGAGGCACAGTTCGGCCTGCGCTGGATCGGCCGCCTGTTCGACCCGGTGCACAAGGTCATGTATGCCCAGGTGGGCATCGGCAACGGCAACGCCAGCAACACCATCGAGGGCGACTACAACTTCTGGTTCCTCCCGCAGCGTGAGGACCACATGGGTGCCAAGCCCGGCGACCACGACTACTACGTCGAGTACCGGCCGGTCTTCGAGGCCGCGCCGCCGGGCAAGCCGATCA
>DASXMU010000408.1:0-23944 GCA_036495485.1 Streptosporangiaceae bacterium
GGCCGGCATCAGCCGGGACGGCATCGTGATGGTCGGCGGCATGTTCCGCGGCCTGTCCCGTGCTGACGCGGCCCGGTTCTCCTTCCTGCTCTCCGCGCCCGTCATCCTGGCCGCCGGCGCGCTCAAGATCAGTGACCTGACGGGCCCGCTGGCCAACGGCATCCGCGGGCAGATCCTGGTCGGCAGCATCCTGTCCGGCGTCGGCGCCTACCTCTCCATCCGCTTCCTGGTCAGATACCTGACGACCCGCACGCTGACGCCGTTCGCGATCTACTGCTTCCTGGCCGGCCTGGGCAGCGTCATCTACCTCAATGTGAAGTAAGGTGCTGGGCGGCCCGGTTCCCCCGGGCCGCCCAGTCGTCCAGCCTCAGCTATGGCGTGATTGCCATCGTCATCGGGTCGACTCCCACCTTGATCGGCTTGCCCGCGGTGTTGGTCGCGATGTTGATGGGTGTGACCGTGCCGTGGTTCTGCTGGCCACTGAGCAGGACGTTGAGCGCGTAGAGTTCCTGACCGTTCGGCGTGATGGCCAGGACGAGCGGGGCATTGGGCACCGGGATGGCCTTGCCCGGGGTGTTGGTCGCGGTGCTGATCGGAGTGACCGCCGCCGTTGTGCCCGCGGCCGTGTTGTTGGCCACGTAAGCGGTCTTGCCATCCGGCGTGATGATGATGGCCTGCAGGTAACCGGGGATGCTGATGGCCTTCCCCGGCTTGTTGGTGACGGTTGCGATGGGGACCACGTCACCCGGCTGGCTCTTCGTGCCTTCGCCCGAGTTGACCACGTAGACCGTGCTGCCGTTCGGAGTGACCGCAAGGGTGTAGGCGTGACCGCCGACCTTGATTGGCGTCCCGGCGGTGTTGGTCGCGGTCGAGATCGGGGTCACGGTCTCCGAGCCGAAGTTTGCCACGTAGACCGTGCCGCTGTCGGGCGTGATCACCAGGTCGTTTGGCTCGAAGCCGACGGGGATCGCCTTCCCGGCAGTGTTGGTGGCCGTGTTGATCGGCGTCACGGTCCCGGCGTTAGAGACAACATAGAGGGTCTTCCCGTCGGGCGTGATCGCCATCGAGTCGGGAGACGGACCGACCTTGATCGCCTTCCCGGCCGTGTTGGTGGCGGTGGTGATCGGGGTGACGGTCCCAGCGTTGTAGTTACCGACGTAAGCGGTCTTTCCGTTGGGCGTAATCGCGATCTCGGTGGGACCGCCAGGGCTCTTGATCGCCTTTCCGGGCTTGTTCGTGGCGGTCGACACGGGCGTCACGGTGTTGGAGGCGATGTTGGCGACGTAGGCGGTCTGCCCATCTGGAGTAATCACGATGGCCTCGGGCTGCTTTCCGACCGGGATAGGTGTGCCCACGGTGTTGGTGGCTGTGTTGATCGGCGTCAGGCTCCCATTTCCACCCGACAACGGCGTGTTCACGACGTAGGCGACCGGCGCTTTGGCCTGCGGTGTTGCGGCGCTGACGGCACTGGCAGGCTGACCGGGCAGCATGGCGAGCAGAGCCAGTACGGCTCCGGATGTGGCACCCATGACATGTCTGATCATGACACTCCTCAGGAAGACAATTTCTGTCCAGAGACGCCGACGCCGTCCCTAGGTTGCTTCACACCAGGGAGTTACCCGCAACGGCCCGGCGTGAGCCGGTGCGGCAGGGGCCATGTATGGGCAGTATTTTGGGAAGTCCGCCAAGCGTGCCCTACTCCACCAATCGCAAAGAAGAATACGGCATGCACATTTACAAATTCTATGCGCACCGCAGTGGGGCGGAGCTGTCCGTCGACAATATAATGCCACTGAGAGATTACCGATGTTAGAAAATTCAAAAGGTTTACTATTCCATCTGGTCCGCATACCGCAAGGGACGGTGCCAGATAGCCACGGCCACGATGACAGGCCGGATTGCTCGTTGCCAGGGAGCGGGTACCGGACCCCAACGGCGTCATCCTTGGGCCACGATCCGGTAGTGATCACTTCGCCGTTGTTGATGTTGATGTTGATGGCCGCGCCTGGACCGCCCGCCGGACGATGCTGGCGATCAGCCAGCCAATCACCAGGACGATGAGGAACACAGCGATCTTCGGTACCGAATGCGCGACCGTGTTCAGCAAGTTCTGGACACTCTGGCTTACGCTCACCGACGCCAGTGTGTGAGTCATGTTTCCCCCTAGGCGATGACGTCGCAGTGGATCCCCCGATCCGTGACACGACAATCACCGTGTGTAGTCGAGAATTACCCTACACGGCCCCACCCCATGTATCAGCGCAGGCCGGGCGAGGACGCCAGACCGCCAGCCAAACTGGCGAATCGCAGTCAACATTCCGCCCCGGCTGACGTCGTATGTGTATGACTCGAGATAGCTGTCGCACCGCAGGAGCAGACCAATGGGCCTGAATCTCAGCGAACACCCGCAGGAAGCAGCGCTCGGGGAGTGCGGGCGTGACCGGGTGGGGGCCCTGTACACCCAGCACGCGGTCGGCCTGATCCGGGCCGCGATGCTGCTCGTCGGCGACCAGGCCAGCGCGGAAGACGTCGTGCAGGACGCGTTCCTCGGGCTCTACCGAGTCTGGGCCGACCTGCGTGATCACGACAAGGCCATCCGCTACCTGCGCGTCGCGGTCCTGAACGGCAGCCGCAGCGTGCTGCGCGGACGGCGGCGGGCCCGGCTGATCGGCGCGCTGCAGCACGATCCACCGGTCTGGTCGGCCGAGTCGGCGGCAATGGCCAGAGAGGACATGCGCGAGGTGCTCGCCGCGGTCGCCCGGCTGCCGCGTCGTCAGCGCGAGGTGCTCGTGTGCAAGTACTACCTGGACCTGCCCGAGCAAGAGATCGCCACAACTCTGCGGATCAGCAGAGGGACAGTTGCCTCCACGAAATCCCGCGCGCTCGCGGCACTCATCGCGGACCTCCAGGAGGAGAAGTGAACAGCATCCAGGATCCGACGCAGGTCATGGAGGACACGCTTCGGTGTGCGATGCACACCGCGGCGGAGACAGTACAGCGGGAGAGGATCCGGGAACTTCATGATCCAAGCCCGGCCCGCCCGGCGAGCCGGGCCCGGGCCGCCACGAAGCGGACCCTGATCCCGCTCGGTGCCGCTGCTGCCATGGCTCTGATCGCCGTTCTCGCCTCGCAGTTCGCCTCGGGCGCGCGGGGCGATCATCCGGGCGGGAGCATGTCGGCCGCCACGACCCGGCCGGCCAGGTTTTTCCTGTCCACCGAATCGGGCAGCGACCGCATGGCGGTGTACAGCGCTGCCACCGGGAAGTTTGTGGCCCCGGTCCCGCTGCCACGCGCGGACACCGCTGTCTATGTTGCGGCCGCGGTGGGCAACGGGCGCACGTTCCTGCTCGCGGATGACACCTATTCATGCGGCACGACTAAGCTGTACCGGCTCACACTGACCGGCCAGGGCAAGCCGGGCAGCCTGACGCCGCTGGCGATCCCCGCGATCAAGGGCACGGTCACCGCCCTGTCGGCCAGCTCGGACGGCAGCACGGTCGCCTATGCGACCCAGTTCTGTACCAAGACCAGCAGCTCGCCAGGAGCGATCGGCGTCGTGCACCCCGGTACGGGACAGGCCGCGCAGTGGTCGGTGCCCGCCCCCGGGCAGAGCATCACATCCCTGTCGATAACCGCTGATGGGCGCATGATCGCCTACGCGGGCGCCCCGAACAAGGTCATCGGCCCCGGACAGGGCCAGATCCTGCCGGTCCGGACCATCAGGCTGCTGCCAGCGGACGCACCGCCGGGAACCGCGGCCCAGCGCAGCCGGGCGGCCGTGACCATATCCCGGCTGTCACCCGCCGGTGTCTTCAGCTCCGCTGCCATCAGCGCTGACGGCCGGACGCTCTACTTCTGCACCCAGAGCAGCACCAATCAGAGCGCCGCTGGCCAGGAGCGGGTCAACACACTGCGCAGCTATGGCATCACTACCGGCACGATGTCTGTGCTGCGGACTTTCGGCCGTGGCTCGATCACCTGCGAGCTAGGGGGGTCCGGGGCATATCTCCTGGCCGGAGTTGGACAGGGTAACGGAACCCTGATCAAGTACGACGTCGCCACCGGGCGGTCCGTGCCGGTGCCAACACCGGCTAAGTGGGAGGATGTCACCGGAACGATCCCCTGGTAGCGGACTCAATCCGATGGTGAGAGCGCACACCGCGCAGCAGGCACAGCAGGGGCGGGTGGTCAGGAACGCTCGCCCCTGGAGTGCCGGGCGCGGACCCGGCCGCGCTCCTTGGCGTCGAGAACGGTCTTACGCATCCGCACCGCCGAGGGCGTGACCTCCACGCACTCGTCCGGCGAGCAGAACTCCAGGGCCTGCTCCAGGCTGAGCAGCCGGGGCGGGACCAGGCGCTCCAGTTCCTCTCCCGAGGACTGGCGGACGTTGGTCATCTTGCGTTCCCTGGTGATGTTGACGTCCATGTCGTCGGAGCGGGAGTTCTCCCCCACGATCATGCCCTCATACACCTCGGTCCCCGGCGTCACGAACAGCGAGCCACGCTCCTGCAGGCCGAACATGGCGTACGTGGTCACCGACCCGGAGCGGTCGGCGACCAGCGACCCGGTCGGCCGGGCGCGCAGCTCACCGGCCCACCGCTCGTAGCCCTCGAACACGTGGTGCGCGATGCCGGTGCCCCGGGTGTCGGTGAGGAACTGGGTACGGAAGCCGATCAGCCCGCGGGCCGGCACGGTGAACTCCAGCCGCACCCAGCCGGTGCCGTGGTTGATCATGTTGTCCATCCGGCCCTTGCGGACGGCGAGCAGCGAGGTGACCGCGCCCAGGTACTCCTCCGGCACGTCCACGCTGAGCCGCTCCATCGGCTCGTGCACCGAGCCGTTCACCTCGCGGGTGACGACGGTCGGGCGGCCGACGGTCAGCTCATAGCTTTCCCGGCGCATGGTCTCCACCAGCACGGCCAGGGCAAGCTCGCCACGGCCCTGCACCTCCCAGGTGTCCGGGCGCTCGGTCGGCAGGACGCGCAGCGACACGTTGCCGACCAGCTCGCGATCCAGCCGGTCCCGCACCAGCCGGGCGGTGATCTTGGTCTTCTCGGCCGCGGCCCGCCCGCTGCTGGTAGCGGGCAGCCGGCCGGCCAGCGGTGAGGTGTTCACCCCGATCGTCATCGAGATGGCCGGCTCGTCCACCGTGATCAACGGCAGCGGCCGTGGGTCGTCGGGGTCGGCCAGCGTCTCGCCGATCATGATCTGGCCGATCCCGGCGATGGCGATGATGTCGCCGGGCCCAGCGGTGTCCACCGGCACCCGGTCCAGCGCCTCGGTCAGGTACAGCTCAGCGATCTTGACCCGCTCGATGCTGCCGTCCCTGCGGCACCAGGCGGCCTGCTGGCCACGCGAGATGTTGCCGTTGTGGACCCGGCACAGCGCGATCCTGCCCAGGTAGGACGAGGCGTCCAGGTTGGCCACGTGGGCCTGCAGCGGCGCGTCCGGGTCGTAGGCCGGGGCCGGGACCGTGTCCCGCAGCACCGCGAACAGCGGCTCCAGGTCGGGCGAGTCGGGCATCGAGCCGTCGGCTGGCCTGGTCAGCGACGCCCGGCCGGCCCTGGCGGAGGCATAGACGATCGGGAACTCGATCTGCTGCTCGGTGGCGTCCAGGTCGAGGAACAGCTCGTAGCACGCGTCCACGACCTCGGCGATGCGGGCGTCCGGCCGGTCCACCTTGTTGATCACCAGGATGACCGGGAGCCTGGCCTCCAGCGTCTTGCGCAGCACGAACCTGGTCTGCGGCAGCGGCCCCTCGCTGGCGTCGACGAGCAGCAGCACGCCGTCCACCATGGACAGCCCGCGCTCCACCTCGCCGCCGAAGTCCGAGTGCCCCGGCGTGTCCACGATGTTGATGGTCATGCCACCGTGGCGCACCGCCGTGTTCTTGGCCAGGATCGTGATGCCCTTCTCCCGCTCCAGGTCACCGGAGTCGAGCACCCGCTCTGCGATATGGGCGTTCGCCCGGAACGCCCCGGACTGCCAGAGCATGGCGTCCACCAGTGTGGTCTTGCCGTGGTCCACGTGCGCGACGATCGCGACGTTGCGCAGATCGTCGCGGGTGGCTAGATGAGCTGCGGTGGCGGATGGCTGGCTTGCGGGCATGCGTCAGTCTCGCTTGGGTCGTTACGGTGTCTGCCGCTGACTGCGGCCACTCCAGTTTATTTGGATTTCGCGGGGCTTAGCCGCCCGGACCTGCGCCTTAGGTGCGGCTAGCCGGAAATACGCCTGGTAAGGCCTGGTACTGGCGGGAAGTTAGGGCATCCGTCCGATGCCGGGAGTGGGGCCTTACGGCGAATCTCGAGTGTGTTGGGCCGGCTTCACGGCCCTCGCCAAGGAGGTAGCAATGCATCCGCTGATCAGTCAGACCGTTGCGGCGGAGCACGTCAGGGACATGCGGACTGTCGCAGTCGCCGCGCGCCGGGCCAAGCTGACCCGCCGCACCCGGCGCGACAGCTCGGTGCCGTCCGGCACCAAGCGCACTCACAGTGGCCTGCTCCGCACGCTGGGCGCCTGAACCACGCCCAGCCGCAACCTGTCAGGGCCAGCCCACGACCCCTCGCAAAGGAGGACCCATGTATCCGGTACTGATGGAGACGGTGGCCGCCGAGCGAGTCAGGAGCTTGCGGAACGAGGCAGTCGCCCAGGGCCGCATCAATCTGGTTCGCAGTGCCCGGCGCAGCCACCTCACCACCACAGCAGCCAGGCCGGCCGCAGCGCCGTGCCTGATCGATGGCGGCAGCCAGGGCCGGGCACCAGCTGAGCCTGCCGCTCATGCCGCACAGTCGCAGCAGCGGGCCGCTTAGGCCCGTCTGAGAGCAACGGGCCGGGCAGCGTCTAGCTGCCCGGCCCGTTGCTGTCCTGGTCAGTTGTTGAGGCTTTGCACCTCGGCCACGGTGACCGGCTGTCCATTGCGTGAAAGGAGAGGGCCGCCGATCGGCTGACCCTGGGGAGGACCACCGCCCACCGGCGCCCACGTCGGCCGCCAGGTGATGGACCCGCTGAGCACGTAGGGCCCGCCGGTCGATGGTGCGTGGTAGGTCGCGCCACAGTCGATCGGGGTATTCGCCCCGGTGGCATTCATCTTCTGCGGGCTCGTCGAAGACCCGAACGCGGTGCAATGGTCATACGTGGTTGCCGATGCGGTCCCGGCATTGATGAAGAGCGATCCGCCGACCGCCCACACGGTGGCTTGCTGCCCGGTCGCGACAAGGGTCGCGGTCACATGCTGATAGGGCTGGCCATTGAACCTGTTATGGCTCCAGCCGGTGAAATTGGTCCTGACAAAGGTCGGCAGGGCCACATAGCTGCGCCCGGCCGGGTCGAGCGTAAAGCTGATGCCCGGAATTCTCATATGTGCGAGCGCATACAGGGCCAGGGTCCGCAGCGGAATGGTCGGCGGTGGTGGCGGGGCTCCCTGGGCGACCCACGACAGCCAGGGACGTGACCCCACACAGGCCAGCCCCTGCGTGCTGCCATCCGCATCGAGCCCATACCAGGAGCCGGCCGCTGGATTGGCGTACTTGGGATAGCCCGAAACCGAATCGGCCTGCCCCTTTACGCCACCGAAGAAAGAACCTCCGCCACCACCGCTGCCGCCGTCGGACAGCGACCACGTGCCGAAGTCACCCTTGACAGCAGCCCGGACGAACTTGTCAAAGGGAACCGCGGCGCCAGCCGGCGCTCCCTCGGCCGGGGAGGTCCCGCTGACCGGCGAATACCAGCACGGTGGCGGCGGGATCGCGACCGGGTTGTTCCCGCCGACGTCGCCGGTCAGGTGAATGAAGGCGCTCAGGTACACCGAGCAGCTCTCCCCACCGCAGACGACGCCTGCCCTGGTGGCCTGCAACGTGAGGCTCTGCGCGGCGAAAATGGACGTCAGCAGCACGGAAAGGGCGACGGTCACCCTGATGGCGCGGCGCGCGTTCACGATATGCACTGGAGCGCCTTCCCCTCCGGGTACTGATCGACGAGGTTCCAGGCGGCCAGCAGCCAGCGCCCGCCGCTCCCCTTCGACAGCACATCCGTCTGGTAGTAGTAATACTGACCCTGCGGCCCGGTGTTGGGCAGCACCTGCCCGCTGCTGCTGGTGTCGGGAAGCTGTGACTCGTTCACGCAGGTGCTGACGTCCCATTCGCCCCGGGCCGCACGGTCGGGTGTGACGGCCGTATCGGAAAAGATGACCGTCCCCTCGATCCCATGCTTCTTGGCCCGGTAGTTCGTCACATCGTTGGCCAGCTGGCTCAGCCCATAGCTGCCCCCGGTGGTGAGGGTGGCACCGCCACGGGTCACTTGCTGGCCGTGCGCTCTGGCGACATCGGACAGATAGGCCAGGTCCGTGCCGTGGCTGTACAGCGCACGGAAGAACGCGAGCCAGAAGGCCTGATCCGCCTTCATCACCTGCGCCTGCACCGGCTGCGCGGGCAGCGGCGTCTGGAACTCGAGATGCACGTTAGCCGCGAACCCGGACCCGCCGGACTGCCCGGCCGCCCCCTTGGCCGCGATCTGGGTGCCTGCGGGATGAAACGTCTGCGGCTGACCTGAGCCGCAGGCGGCGAGGGCAATCAGCCCGGCGGCCGCCAGCAGCGCAACGGGTATGCTCCGCGCCGCCCCGATGATGCCTCCGCCCCGACGGAATCCCCTCATGCGTACCGCCTCCGGCCGGCTCCCGGATCGGTCCCTGCTGCGTGAACCGGTCCCCTGGGAATAGCTCTGCGTGGCCTCAGCATGACAATACGGGATCTCGGTATGCGTTTCAGGGAAAGTACGCAATCGGGCGGGAGATTTCGGGACATGGATTACCCCGCAATCAGCAAGACGAGAAACGTGCCGACGATCATGAACGGGCCAAACGGTATTTGGGTCTTGCGGCTGGCGCGCCCCCGGATAAGCAGTGCCGCGCCATAGACGGCGCCAAGCAGAAACCCGGCGAATATGCCGGCGATGAGCGCGGTCCAGCTCAGCCAGGCCAGTGCGGCCCCGAGGCTGGCCGCCAGCTTGACGTCGCCCAGGCCCATGCCAGACGGGCTGACGAGCAGGAGCAGGAAGCAGAACGCCGCGAACGCGACGCCGCCGAGCAGGCAGCGGCCCAGGATGGCCCAATGGCTGTGCATGGCCGA
The DNA here is from genome assembly GCA_036495485.1 of Streptosporangiaceae bacterium. Taxonomy (GTDB): domain Bacteria; phylum Actinomycetota; class Actinomycetes; order Streptosporangiales; family Streptosporangiaceae; genus PALSA-505. The sequence continues at coordinate 9,123 of DASXMU010000408.1, forward strand.
GGCGATCAGCAGCAGTCCCGCGGTGCCGGCGAAGGCGGGCCCGGTCAGCACGTCAGGCAGCCGCTTGACCGCCGCGTCGACGTAGCCGAGCGGGATCGCGCAGACCGCCAGCCAGCACATCGCCGCCAGCGTCAGCCCTGGATGGATCCGCGCGGCCAGCAAGCCGAGCAGCGCCGCCGCGGTGACCTCAACCGAAAACGCGGGCGGCCCCACCCGGGTGCGGCAGGCCGGGCACCGCCCAGTCGTGGCCGTCACCGGCAGGCTCCCGGCCAGCGAGAGCGAGCTGCCGCAGGCTGGGCAGGACCGGCGCCGCGGCCTGCCGGGCGGCACGGCGAGCCGCACCACCAGAGCGCGCAAGACCGGGCCGAGCACGAGGCCAGCAGCCACGAGCAGCACGACCAGCAGAACCCTCATCGCCCGGCCGCCTCATAACGGGGGTGAGGGTGGGCTGGCCCGGCCGCCTCATGAGGGGGGTGGCGGTGGGCCTCCTGGATGCGGCGAGGGCGGGCCTGGCGGTCAGGCAACCGACTGCCGCCAGGACGGGAGGAGCTCGTCGATGAGCGCTTCGGTTTCCGGCGCCATCCTGGGCAGCACCTCGTCCAGGGAGACCCGGGCTGATACCTCGCCGACCACGGCGCGCAGCACGTGCTCGTGGCCGGTGGCGTGCGCGGCGACCAGCAGGTCACGCCAGAGCAGCTCGTCGTTGAAGGCGAGCCGCAGGCCGGCCCTGATGGCGTCCATCGCGCCCTGGGGGTCACCGGCGATCAGGCACAGCTCGGCGAGCCGGTGCGCCGCGTCGGCGATCCAGGCGGTGGCCTCGTACTCCAGCGGGTCGCCGGCGAGCCAGGTGTACCTGCCTGGATCGTGCCCGTCCAGAAGCTGGCCTTGCACCAGGTCCAGCGCACGGGACAGGTAGGCCGCCTCGTCCGGGCCGGCCGGCGCCGCGTGCTCGCCGGGGCCGGTGCCAGGCTCTGCGGTGCCGCCGGGCACGGGGGCACCCAGCAGGGCATCGCCGGGCCGGTCGCGGTAGGTCCGGTCGCCGATGGCCTCCTGCCGGGCCTTGGCCGCCCAGCCGACCAGCGAGCGGAACACCTGCCAGTCCACCCGGACCTGCGGTCCCAGGCTCATCAGGCCGGAGGCGCTGGCCGTCAGGTTGGGCTGGCCCGAGTCGTCCGCGCCGAGCCAGTCCCGCGCCCGCGCCAGTGCCACGTTCCTGACCTCGGGCGCGACGCCGCGCGGCCAGATGGCGTCGGTGAGGTCGTCGGGATGGACGCCCTCGGGGTGGGCGGCCAGGTAGCTGACGATCTCGGTCGCCACGCCGACCCTGTCCGGCTCGATGCCGCCCGGCGCCTGCACCGACACCCGGCCGAGCATGGTGATCTCGACGGGCATCCGTGCCTCCGGGACGAGCTGGGCAGGCGGCGCCGCATCGGGCTGCGGGTCGCCCAGCGGCACGCCGTCCAGCTGGCTCGCGGCGCGGAACAGCTCCACCACGGCGGCGTACTGATCCGGCGGCAGCAGCTGGGCCCGCAGGTCGAAGCCCAGCACGCCGGCATGCAGCCGGCCCTGTTCGCTGATGTCCCAGGTCCAGGTCGCACCCTCCACGTCGCCGGCGACCACGTAGCCCATGGCCAGCCGGTTTTGCGTGCCAGCCAGCGTGATCAGCCGCTCTCGCTGATGCGGCGTGGGCGGGACGGCCGAGATCAGGTAGTGCGGCGCCCAGGAGTCGGGATGCACGCCCTGGGAACGCCCGGTCAGCACCGTGTCGGTGCCCAGGGCCGCGAGGGCGTGCCCGATCTCCGCGGCTCTGACCTCCAGCGCGGGGAGCACCTCCTCGATGGTGTCGGCGACCATGATCCGTTCTGGCGCGAGCACCCTGAGCTCGGGGCCGAACCCGACCAGCGTGATGCGCATCCGGTCCGACCACCGGTTGGTGGCCAGCTCAACGGCCATCGCGGCGAGCACCGACTGCACCATGCGGTGCGAGCCGCGGACGGCGATGAGCCCGTGCGCGACCTCGAGGTCGATCAGCATCCGGCCGTTGTCGTTGGTGCCGATGGAGACCAGGCCGGGGTAAGGCGCGAGCGCGGCGCCCGCCCCGTCCGGGTCGAGGTTGGCCACGGCCGCGATCGGCAGCCGCCACACCTGGCCGTCATCCACGGCCAGCCAGGGCCGCGGCGGATGCGGGTCGGCCGGGGCGATCCACAGGTCGAGGTTGACCTGGCCGAGGTGCGCGGCGAATATCGTCGGCGGGCTCTTGCCCAGCGCGGCGAGCTCCTGGGACAGCGAGCGCAGGCAGGTGTCGAGCAGCCGCACCGACGGCTCGTGCGCGCCGAGCCGCAGCGCCTCCTCGGCCATCGCCGCCTGTCCATCGGGCATGACCACCCGGTTGCCGAACGCGCGCCGCCAGAGCTGCTCGCGCCTGCGCCGGCCGAGGGCGGCGAGCACGCCCGCGCTGAGCAGCGTCGCCGCGGACAGCTCGCGGGACAGGGTGAGCCGCGGCTTGACGGGCTGCCCGTGCACCGGCGCGAGGGGCGAGTGGTGGCCGCTGGCTGGTGTGCCGGATCCGGCCGGCGCACCGGGGCCGCCCTGTGGGCCGGTCGCGGCCTGGGAGACCTGACCGGCCTGGTTCACGCCTGCCTGCTCGGCACCGGCCGCGCCGGGTGGAGGCGCGCCTGGCAGCGCAGGCGAACCTGGCACAGCAGGCGAACCTGGCAGCGCCGCAGAGCCTGGCAGCGCAGCAGAACCCGGCAGAGCAGGCGAACCTGGCAGCGCAGGCGAGCCTGGCAGCGCCGCCGAGCCGGGGATCATCCCTGGGATCGATCCGGCGGTGCCGCCTGGCGCGTTGGTCGCGGCCTGGCCTACCTGGGTTACCTGGCTGGCGCCCGCCTGCTCGGCAGCGGCCGGGCCGCTCACCTTGGTTGCCGACCCCTGTACGGATCCGGCCGGGACGCCCAGCGAGCCGACCGCCGCCTGCGCGGCCCGGATGGCCTGGCTGGCGCCCGCCTGCTCGGCGGCACCGGCCGGGCCGCCCGGCACGCCGGGTGCGACGATCTCGATGCCCGGCCCGGACGCGTCGCGCGGCATCCGCAGCACCCAGCCCGGCCTGATCAGGCTGGCTATGGTCAGCGTGGTCCCGTCCGGCTGCGGGTGGTCCTTGTTCATCTCGAAGATCTCGCGGTAACGCAGCCCGTTGCCGAGGTGGTTCTCGGCAATCTCCCAGAGGCTCTCGTGGAAGCGGCCGACCGGCGGCTTCACGATGTAGATCTTCTCGACCCGCGGCTCCTGCGCGCTGACCGCCTGAACCGAATCCACCGAGACGTCTCTCTGCGCGGTCAGCACGGTCTGGACCGGGGTGCCCGAGGGTATGACGGCCGAGATGCTGTGCGGTGCCCGCGGCGGCGGCCCGCTGCGGGCGAACGCGGGCGACAGCGCCGCCGTGGCGCTGACCAGCAGCAGCGCGGCGGTGACCAGCCGGTGCGCAAGCGCCTGGGTGCCGCCGGACAGCGGGATCCTGACCGGCACGCCGACGTTCCTGACCGCGGCCCTCACCTCGGCGAACACGCAGAGGACGAGCTGGATCCAGGCCAGCCAGACCACGATCGACAGGATCCGGACGATGCTCAGGATGCTGAGCTGGTGGGTGAGCAGCGACAGCGTCGGCTTGCTGTGCGGGATCGGCAGGCCAAGCACGGTGACCAGCGCGACCGGCACGCCCACCGTCAGGATCGTGAGAGCGATAACGGCCAGGATCCCGGCGGCTATGTCGCCGGCGGTGCGGCGGTGGCCCACGACCGCCCGTCTGAGCCCAGGAATTGGAGGCGCCATCAGCACTGCCCTCTCGCGGTGATACCGCAGACCGGAGTCGCGCTCGCTGTTGATGTCATTGAGAAGCCGCTGGAGAAGAACCCAAAGATCAGTGATGTCTGTATAGAAACTTCGACCGTAGCCGTTGTACCCCCAAATGGCGCCTTACAGCCACTCATACTGGCAGTCATGTGACTGCCCGTCGGGTACCGGTCGACGGCATTAGCGGCGGCGGCGCAGGCATTCGGGCCGATGACCACCTGCGGGCGGGCGGCCCGGAGCAGACCGACGTCGACGTCGTTCGCCGCGGCCCGGGCGGCCTGCCCGGCGATGTTGGCGGCGCGCTCCTTCGCGTTGATCGCGATGCCGCCGTCGACCAGCAGGGCCAGCAGGATGAGGGTGGAGATGGCGAAGAACACGAGGAACAGGGTGAGGGAGCCGCCGTCGTCCCTGTGGCGGGCGGCCGTCACCAGGCGGAGCAGTGAACCTCTCACCAGCCGACCCTCTCCACATATGTATCGAGCGGCGCCAGGGCGTGTCCCGTCATCGTGAGCGTGCCCAGGCCGGGGAAGAAGCTGAGGTTGATCGTGCAGTGGACGTTGACGGTGACCTCGCCGGCCGCACTGCCGCCGGCCCAGGTCTCGCTCAGCCCGCCGGGGCACATGTCGTGGCCCGCCGAGTCGAGGTCCGACTGCGCCGCCTGCTCGATGGCAGGGTGCAGGTTATCCGCGAAAACCTGGACCGAGGCCGCCCGCGCCGCATCGCGCGCCGCCCCGTCCACCTGGCTTTGCGCCTCGACGATCCGGCCGCCCACGACCAGCAGCAGCACCAGCAGGATGAACGCGGGAGCGAGCAGCGCGAACTCCAGGGTCATCGACCCGCGATCCCGGAAGGTCAGCCGCATTGCTGGCCGCCCGACGCTGCGGACCTGAAGCACTCGACGTCACCTCCCGACGTCTCGTGAACCGACAGCGAGGAAAACCCCGGGATCAGGGCGGGAATACTACCCGACACCGTCACAAACACCTGGTTCGGGTTGCCGGACGGCGGGTTCACCGACACCTGGAGGTGCTTGATGATGCTGGTGCCCACGTCCTGGTAGAAGCTCTTGGCATGGCTGACCGCGTTCTCGGCCCACCCGGCCTGCTGTTCCCTGGCGTACTGCGCCCCGGCCTGGGCGGCGTCGAGTGCCACCTCCCGGGCCTCGAACCACAGTGCCCACTGGATGATGAGCGTAATGACGATCAGCAGGACCGGCCCGAGGATGGCAAGCTCGATCGCGCTTACCCCGCGATCATCTGACAGCTCCACGCGCCAGCGCTTCAGGAGCTGGCGCGTGCGAGACAGAGCTGTCATGGGAACCTGCTCAGCCCTTGACGCTGTTGATAGCGGCCTTCTTGCTGTTGACAACGTTCCGGATCAGGACCGCTATCGCCAGGGCGATGACGGCGATGATCGCGGTGATAACGGCGAGCTCGATAGCGGACGCGCCGACGTCTCCCCGGTCCATCTTCTTCCGCAGTTCGGAAAACCTGATGGCCAGCAGCGTCTTGGCATAGGTGGCGTAGGGGTCCGCCTCGGCCAATCCCGTGAACCTGTTCATCTCTTTCTCCTTCGCTGAGATACTCCTAGGCCTCTTCGTTCATGTGCTGCTGCCGAGCAGCACGGTGATCGCCGGGTAGATGAGAAACACCATGAAGCCCGCGCACATGATCATCTGGGCGACCAGCATGGACTGTGAGCGCTCGCCGGCCTGGCCCTGGAGTTCGGCGATCTCGCGACGGCGCAGGGTGGCCGCGCGGGCGGTCAGCGACTCACGCACCTTGGCACCGTCCTCGGCGACCAGGCTGAGCGCGGCGGACAGGTCCCGCAACTCGTCGATCTTGATCTCCTCACCGAGCCGCCCCAGCGCCTGCCAGGGAGTGCGCCCGGTGATCCGGGCATTCGCCAGGGTGTCCTTGATCAGCCCCATCGCCCATCCGCCGCCGATCTCGCTGGCACCCATCAGCGCCTCGGGCACACCGCGGCCACCGGCCAGGCTCATCGCGACCAGATCCAGGAAGGCGCCGATCGCATGCCGGAAGTCCCGCCGCCGCTGATCGGCCTTCTGCCTGATCTCCAGATCCGGCAAAAAGAAAAAGATCACCGCGACCGTCAGCGAGAGCCAGGCCGGGATGAAGATCGGGAGGTGCATGCCGAACGTGGACAGCAGGTAAAAGAAAATGGGCGTCGCCAGCAGCCCGAAGGAACCGAGCAGGACCTTGGTCACCAGGTAATTCTCGAAAGACTTACCGGCCAGCAGGAGGTTGGACCGCAGCGAGGGGAACTCCCAGCCACGCTCGGCGCAGAATCTGGCCAGCGTGATGCCGATCCTGCGGCTGAACTCGCTCATCTCCTCGTCACCGGCGGGAAGGCTCGACCGCCGGCTCGGCAGGTACGGAGTGTCAAGCGCGGCAATCTGCCTGGCCAGGCTCGACCGCCGCGGGGTCAGGGCAAAGCCCAGCAGGAAAAGCCCGGCGCCGGCGATGGCCCCCGCGAAGATGGCCGTGATCATTCCGCACCCCCCTGCCATGCCGTGACGGTTTCGGGCACCACAGCCGGGGGCGAGACCGGCGGCGTCAGGCTGAGCAGCCGCTCCGGGCTCTTGAACCGGGCGAGGCTGCGCAGCCAGACGAACGAGACGCCGTACAGCACCACCACGATGACCAGGACCAGCTGGCCGACCGCGGAGTTGTAGGGAGCGACATAGCCCCGGTTGAAGATCCCCATCACCAGCACCAGGCCCACCGAGACGCCCACCACGATCTGGACGCTGCGCCTGGTGGCGCTGCGGTCGGCGGTGACCTTCCTGCGCATGTCCAGCTCCTCGCGCACCGAGGCGGCCAGCGCTGACAGCAGATCGCGCAGGCCGGGCCCGCGGAGCCTGGCGTTGATGGCCAGGGCGGCGATGATCAGGTCGGCGCTGGGATCGTCGATGTCATCGGCAAACCTGCCGAGCGCCTCCTGCAACGGCATCCGGGTGTGCAGCCGGCCGACCATCCGCTCCAGCGGCCCGTGGATGGCCGGTGACGCGGCCCGCAGCGAGGCGGGAATCGCCTGTTCGAGGCCCACCGCGCCGGCGATGGTGTCGCGCAGCGACTCCGTCCACATGGCGAGCCCTTCGAGCCTGGCCATGGCCTTGCGCTCGCTGGCGGCGCCGCCAATCCCACGCCAGGCGAAGGCCAGCAACGCGGCCCCGATCCCGGCCACCACCCAGCCGGTGACCAGCAGGGTGATCAGGCCAGCCGCGAGCGCGATGGCCCCGCGCAGCCCGAACAGCTGCCTGAGCTCGGCTTCGACGCGCCCTGACCCGGCGCCCTGCGGCTTGGGCGGCAGTCCGCGGATCGCGACGATCAGCAGGAAGATGCCCGCACCGGCGATGGCACCGACCACGATCGCCAGCAGCGCGCCGGATGAGGCGATCATCGCCATGCTCCGCGTTCGGTCTGGTAGCCGTAGAAGGCGAGCTCGCTGGCGCACGCGAGGGGGGCGTGCGGCACGGCACGGCCGTCTGGCCCGGCGGAGAAGACCTCGCTCGACAGAACCCGCCCGTCCACGCCGGTTACCTCGCGGATGCTGCTGACGAACCGGCGGAGCTTGCCGCCGTGGGCGAACTCATTCCGTTTCTCGATGAAGACCACGAACTCGACCGCCCCGGCGATCAGCATGTGCGTCGCTTCGACCGGCAGCCGCTCCGAGGCCTGGATCGCATAGGTGGCGATCCGGTTGAACACCTCCATCGAGGAGTTGGAGTGGATGGTGGACAGCGAGCCGTCGTTGCCCTGGGTCATCGCGTTCAGCATGGTGACGATCTCGTCGCCGAGCACCTCGCCGACGATGACCCGGCTCGGGTTCATCCGCAGCGAGCGGCGGACGAGGTCGGCCATCGAGATCGCGCCCTGCCCCTCCATGTTGGGCAGCCGTTCCTCCAGGGCCACCACGTTGGGATGCAGCTCGGGGAAGTAGTCGAGACCGAGTTCCAGGGCGCGCTCTACGGTGATGAGCCGCTCCTCGGGCGGGATCTGGTTCGCCAGCGCGCGCAGCAGCGTTGTCTTCCCCGCGTTCGTGGCGCCGGCGAGCATGATGTTCTTCCTGGCCGCCACCGCGGCGGCCAGGAACGAGCCCACGTCAGGAGACATGGTGCCGTTGCCCACGAGGTCGGCGAGGAACACCTTGCCCATCCGGGCACGGCGGATGGATATCGCGGGCCGCAGCGTCACGTCCATCACCGCGGACAGCCTGGAGCCGTCCGGCAGCCGGATGTCGAGCTGCGGGTTGGCGGTGTCGAACGGGCGGCTGGACAGGCCCGAGTAGGCGGCGAGAATCTGGATGAGCTCGATCAGCTCCGCGTCGCTTTCCGCGACGGGGTCGCCGAATTCCTCCCGGCCGTCGGCAAAGCTGAGGAACACCCGGTCGCAGCCATTGATGTCGATGTTCTCCAGCTGCTGATCCTCGAGCAGCGGCTGCAGCCTGCCCACGCCGAAGAGGGCCGCGTGGATCGCCGCGGCCAGATCCTCCTCTTCCTGCGCGTTGGGCGGCGGGCGGCCGAAAGTTATCTCACTGCGCGCATACTCTTCGAGAGCCTGGGTGATGAGCGCCCTGGCGAACTGCCGCTCGTCCTCGCCGGACATGGGCACCCGCCCAGCGGCCGCGTCGTGGCGCCGCTGATCGGCCAGCCTGTCGCCGACATCGCCCCGAAGCCGTTTGACAACCGAGTGGTCCATCACTCACCACCCGCCGTGGTGTCGATGTGCCATCGACCGCCACCCAGTGGTGTCGATGTGCCATCGACCCCCTTGGCCAGGTGGAGCCGGGCGGGCTTGACGCGACCGGGAAGTGACGGATTCGACGCGTCGCGACCCATCACTCACCACCCTCGGGCCGACCCCGGCGAGTACCTGACGCCGGCTCCGGCCGCACATCCTCACGGCCAGGCAGCGGCCAGCCACGACCTGGCTGTGGCTCGTTCCCAGGGTCGGGCTGCGCCTGCGGCTGCGGTGCCTGGTGGCCTGCCGCTGTCCCCGCGTGCCGGCCACGGCCGGGCGGGAATCCGGGCACGGCTGGCTGTGGGCCTGTGCCCGGTCCCGGCAGCCCCGGCGCTGGGACCGGGGAGACCGGCGCGGAATACGGCTGCGGGGAGGCCGCGGCCGGCTCCGGCTGCCCGGCATAGGGCGGGTGCGGGCGTGGCTCCCTGGCCGCAGTGGCCGGGGGCTGTGGATACACCGGCTCACGTGGAGGTGGCTGGTAGGACGGCTGCGGCGGCCGGACGCCCGGCGGAGGCGCTGGCTGGACGCCCAGCGGCTGGAAGCCTGGTGCCTGGCTTCCTGGCGGCTGGGCTCCTTGTGGCTGGAAGCCTTGTGGCTGGAAGCCTTGTGGCTGGGCTCCTTGTGCCTGGGCTCCTTGTGGCTGGGCTCCTTGTGGCTGGGCTGGGCCGCCTGGCGGCCCGGCAGTCTCCGGGAGGCTGGTGACCAGGTAGGAGGCGACCGCCCGAACCGTCCTGAGGTACATGGACTTGTCGAGCTTGCCGCCCCACTGGCCGCTGAGCTGCTCGGCACTCTTGGGGTCGTAGGCGAGGCCGCCGATGATGCGGCCGTGCGCGCCGGCCTGGCGCAGCGCGTGGCCAACCTCCTCGATGGCCGGGCCGATCTTCTTCTGGTCGGCGACGACCACCACGTCGATGCGGGCACCAGACCGGCCACGCCGCTGCAGGCCCGCGGCCAGCGCGTTGATCCGCTCCCGCAGCCTGATCACCTCGCCGACGGTGGCCCGGGAGAGCAATACCACCGACGACGTGTGGAGGAGCAGGTCGTAGATCGGGCCATCGAGCCCGAGCCGCCCGCAGTCGGCGATCACATCCGCCTGGGGCACGCTGGCAAGGATCCTTCCCACGGCGCCCCAGAGCAGTTCGAGCCCGGCGCCCTGCTCGGCGCCGCTGACGCCGGCCAGGATGTCCAGGCCGCCGTACAGCTTCTGGGAGTGCTCCCAGACCTGGTGCGGCTGGATGCCCCTGCGGGCCGCCACTGCCAGGCTCAGCAGCCCACGGTTAGGGTCCAGGCGGCCACCGTCCGCCGACGGAAAGCGGTAGACGAGATCGCTCCCAGCCGGGTCACACTCAGCGAGCAAGACCGGCCGGGGCCAGACGGCCCCCAGCGCCGTCGCTGCTGTGGTAACCCCCGGTGCCCCCTTGTCCGCTGCGATGGCGATCAAGGCCATAATCAGCCTGGACCTCCCGTCGTCTGGGACGTGCTGGCAGGGCCGCCTGCGGGAGTTGAGGCAGGGCCGCCGGGGTGTTTTTTGGTGGAGCTGCTGGGAGTCGCGCCCGGCTGGCTGCTGGGTGACGTCGCGGCCTGGTTGCCTGGGATGATCCCGACACTGACGTTGTTGTTCGCGGCGTTGCAGGTGACCCCGCCGACGTCGCCGGGGCTGACTCCGAGCTGCACGTCGAACACGGCGCTGCTGGAGTTGTCCAGCGGGTGCTGAACGCTCAGGACCACCGCGTTGGACGTGAGCAGGAAGTTGGCCGGCCGTGGGCACTGGCCGGAGGAGTCGCTCACCGCATAGACGTCGACCCGGTCTCCGACCTGCAATCCGTCGGGCATCTGGCCGTCCTTCAGGGCGAGCCCGACCTGGGTCAGCCCGGTGGCCAGGTTGTTGGTCGCGACCGTCATCTGCGGGGTGAGCAGGGTCCCGGCCGGGAGCGTGGTGGCAGCGTAGGTGCGCTCCACCTGGCTCGCCTCGTCCCAGGGCACGTAGTTGATGCTGAGGCCGGTGGCGACCTGGACCTCCTGCAGCGCGCTCAGCGGGATCCGCTGGCCCTGGCCCACCGTCTGTGAGATCTCGATGGCGCCGGTCTTGTGCCCCTGCTGGATCACCAGCAGTCCGGCGACCAGTGCACCGCCGACGATCAGGACGACTGCCAAGGCGGCCAGCGCCGGTTTACGCTCGCGTGGCGCACTCGGCAGCTTCCGTCCGCCCGGTGCGGTCGGTTCCGGCCATGCCCCATCGACGCCGCGTGGAATCGTGCCCCGCTCGCTCGCCATCGTTTCGGTGTCTCCCCTGCCTGGGTTTTAGGGTCGCTTGACGCGCTGCCTGAAACGATGCGGCTCTGACGGACGGCCACCCCGCCGGTCGCCATGCGAACGTATCTTGCGAAAGGCCCGTTGCGCAGGCATGTTATCGATCTGCCAGGGGCAGGTAACACACTACTGACCATATAGTTACACTATCGTCACGCTCTGTGATAATTGTACTCCATTGAGACCATGATCGCCACCCTCTGCAACCCGCTTACCTGCGGACATGCGCTCATAGCGATGAATTGTGACCTTTCTGTCACTCGGGTCCCCTCGTTCTCCACAGGCACTCTTTAAGTCCCTGGAGCATCAGCAGTCACGACTACAACATCAGTCACATTGGTCAAATTTCCTTTAACAACAGACCTAATCAGGTCGGACAAGAGGGCCGAAAACGGTCAACCGAAGATGAATCCGGAGGGCTCAGCCGGAGACCGGCCAGCGGCCGACCAGAGACCGGCCTGAGACCGGCTCAGAGAATTGATAACCTAGAGTGAGCAGTCTAGACTAGAATACCCGTTCGGCCTGGCGCTATCCTTTGCCGCATGCCTGCGTACCTTCCCCCTGGTTGGCCGGTTGGAGTGCATCCGCCGGCGAGTGAGGGATTCGAGGAGACAGCGATAGATTGGCTCCTCGATGTGGTCCCGCCTGATTACCGTCTGTATGGAGTGCTGCGCAAACATCCGGTAGCGCTGGCAACAATGGCACGGCACCATCTCGAGGCGGCCGTGCAGGGGGCACGCCAGGGGTACCGCATGGCGCGGACCGAGCTGACCGACGCGCTGCCGCCACACGCAGTGGACGCTGTGCTAGCCGCCTACCGGCGGGAGGGCCGCAGGCTGGTGGCGGCGGCGCGGGGCGTGGATGCCGTGGAGCAGGCGCTGCGCGGCCCCCCAGGGCAGCAGCGGATGGCCCCGGGCGGCCGGTCCCCGTGGCCGGGCCGGCCAGGGCGATGGCCGGAGCGGCCGGGAGGCTCAGGCTCGCCACCGCGACAGTCAGGAAATTAAGCAGCCAGGAAATTAACAGTCAGAAAGCGCGCAGGACGAGCAGGGCCATGTCGTCGGCGGGCGGCCCAGCGCCGAACTCGCTGACGGCACGCTGGATCCTGGCCGCGACCGCGCCTGAGCTCAGGCCCGCGCAGTCGGCGAGCAGGCTGGCGAGGCCGTCGTCGTCGTCGAGAAGGCGGCCGTCCTCGCGGCGTTCGGTGATGCCGTCGGTGACGCAGAGCACCAGGTCACCGGGGTCCAGGGTGACATCTTGGGCGGTGAATGCCAGCTCGTCGATGATCCCTAGCAGTGGCTGGGGCTCGACAGCGGGGGCGGGCTTGGCGCCGGACGCGGCGCGTAGCAGCAACGGCAGCGGGTGGCCTGCGCAGACTAGCGACAAGCGGACGGCCGGGGCGGCGTCATCGCCGGGCCCGGCGTCTGTGCCGTCGGTGGCCGGGGCGCTGACGGCTGTGTCGCTGACGGCCTGGGTGATCTCGCCGTGGATGAGGGTGATGAATGTAGTGCCCTCGCCCTCCTGGACGAGCAGGCGGTTGAGGCGGTCCAGGACCGCGGCGACGCCGTAACCTTCGCCGGCCAGGATGCGCAGGGTGTGGCGGGCCAGGCCGGTCACGGCGGCAGCGGCCGGGCCGGTGCCGCAGACGTCGCCGATCGTGAACCGCCAGCGGCCCTCCCCCACCGTGAAGACGTCGTAGAAGTCGCCGCCGACCTCGTTACCCTCGCCGGCTACCTCGTGCGCGACGGCTAGGTCCAGGCCGGGGATCCGGGGGATTGCGGGGGGCAGCAGGCTGCGTTGCAGGGCCCGGCTGGTTTCCTGCTGGTGTTCGTAGAGCTGCGCGTTGTCCAGGGCCAGGGCGGTGCGGCGGGCCAGGTCTTCGGCCAGTTCGGTGACCTCTCTGGGGAGGCCGCCGCCGCGAGACCGGCCGATCGTCAGCATGCCCAGGCTGCGGCCACGCGCGGCCAGGGGGAAGCACCAGGCCGAGTCCGAGGCCAGTTCGACCGCGTCAAGCGGCATGCCGTCGAGGTCGTCAAGCGCCAGGGACCAGCTGCGGCCGCCGCCACGGGCGGGCACGTCGGGGACCGGGACAGCGTCGAGCAGCTTGCCCAGCGCGTCCAGCCGGGACTCGTCGGCGTGCCACACGTAGGCGGGATGGGCGGCACCGGTCTCATCGGCCAGCAGGACGGCACACCAGGTCGCCAGCCTGGGGACTACCAGCTGCGCGGCCAGGGCGATGATCTTCTCCTGGTCGAGCGTGCCGGCCAGCAGGTCGCTCGCCTCGGCCAGGAAGCTGACCCGGCCGCGCCTGGCCCGCTCCAGCTCGCCCAGCCTGGCTCGCTCCAGTGAGAGTGCCATCCGGTCGGCGACGCGCTGCAGCCGGGCCGAATCACCTTCGGCGAACCGGTTGGGCTCGCCGGATGCAGCGGCGAGTATGCCGGTGACCCTGCCCTCCACCAGGAACGGGACCGTCATGACCGACCTGGACGCCATGTCGGCCGCCTGGCCGGCGTGCCCGGCGAGGGCGTCGAGCACGGCGGGTGGGCCGAGGCCGGCGGCGGCGCGCATCCGCAGCTCGCCGTCTTCGTCCGCGACCAGGGCGTAGGCGGCATCGGCTTCGACCGCGTCGCGGGCCGTCTCCACCGTGTGCCTGAGCAGTTCGTCATAGCCGAGCTTGCCGATGTCGAGCCGGTGGACTCCCGGCTCGTCGGCCACGGCGGCCACGCCGTCGAACAGCAGGTCATCGGGCTCAGGGTCGATCGCGCCGGTGAGGACGGCGCTCTGCGCGCCGTTGCGGCTGGCCGACGGGGCGTCCTGGAACAGCGCGTCCGGCGAGGGAGCGTCGCTGGCCTGGACCGCGTCGGCCGGGTAATCGGCGAAACCGATCCGGAACCACACCGACTTCGCGGTCCGCGCGTAGGTGACGCCCCACGAGGTGGCCAGCGCGGACGGCAGCATCAGCCCGCGCCCGCTGGTGCGTTCGGTGGGATCGCCCGGGGGCTGGCGGGGGGTGGTGAGCGACCGCGCGGGATGCCGGTCCCGCACCGCGATCTCGACAGCCTTGTTCCCCATCCGGCAGGTGAGCATGACCTGCGTCCCGGCGTGCACCACGGCGTTGGTAACGAGCTCGCTGGTGAGCAGCACCGCGTCGTCCACCAGGCTGGACGCCTGCGGGGCCGGTCCGGGTATATCCCATGAACGCAACGTCTCGCGGACGAAACGGCGAGCCTGCGCGGCGGCTGCGGGTTCCGGCGCGTACGTGGCGGTCGCTACCCGTTCGTCAGGTTCCTGCACGTCCCCCCTCACGGGGTCTTCGGTTTTCAACGGTTTGGGCCGGAGGAGTGCAGTTCAACCGGACCATGGCGACACCTAGCTCTCCTGAATGGTCGCCTTAGGTCATGGCTGGCGCTTCTATCGTGACAGACTTGTGACATTCATAGCGTAGATAGTGAACACCTGCCGCGGAACTGTTCGGGCCGGAAGGCTGCGAGCGGGTTGCGAGGAGGGAGACCGCATGGCCAGGCCAGCGTCTCAGATACAGCCTGCCGCACGATACACCGATGCTGATCTCGAACCAGTGCGGGCCGCGCTCGCCGCGCTGAGCGATGGTAACTACCGGCCCAGGGCCCGGCGGGCCGAGGATCTGCGGCCCGGGGAGAGCGCCATGCTCGCCCAGATCGGCACGCTCGTCGATGAGGTGGCGGCTCAGCTCGCCACGCTCGATTCGGAGGTCACGCAGAAGTCCACCCAGGTCCGCGACATCGCGGTGGTGACCACGGCGGTGGCCCGCGGCGACCTGACCCGCAAGGTCACCGTGGACGCACAGGGCGAGATGCTCGAGCTGAAGCAGACCGTGAACACCATGGTCGACCAGCTTGCCATGTTCGCCGATGAGGTCACCAG
>DASXMU010000409.1:0-8706 GCA_036495485.1 Streptosporangiaceae bacterium
GAGAGTGGGTTTGACGCGGTTCGTGCCGCTCTGAGGGACACCGCAGGGGGCAGTGGCGTACGGTGACCCCGTGAGCGTGCTTCAAGACCGGCCAGCGAGGGCGGGTGATTTGAGCCTGCCCGAGTGCCGGTGCGGGTGGCAATATCCTGTGCGGATGCCGGTGAGGAGCGGCGTGCGGCTGGCCATTGATGTCGGCTCGGCGCGCATCGGGGTGGCCCGCTGCGACCCCGGCGGCACGCTGGCCAGCCCGCTGACCACGGTGACCCGCGGCAAGGGCGACCTGGCCAGGCTGGCCGAGCTAGCCGGGGAGAGCGGCGCCATCGAGGTCATCGTCGGGCTGCCCACCACACTGTCCGGCCAGGACGGCAAGGCCGCGGCGGACGCCCGCAGGTTCGCCGGCCGGCTGGCCGCCCGGGTGGCCCCGGTCCCGGTCCGGCTGGTGGACGAGCGGTTCACCACGGTGACGGCGCACGACGCGCTGCGGGTCGCAGGGCGGGACTCCCGGGCCCGGCGGGGGGTGGTGGACCAGGCGGCCGCGGCGGTGCTGCTGCAGGCGGCCCTGGACGCGGAGCGCTCTACCGGCCGTCCGGCCGGTGAGCCCGCACTGCCGGCGTCCGGAGCGCGGGAGTGAGCGACCGGCGGCGCCGGGGCGAGGACGAGTTCGCCGACGAGAGCCCCTGGCCAGACGACAACCCCAACGATTACCGGTGGGCACAGGACCTCGCCAGGGAGGCCAGGGAAGAAGACAGGGAAGAGGAACGGCGCGGCCGGCACTCGGCCGCACCCGAAGCGCCCGGCTACCCCAAGGACCCGTACCAGCCGCCCGGCTCCCAGGCGCCGCGCGGGCCGGTGCCGCCACAAGCACCGCGCGGGCCAGTGCCGCGCCGGGCACCCGCCGACCCGCTCACCGGGCATCCATCCGGGCCGATGCCCACGCTGCCCGCCGAGACCTACGGCCGCGCCGCCCGGCGGGCCGGCCCCCCCGCTGACCCTCGCACTGGGCACCCGTCCGGGCCGATGCCCACGCTGCCCGCCGAGACCTACGGCCGCGGCGCCCGGCGCGCCGGCCCCCCACCGGCCGCCCGGCCGCCGCGCGATCCTGGCAGCTACCCACAAGACACCGGCGAGCCCCCCGGGTCCCGTGGGCGGTCAGGCCAGCACCCACCCGGGGACGACTACCGCCGGCCCGGCGCCGCCGGCCGGCCCGCGCAGCCGGGCGTCGGCTACCCGCCAGCGGGCGAGCCGCACACCGGACCCCAGCAGGCCTACGACCCGGCCCGGGACCTGCGCCCCCCGCCCGAGGGCAGGCGCGCCCAGGCGCCCCGCCGGGACCGGCCCGACCGCTACCCCGAGCCGCCCAGCCGCCGTCCCAGCCAGCCAGACCTCTATGCCGAGCCCGCGGCCAGGCGCCTGGAACCCCCGGCCCGGCGCGGGGACCCGGCCAGCCCGCACGGCGATCCGCGCGGCCGGCGCAGCGGCGGCCGGGACGGATACGGCGCTCCCGCAGACCGCAGCCTCTACCAGGACGTCCCAGGTCAGCACCGGGACGTCCCCGGCCTGTACCAGGACGTCCCAGGCCAGCACCGGGACGTCCCCGGCCAGTACCAGGATGCCCCCGGCCAGCGCCGGGATAGCCAGGACCCGTACCGGCCGGCGCCTGGCCAGCCCGGCGGCCCCGCAGACCGGCGTACCGGCCGCACCACCCAGTACCCGGATTCCGCACCGGCCCCGGGGCGGCGGGGACGTGGCCGCGGCGGCCCGCCGGAGTACGGCGGCGGCGACGCGCCCGGCCAGGGCGCCGGGATCCCACCAGGGCGCCCGGACCGGGCGGAGGACGGCTACCCAGGCGACTACAGGAACGACCCGGCCGACGGCGACGGTTTCTTCGCCGGGCTGGGTGGCGGCGAGCCGCCTGGCCGTGGGCGGGGCAGGAGCCGCCGTGGCCGCGGTGGTTCTGGGGCCGGTGGCGGTGGCGGCAATGGCGGCTGGGACGACGGCCGCGGGCGGCCACGCAAGCGCGGCGGCCGGGTGGCCGGGCTGTCCGCGATGATCATCCTGCTGATCATCGTGGTGCCGCTGTTCGTCGGCGGGTTCTTCCTCTACCGGGTCATCGAGTCGCACTACAACCCGCCGAACTACAGCGGCGACGGCACCGGCAAGGTCATCTTCCAGGTCGTGACCGGGGACAGCGCGACCACGGTGGCGAACCGGCTGTACACGGACGGCGTCGTCGCCAGCGCCCGGGCGCTGGTGCTGGCCGCCGAGAAGAGCAACAACGCCGCCGGGCTCGAGCCGGGCTTCTACCGGCTGCACAAGCACATGAGCGCCGCCGCGGCCTGGGCGCTGCTGCTCAAACGGTCGTCACAGGTGCAGCTCACGGTCACGATCCCAGAGGGCTGGCGGGTCAGCCAGATCCTGGCCGCGCTCGGCAAGGACTCGGGCATCTCGCTCAGCGCCTACCAGGCGGCCATCAAGAACACCGCCGCCCTCGGCCTGCCCTCCTACGCGGGCGGCAACCCGGAGGGCTACCTGTACCCGGCGACCTACCAGATCCAGCCGGATGCCAACGCGGCCGCCGTGCTTAAGGCGATGGTGACGGCATTCAACTCCGAAGCGGCCGGGATCAGCCTGACGCAGGCGGCGAAGGCGGTCCACCTCACTCCGGCCCAGGTCATCGTCGTGGCCAGCCTGGCGCAAGCCGAGGCAGGCAAGGATTCCGACATGCCCAAGATCGCCGAGGTGATCTACAACCGGATGGCTCAGCACATGCCGCTCGACTTCGACAGCACAGTGATGTTCGCGCTGAACACCTACGGGATCTCCGCCTCGGATCAGCAGCTCAAGGTGAACTCGCCGTACAACACCTACGCGCATACGGGCCTGCCCCCCGGGCCAATCGACTCCCCGGGCAACCTGGCGATCCAGGCGGCACTGCACCCAGCCCACGGCACCTGGCTGTACTTCGTGGACGTGAACCCGAAGACCAAGGACACCGTCTTCACCAGCAGCGAGACCGAGTTCGAGCAGCTCAAGGCCGAGCTGGAACATAACCTGGGTAAATGAGGGCTGCAGTACTCGGCAAGCCGATCGCGCATTCGCTGTCGCCGGTGCTGCACCGGGCCGCGTACGCCGCGCTCGGCCTCGACGGCTGGCGCTACGACGCGATCGAATGCGGCGAGGCTGGCCTGCCTGCCCTGCTGGCGTCCTGCGGCACCGGCTGGGCCGGGCTGTCGCTCACCATGCCGCTCAAGCGCGCGGTGCTGCCGCTGCTCGGCTGGACCGACCCCGTCGCTCTCGCGACCGGCGGCGCCAACACGGTCGTGTTCACTGACGACGAGGAGCCGCGAGGCTACAACACCGACGTGGCCGGCTTGGTCACCGCCCTGACCGAGGCTGGGGTCAAGCCTGCCGCGGCGACGATCCTGGGTGCCGGCGCGACCGCCTGCTCGGCGCTGGCCGCGCTGCGTGAGCTGGGCCTGACCGAGGTGACGGTCGCCGTCCGCGATCCCTCCAGGGCGGCCGGCCTGCTCGCTGCCGCGTCGCGGCTTGGCGTGCGGGTCCGCCTGGCCCCGTTCCGGAGTTCAGATTTCAAAAGAAAGAACCCCCAGACGGATCTGCTGATCTCCACCGTTCCCGAAGGTGGCATCGATTTTTTCACCGAACAGCTTCGCCATGGGCACCAGGCGCCAACGGCGATCATGGACGTGGTCTACAACCCGTGGCCGACTCCGCTGGCCGATGCGGCGCGCCGGGCGGGTTCGGCCGTGATCAGTGGATACGAGCTGCTGCTGCACCAGGCGGCGTGGCAGGTGGAGCTGATGACCGGGGTGGCGGCACCGGTGCCGCAGATGCGCGAGGCCGGTCTCGCCGAGCTGGCCAGGCGGGCCGGTTAACGGTGTTTTATGCGAAAGTCGTGTCATGAAATTATTGCCTGGTGATCACACCGTTAACGTTGCCCGATCGCTTGCGCGGACCCCGCAGGGGCCTGCACTCGCGATGCGGTTTTGCATAACGCTCCGGCATTCGTGATGAGCGTGACGATGTGCGCGTCCTCGTTCAGCCAGCGGCCGGTGAAGCCGGCGATCGGCGCCTCGATGAGGATGCGGGCGGTGAACGTGCCGCTGTCCGCGAACTCGATCCGGGCCGACTCGAAGCCGAGCCAGGTGCGGGTGACCGGGAACCACGCCTTGTAGACGGCCTCCTTGGCGCAGAACAGCAGCCGGTCCCAGCAGACGCTGGGGGAGCGCTGCGCCAGTTCGGCGACGTGGTCCTGCTCCTCCGGCAGGCACACCATCCGGTCCACGCCGTCCGGCAGCGGCAGGTTGGGCTCGGCGTCCAGGCCGATGGAGACGAAGTCCGCCGAGCGGGCCAGCACGCAGGCCCGGTAGCCGTCGCAGTGGGTCATGCTGCCGACGATGCCCTCGGGCCACTGCGGGGCCCCGCGCTCACCGGGCACAAGCGGGGCCGGGGGTTCCCCGAGCTGAGCCAGCGCCCGCCGGGCGCAGGCCCTGACGGAGGTGAACTCACGGCGCCGCTTGCCCACGGCGCGGGCGATCGCCGCCTCCTCCGCGGGGAACAGGCCGGTGGGCTCGTCCCCGAACAGTTCGGCGGCCACGGCGCCCGGCGGCAGCAGGCGCTCGATCATCCGGCGGTGCCCGGGTCGGGTGCGGCCGGCCCGGGCAGCACCTCGCGGGGGATGGGACGCCGGCTGGTCCTGGCCTGCCATTCGCGCGGGTACCCCAGCGAGACCTCTTCGAACCTGATCCCGTCGTGCCAGGTGGTGCGCGGGATGTGCAGGTGGCCGTAGACGACGGCGGCGGTGCGGAAGCGGAGGTGCCAGTCCGCGGTCGCCTCGGTGCCGCACCACTGCGCGAACTCCGGGTGGCGCAGCACCCGGGTCGGCTCGCGGACCAGCGGGTAGTGGTTGACCATGACCAGCGGCACCGACGGGTCGCACGCGCTGAGCCGCTGCTCGGTGGCCACCACCCTGGCCCGGCACCAGGCCGCCCGGCTGGGGTAGGGGTCGGGGTGCAGCAGCACCTCGTCGCTGCACACGATGCCGGTCTCGTAGGCGTAGGCCAGGCTCTCCTTGGCGCTGTGCGTGCCCGGCGCGAGGAACGTGTAGTCGTAGAGCAGGAACAGCGGGGCGATCAGGACCGGCCCGTCCGGCCCGGCAAAGATTTCGTAAGGATCTTCTGGGGTGAGCACCCCGGCCCGGCGGCATACGCCGACCAGGTGCTGGTAGCGCTCGTCGCCGCGCAGGCGGACCGGATCGCTGGGATGGGTCCACAGGTCGTGGTTGCCCGGCACCCAGGCGACCCGGGTGAACCGGCTGGTCAGCAGCCGCAGCACCCACTCCAGGTCGGCAACCCGCTCGCTCACGTCCCCGGCGATCAGCAGCCAGTCATCGGGGCCCTCGGGCTTGATGCCATCCACGATCTCGCGGTTCGCCCGGTACCCCAGGTGCAGGTCGCTCACGGCGAACAGGCGGCTCAGCGGCATATCCTTTGCAGAGCATATTGGGGACCATTCCGGCGTTCAGGTTAGCTCACATCTCACCGGCGAGAGGATCGCATGTGACCAAGCTCGCGGGCCAGCGTGGCTCATCGGGTCAGTCATCGGGAACGGCGGCGCTGGACGAGTCGTCCATCCGCACCGAGGATCTGCGCAAGACATACAAGAGCGCCCGCGGGAACGTGGACGCGGTCTGCGGCATCGACCTGGACGTCGCCGGGGGCGAGTTCTTCGGCCTGCTCGGCCCGAACGGCGCCGGCAAGTCCACCACGATCGGCATGCTCACCACGCTGGTGGTGCCGACCGGCGGCCGGGCCTGGGTGGCCGGCATCGACGTGGTCGCCAACCCGGTCGGGGTCAAGCGCAGGATCGGCGTGGTGACCCAGAACAACACGCTGGACATGCAGCTCACGGTGGCAGAGAACCTGGAGTTCCGGAGCAGGTTCTTCGGCCTGGGGCTGCGCGACGCCGCGCGCCGGGCCGGGCAGCTGCTCGAGGCGTTCGGGCTGGCCGACCGGAGCAAGGCAATCGCCACCGACCTGTCCGGCGGCCAGGCCAAGCGGCTGCTGATCGCCCGCGCCCTGGTGCACCGGCCCGATGTGCTGTTCCTGGACGAGCCGACCGCCGGGCTGGACCCGCAGACCCGGGTGAACCTCTGGGACATCCTGCGCGAGCTGCACACCGGCGGGCAGACGATCCTGCTCACCACGCACTACATGGAGGAGGCCGAAGCGCTCTGCGACCGGGTCGCCGTGGTGGACCACGGCAAGATCCTCGCCGCGGGCACTATCGGCGAACTGAAGGACGGCGCTGGCGCCGACACGGTGATCACCGTGCGGTACGAGGGTGGGACACCGGCCGAGCTCGCGCTGCAGGCGCGGCTGGACGCACGGCCTGGGGTCAGCAAGCTGGAGATCGATGGCGACATGGTCCGCGTGTTCACCCGCGAGCCTGAGGGCGTGCTCGGCGACCTGGTCACGGCCGGTTCCGCGGTCGGCCTGACCGTCAGGGACGCCACCGAGCTGAAGCCGAGCCTGGAGACCGTGTTCCTCAACCTGACCGGACGGGAGTACCGCGAATGACGACCACGACGGGTGTGCCACGGACCGGCGAACAGTCCCTGGCACCCGGTACCGGTGCTGGCGCCGCCTCCATCATCACCGACGCACCAGCGCCCCGCCCGACCCTGGCCAGGACGTTCGCCGCGATGATGGCCCGGGAGGGCCGGGTGCTGCGGCGTAACCTCATCGCCACCTCCACGCGCTCGATCATGCAGCCGCTGCTGTTCGTCTTCGTGTTCACCTATGTGATGCCCAAGATCGGCGGCAGCGGGATCTTCGGGGCCGGTGCGGCGGCCAGCGGGGTCACCTTCGCCACCATCCTGCTGCCCGGCCTGATGGCCTCCATGCTGTTCATGCAGGGCATCATGGCGACGACGTTCCCGCTGGTGATGGAGTTCTCCTGGCAGCGGACGATCGAGGACAGGGCGCTCGCCCCGGTCCCGATCGAGGTGCTGGCCGTGCAGAAGATCATTGCCGGGGCGGTCCAGGCGTTCCTCGGCGCGCTGATTGTGTTTCCCATCGTGCTCCTTGTGCATGCGTCCGGCCAGTCGCCCAAGGTGACCGTGACCAACTGGGCCCTGCTCGCGGTCATGCTGATCTTCGGGGCGCTGCTGACCTCCGCGCTCGGGCTGCTGCTCGGCACGCTGATGGACCCGCGCAAGATGCAGATGCTGTTCGCCGCGATCCTGCTGCCTGCCACCATGCTGGGCTGCGTCTACTACCCGTGGTCGGCGCTGCACAGCATCCGCTGGCTGCAGATCGCCGTGCTGGTGAACCCGATGGTCTATATGTCCGAGGGGCTGCGCGCGGTGCTGACCCCGGCCACCGGTCACCTGCAGCTGTGGGCGATCCTGCTGATGCTGGTCGGCGGCACGCTGGTGCTCGGCTACCTCGGCACCAAGGCGTTCACCAGGCGGGTTCTGAACTGAGGATCTGCCGCCAGGCACGGCAACGAGGTGCTGGCGCCATGGGAATACCGGGGAACCGGTAAATGCTGTTATTGTTGTTCGCCAACTGGCCTGGTGCGCCCGCACCAGGCCCGCAAAGCGGAGGACCACCTCCCACCTGGCTGGCCTGACGGGTCTTGAACCCCGGGGCCGGCGGGTCTGGCCGGAAGCTCCTGGCGTCGCCGCGCGCATCTCGTGCGGTGGTGCTTTACGAGCGTGGGCCGGGACGCAGCGCGGTGCCCTTGACAGGCACCGGGCAGCGCCGTGGGTGGTGGCCGCCCCGCATGCAGGTGACATGCGGGGCTTTTCTCGTGAATACGTACATGGAGGTCACATCAGCGTCGAACTGCGTATCAACGAGCGCATACGCGTCCCCGAAGTCCGTCTTGTCGGCCCGAACGGTGAGCAGGTAGGCATCGTTTCCGTCAACGACGCACTCCGGCTGGCTCAGGAGGCCGATCTCGACCTGGTCGAGGTTGCGCCGACCGCACGGCCACCGGTCTGCAAGCTGATGGACTACGGGAAGTTCAAGTACGAGTCAGCGCTCAAGGCCAGGGAATCACGCAAGAACCAGGCGCAGACGGTCATCAAGGAGATCAAGCTCCGGCCAAAGATCGACCCCCACGACTATGGCACCAAGAAGGGCCACGTGGAGCGGTTCCTCAAGGCAGGGGACAAGGTCAAGGTGACGATCATGTTCAGGGGCCGCGAGCAGTCCCGGCCGGAACTCGGCTTCCGGCTGCTGCAGCGGCTGGCCGGCGACGTCGAGGAGCTTGGCTTCGTCGAGTCGCAGCCCAAGCAGGACGGGCGCAACATGATCATGGTGATCGGGCCGCACAAGAAGAAGAGCGACGCGAAGTCCGAGCGTGCGGCCGAGCGGGCCGCGCAATCCGACAGGCAGGTGCCCAGGCCCCGGGGCGGAACCGCGGACCGGGCCGGTGCCGCGGACGGTACCGCCTCCGGCGGCGCCGTACCGGACAGTGCGGAGCCGGGCAATGCGGAGCCGGGCAGCGTGGAGCCGGGCAGTGCGGAGTCGGGTACTGCGGACACCGGGCCGGCCGCCAACGGGTCAGCGAACCCGGGTCTGGCGGACCCTGGCCCAGCCGCGGAGCCGGTGGCATCCGCCGCCCGGAGCGCAGCGTCAGCCGGGCAGGACGCCTGACAGCGGCTTAGCGCCAGCACGG
>DASXMU010000410.1:0-12543 GCA_036495485.1 Streptosporangiaceae bacterium
TGCCACCCGCACCGGCACTCGGGCAGGCTCAAATCACCCGCCCTCGCTGGCCGGTCTTGAAGCACGCTCACGGGGTCACCGTACGCCACTGCCCCCTGCGGTGTCCCTCAGAGCGGCACGAACCGCGTCAAACCCACTCTCAATCGCGTTGGGCCCGATCTGGCCGATAGGCGCGCCGCCACCCTGCGCCACGTCGTCCTTGCCGCCGCCACCGCCGCCGAGCGCCTTCGCCGCGATCCCGGCCAGCTTGCCCGCGGCGATGCCCCTGCCGCGTGCCGCCTCGTTGACCGCGACCACGACCACCGGCCGGTCCTCGGGCAGGCCGGCCAGTGCCACCACGGCCGGCTGCCCGGCGGGCATCCGGCCGCGGACGTCGAGCGCCAGCTTGCGGATCCCGTCCGCCGCCGTGCCATCGGGCACCTGGTGCGCGACCAGGCTCACCCCGGCGATGTCCTGTGCGCCGCTGGCCAGCTCCGGGCCGGAGGCGAGCAGTTGCGCGCTGCGCACCTTCTCCAGCTCGCGCTGCGCGTCGCGCAGCCTGGCCACCAGGCCGGAGATGCGCTCGGGCAGTTCCTCGGGGCGTGCCTTGAGCTGCTCACCGAGCTGGTTCACCAGCACGCTCTCCGCGGCCAGGAACCGGAACGCGTCCATGCCCACCAGCGCCTCGACCCGGCGCACGCCGGCGCCGATGGACGACTCGCCGAGGACCTTGATGAGGCCGAGCTGACCGGACCTGGCCACATGCGTGCCGCCGCACAGCTCGCGGGAGTACTCGCCGACCTCGACCACCCGGACCTCGTCGCCGTACTTCTCGCCGAACAGCGCGAGCGCGCCCATGCCGCGTGCGTCCTCGATCGAGGTGTGGTAGGCCCGCACGTCCAGGTCGGTGATGAGAACCTGGTTGACCTCGTCCTCGACCTCGCGGAGCATCGAGGCGGGCACCGCGCCCGCGGCGGTGAAGTCGAACCGCAGCCTGCCAGGCGAGTTCTCCGAGCCCGCCTGCGCGGCCGACTCCCCCAGCGCCCCGCGGAACGCGCGGTGCAGCAGGTGAGTCGCGGTATGCGACCGGGAGATGGCCCGGCGCCGCTCGGTGTCGATCTCCGCATAGGCCGGTGCGCCGGTCACGATCTGGCCGGCCCGCACCCGGCCGTGGTGCACGATCACGCCGGGCAGCGGCGTCTGCACGTCGAAGATCTCGACCAGGGCGTCGGCGCCGCCCGGGCTGGACGTCCTGATCACGCCCGCGTCGGCGAGCTGGCCGCCACCCTCGGCGTAGAAGGGGGTCCGGTCCAGCACGACGCCGACCTCGGTGCCCGCTCCCGCGGCCGGGACCGGCACGCCGTCCACCAGCAGGCCGGTGACCGCCGCCTCGCCGGTGACCTGGTCGTAGCCGGTGAAGCCGGCCTTGCCGGACTGCTCGAGCAGCGCGGCGAACACCGACACGTCGGCGTTACCGGTCTTCTTCTCCTGGGAGTCCTTGCGGGCCCGGTCGCGCTGCTCGGCCATCAGCCGGCGGAAGCCCTCCTCGTCTACCTTCAGCCCCTGCTCGGCCGCCATCTCCAGGGTCAGGTCGATGGGGAAGCCATAGGTGTCGTGGAGCTGAAACGCCTTGTCCCCGCCGAGCGTGGGCGGGCCGCTGACCGTGCCCGAGGCTTCGACCGCGCCCTTGGCCTCAATGACCGCCGTGTCGAAGATCGTGCTGCCGGTGCGCAGCGTGGCCAGGAACGCCGCCTCCTCGGCCTCGATCACCGTCTGGATGTTGGCCGCGTCCCTGATCAGGTTGGGGAACTGCGGGCCGTACGCCTCGACGGCGGTGCCGGTCAGCTCGTGCATGAACAGCCCGTCGCTGCTGCCGCGCTGGCCACCGGACAGCAGCCGCAGGTTGCGGATGCTGCGGCGCAGCAGGCGGCGCAGCACGTAGCCCGCTCCCTCGTTGGACGGGAGCACCCCGTCGGCGACCAGCATCACCGCGCTGTCTATGTGGTCGGCCACTACCCGCAGCGCCACGTCCGTCCTGCGGTCCTGGCCGTACTTGTGCTCGGTCAGCTCGGCCGCCCGGTCCAGCACCTTCCAGGTGGTGTCGATCTCGAAGAGGTTGTCCACCCCCTGCAGGATGATCGCCATGCGTTCCAGGCCCATGCCGGTGTCGATGTTCTTGGCCGGCAGATCCCCGATGATCTCGTAGTCCACGCCGTGGCCGGGGCCTCGCTCGTACTGCATGAAGACCAGGTTCCAGATCTCCATGAAGCGCTCGTCGTCCACGGCTGGGCCGCCGTCACGCCCGTACTCGGGGCCGCGGTCGTAGAAGATCTCCGAGTCGGGTCCGCACGGGCCGGGCACGCCCATGTCCCAGTAGTTCTCTTCCTTGCCCATCCGCTGGATCCGGGCCTCAGGCACACCGACCTGGTCCCGCCAGATGCCGAACGCCTCGTCATCGTCGAGGTAGACGGTCACCCACAGCTTGTCCTCGGGGAAGCCGAAGCCGCCGTCGCGCTCGGAGCTGGTGAGCAGGTCCCAGGCCCACGGGATGGCCTCCGCCTTGAAGTAGTCGCCGAACGACCAGCTGCCGAGCATCTGGAAGAACGTGCCGCTCCTGGCGTTCGTCCCGACCCGCTCGATGTCGACTGTGCGCAGGCACTTCTGCACGCTGGCGGCCCGCTTGTACGGCGGGGCCTGCTGGCCGAGCAGATACGGCAGGAACGGCACCATGCCGGCCACCACGAAAAGCAGCGTCGGGTCCTCCGACACGAGGCTGGCCGACGGCACCACGGTGTGCCCTCGCTGCTCGAAATAGGTCAGGAAGCGGCGTGCGATCTCTGCCGACTCCATTAGCGGCCGTCCTTCTCTGTGGGTTCGGTGGGGGCTAGTGGTGCGCGCGGGGCGCCGGCGAACCGTCGCGGCTGCTCTCGGCGGCACTCCCCCGGTGGACATCGAGCGTATGGCCTTCGCTTGACTGGCCGGAAAGTTGCCCTACGGCAGGAGCTCGGCGCCGCTCGATATTCAGCCGCTGCTGCTCCTCGTACAGGTCCATCCCGTCCCGGACGTCGCGGGCGAACTCGGCCAGCCCGGCGAGCTGGAGCCGGGGGTGCTGCGGCACCGGGCGGGTGAACCCCCTGATGGCGCGGTTCACCCGCCGGTAGCCGGAGATGCCGAACCCGGCGCCGACGGTCAGCCAGAACAGCCTGTGGGTCACCGCGACGGCCTGCCGGTCGTCCGGCCGCTCACCCTGGGGGTGATCGATCCCGCCCCGATCCCCTGGCGGACCGTGCTTCTTTCGCCGGAAAGACGCCCTACGGCAGGCGGCAGCGCGGCGCGCGGCGCGGGCGCGACCCGCCGGTTTCCGCCGTCCCGGCGCAGGCTGACCGCCCGGCGCACGCCGTAGGCGAGCGCGGCGGCCTTGCCCACCGGCCCGGCGGTCACCGCCCGGCCGAGGCTGGCCAGCGCGGACATGTGCTCGGTCAGCTCGGCGACGTTGGCGGTCACCTCGTTCACGTTCGAGGTGATGACCTCGGTCCTGGTGAGCTGGTCGTTGGCCCGGTCGATCGCCGTGTGCGCCTGCTCGATGAGCTCGTCGGTGCGCTGCTGCATCCCGGTCAGGTACCGGGTCGCCTCGGTTGCCAGTCTGGCCAGTTTGAGCAGGGCGTATATCGCGGCGCACACGCCGACGGCGAACGCGACAGCGGCTATCAGCGCGGCTACCTGCCCGGCGTTCATCGCACCTGCTCCTTCACCCGCCCGACCTTACCGCGTATACGGCCAGGTCACCGCCAGGTCAGGAATGACCAGGTCAGGACGGCGGGATCTGGCGCTCACCGGGCGTGTCGCCCGGCGCCTGCTCTGCCTGCCCGGAATCCGCGGACATATCCAGGGCAGCCCGGATCCGCTGCGAGCGCTCGGCGTACCGGGCCTCGGTGCCGTGCTGGGACGGCTCGTAGTAGCGGCGGCCCGCGACGGCCTCGGGTGCGTAGGCCTGCCGCACGATGCCGCCCTCGAAGTCGTGCGGGTACTCATACCCGTGCCCGTGCCCGATCCGCTGGGCGCCCTGGTAGTGCGCGTCCCGCAGGTGCGCCGGCACCGCCCCGCCCAGCCCCGCCTTGACGTCGCCCTCGGCCGCCCCGATCGCCTTGATCACCGCGTTGGACTTGGGTGCGAGCGACAGATGGATGACCGCCTGGGCCAGGTTGATCCTGGCCTCGGGCAGCCCGACGAACTCGACCGCGTGCGCGGCGGCGACAGCGGCCTGCAGCGCGGTCGGGTCGGCCAGCCCGATGTCCTCGCTGGCGTGCACGATCAGCCGCCGGGCGATGAACCTCGGGTCCTCTCCCGCCTCGATCATCCTGGCCAGGTAGTGCAGCGCCGCGTCGGCGTCGCTGCCCCGGATGCTCTTGATGAACGCGCTGATCACGTCGTAGTGCTGGTCGCCGTCCCGGTCGTACCGGACGGCCGCCCGGTCCACCGCACGCTCCAGCGTCCCGACGTCGATGGACCCGCCGCTGGGCAGCCCGAGCGCCGTCGCCTCCAGGTAGGTCAGCGCCCGCCGTGCGTCCCCGCCAGCCAGCCGCACCAGGTGCTCGAGGGCGTCCGGCTGCAGCGTCACCGCCCCGGCCAGCCCGCGCTCGCCGGCCACCGCCCGCTCGATCACCTCGACTATGTCCGCCTCGGTCAGCGGCTCCAGCGTCAGCAGCAGCGACCGGGACATCAGCGGCCCCACCACAGAGAAGAACGGATTCTCCGTGGTCGCCCCGATGAACGAGACCCACCGGTTCTCCACCGCTGGCAGCAGCGCATCCTGCTGCGCCTTGTTGAACCGGTGCACCTCATCGATGAACAGCAGCGTCTGCTTCCCGGTCAGCCCCAGCCTGCGCCGCGCCGCGTCGATGGCCGCCCGCACATCCTTGACCCCGGCCATCACCGCCGACAGCTCAACGAACTCGCGCTTGGTCGTCAGGCTCAGCACGTGCGCCAGCGTCGTCTTCCCCGTCCCGGGCGGCCCCCACAGCACCAGCGACATCGGCGCGTCGTTGTCGGCCAGCTTCCGCAGCGGCGTGCCTTCCCCGGTCAGGTGCCGCTGCCCGATGACCTCACCGATGCTCCGTGGCCGCATCCGCACCGCCAGCGGCGCCGCAGCCAGCGCAGCCTCTTCCTCGGCAGCATCGAACAAGCTGCTTGACTGCCCATCCTGCGCCCTGGCCACGCCCCGACACTACCGCGCACAACCCCCAGGCCAGGCCCCGCACAAACCTCACACGACCCCCAGGCCGGGCCCCGCACAAACCCTCACACGCCCCCCAGGCCGGGCCGCCGGTTTTGATCAGGCCAGTGTGGCCGCCGACCCAGCCGGAACAGCCACGCCGCCCTGCTGTCCCACATCCATCTGCCAGACCTGCCACTGATCCAGCACGTGATAGCCGAGCTCCTCGTTGATGGCGATCATGTGCCGGTTGGCAGCGGCGTTCCCGGTCATGATGTGCCGCACCGCAGGCTCCGCCGCCGCCAGCCATTCCAGCATCGCCACCTTGAGCAGCAGCCCCAGCCGGTGCCCCCGGTGCGGCCCGGTCACCGCCGTCAGCTCCTGGTGTCCCCAGTCCGGCTGCTCCGGATCCACCCCGACCTGCGTGATCCCAGCCAGCTCCCCGGTCTCATCGCACCGGGCGGCCACCGAGTAGTACCGCACCCCCTGCACGGCAATCCGCTGCTCGTCCTTGCGGACCCGCGCCGCGTCGATATGCACCGGCTCGTGCCCGGCCGTATGCGGCGCGTCCTCCAGCGCCATCGTCACCAGGGCCACCTGATCGACATGCTCATCCGGCGTCGCACCTGTCCAGGACACCAGCGAGTACCCCCGCGCCGCGGCCTGGGCCTTCGCCCAAAGCTCCGCCAGCCGCCCCGCCGGAACGTTGTCCAGGTCCTGCACCCGCCGGACCTCAGTCATGTCATGCCGCACCCCCATCGCGGCCGCGAACGCCGAACCGGGTGAGCCCTCCATGGCCCCGCTCCGCAGCAGCGTCCGCCCATGAGCCCTGGTGCGCTCAACGGCATGCCCGGCCAGCGCGGTGCCAATTCCCCGCCGGCGCCGGTCCAGCGCTACCATCAGGTCCATCTTCGCCCGGTGCGTGTTGTCCATGGCCGGCAGCTCCAGCACGAATGCCCCGTCCCAGCTGCCGGCCCGCTCCCCCGGAACGAACCAGCCCTCCCGCTGGAAGTACACCCCGGCGCCCTCGGTCATCCACCCGATGAACGCACGCAGCGACTGTGGCGGCCCCAGCGGCTCATCCACCGCCTTAGCCGCCAGATACATCTCGTACCAGACCCGGATGCTCCCCGGGTCCGTCACATCGAACTGCTCAAAGCGCATTGTCAAAGAAAACCCGCCCAGCCCGGCCGGCGCCACAGGTTTTCTGCCCGCCCCCGAATGCTGAGCGGGGCCAGATGGCCGGGGCCGGGCCGTTCGGCGGCAGCCGGCAGGCCAGGACCCGGGCGTCTGGCCTCCGCCCCACCGGTCTAACTGACGACAGGCTTCGCGTCGATCCCAGCTTCGCGCCGCTGCTCTGGCGTAATCGTCGTAGGCGCCCCGGTCAGCGGATCCAGCCCAGAGGCCGCCTTCGGGAAAGCGATCACGTCCCGGATGGTCTCCTTGTGCGCGAGCAGAGCCATGATCCGGTCCCAGCCGAACGCGATGCCGCCATGCGGCGGCGGCCCGTACTTGAACGCTTCGAGCAGGAAGCCAAACTGCGAGGCGGCCTCCCCGGCTGACAGGCCGATGACGTCGAACACCTTGCGCTGCATGTCGGCGCGGTGGATCCGGATCGATCCGCCGCCGATCTCGTTTCCGTTGCAGACAATGTCGTAGGCGTCGGCCAGCGCTTCCTCCGGCGAGCTGCCGAACTTGCCGGCCCATTCTGGCAGCGGCGCGGTAAACGGGTGATGCACAGCCGTCCAGCCGCCCGAGGCACTTTCCTCGAACATCGGCGCATCCACGACCCAGGTGAACGCCCAGGCCGCGCCGTCGATCAGGTCGCAGCGGTGGCCGATCTCCAGCCGGGCCGCGCCGAGCAGGGAGCGGGCTGCGGAGGCGGTGCCCGCCGCGAAGAAGACGCAGTCGCCGGGGGCGGCGTCGACGGCCTTGGGCAGCCCGGCCCGCTCGGCCTCGGACAGGTGCCGGGCGACCGGCCCGGACGAGGAGACCTGCCGGTCGGCGTCGATGAGGACGTAGGCCAAGCCGCGCGCGCCGCGCGCGCGGGCCCATTCCTGCCAGCCGTCGAGCTCGCGCCTGGTCTGTGCGGCGCCGCCGGGCATGACCACCGCGCCCACGTGCGGCGCCTGGAACACGCCGAAGCCGGTCCCGGTGAAGAAGCTGGTCATGTCGATCAGCTCGTTGCCGAAGCGCAGGTCCGGCTTGTCCGAGCCGTAGCGGCTCATCGCGTCGGCGTAGGTCATCCGTGGGATGGGCGTGGGTACCTGGTAGCCGGCGATCTCGGCCCACAGCCGCCCGACCAGATCCTCGGCCAGGGAGAGCACGTCGTCGCGGGTGACGAAGCTCATCTCGATGTCGATCTGGGTGAACTCCGGCTGCCGGTCGGCCCGGAAGTCCTCATCCCGGAAGCAGCGGGCGAGCTGGTAGTAGCGTTCCAGCCCGCCGACCATGAGCAGCTGCTTGAAGAGCTGCGGCGACTGGGGCAGCGCGTACCAGTTGCCCGGGCGCAGCCGGACCGGCACCAGGAAGTCGCGGGCTCCCTCGGGCGTGGACCGGGTCAGGTACGGGGTTTCCACCTGGACGAAGCGGTGCTCGCGCATCACCTCAGCGGTCAGGTAGGCGGCCTGGGAGCGGACCTTGAGCCCGTCGGCGACCTCGGCGCGCCTGATGTCCAGGTAGCGGTAGCGCAGCCGCACGTCCTCGTTCAGCTCGGTGGACCCCTCGATGGGGAATGGCAGCGGCGCGGACTCGCTCAGCACCTCAACCTCGGCCGCGTTGACCTCGATCTCACCGGTGGGCAGCTCGGGGTTCTCGTTGCCCTCGGGCCTGCGGCTCACCTTGCCGGTCACCCGGATGCAGTACTCGGCCCGCAGGTCGTGCGCGAGGTCTTCTTCGCGCAGCACCACCTGGGCGGCGCCGCTCGCGTCGCGCAGGTCGATGAAGACCACCCCGCCATGGTCACGGCGGCGGGCCACCCAGCCTGCCAGCGTGACCTGATGCCCGGCGTCCGACGCCCGCAGTTCCCCGGCCTCGTGCGTTCGGATCATCCAGATCTCAGCCCTTCCTATGCTCTTTGGATAGCTGACCGTCGTCTCGTCTCGTCCGGCTCGCACGCCTGCCGGCAGTTACGCTCGCTCGGTCAGCGGGGCGAGGTACGGGTTGGACGTGCGCTCGGCGCCGATCGTAGTCGCCGGGCCGTGCCCGGACAGCACGATGGTCTCGTCCGGCAGCGGCAGGCACACCTGGGCCAGGCTGACCAGGATCGTCTCGTAGTCCCCGCCGGGCAGGTCGGTGCGCCCGATCGACCCGGCGAACAGCAGGTCGCCGGAGAACAGGATGGGCTGGCCGCCGGTGCCATCGCTGGCCACAACAGGCTCCGCGTCCCCGGCAGGGAGCCGGAACGTGACCGAGCCCGGGGTGTGGCCGGGCGCGTGGTCCACGGTGAACTCCAGGCCGGCCAGGTTCAGCCTGGCGCCATCGGTGAGCTCGGCGACGTCGTCCGGCTCGGTGAACGTGATCCCGCCGAACAGCTGCTCGCCCACTCCGGCGGGGAGGCCGCGCAGCGGGTCGCTGAGCATTTCACGGTCATCCGGGTGGATGTAGGCCGGGATGTTCTTCGCGCCGCAGACCGGAACGACCGACCAGATGTGGTCGATGTGCCCGTGGGTGAGCAGGACGGCGACCGGGCGGAGCCGGTGCTGGCGGAGCACCGCTTCGACTCCGTCGACGGCGTCCTGACCCGGGTCGATGATGACGCATTCCTCACCAGCCGCCGGGGCGGCGATAAAACAATTCGTCCCGAACGATCCAGCGGGGAACCCGGCGACGAGCACGGTCGTCCTCTCAGGTAGGGCGCCCGGCGGGGTCCGCTCGGGCATGCGCGCCGCACGCGACGCTATACAGGGTGAGTGTCCATGCGTAACGCTGCCAGGCTACCGAACCGGTAACGAAACCGCCGATTGCGTCCTGGCACAGGTACCATTCGCTCGGTTTCATAGATCTCTGGCCACGGCAGCACCCAGCCCAGGAAGGCAGCACTGGTGACGGGCAAGAAGGAGCGTCAGCGCAAGCTGGCGCGTGAGCGCTACGAGCGCCAGCAGGTACGGCGGACAGAGCAGGCACACAAGGTCCGGCAGCGAACCGCCATCGGAGGATCGGCCGCTGCGGTCGTCGCCATAGCCGTCGGGTCCTACTTCCTGTTCGGGACCTCCAAGCCGGCCGCGTCCGCGTCGTCCCAGACCACGCCCACTCCCAGCGCTTCGGCCAGCCCTTCGCCCAGCGCTTCGCCCACGACCCCGGTGAGCCTGCCGCCGGCCACGCCGGCGGCCACCGTGCCCACCGGCGCGCCCACGGTGGCGCCGGCGTCGCACTGCACGTACACGCCGGGCGGGACGGCCGCGCGCAAGGTCGGCACCCCGCCGTCCACGCCGGATTCTTCGGGCAAGAGCCAGGCGACCGTCGTGACCAACCGGGGCACCATCGTCATCGACCTGCTGAACAACCGGGCGCCGTGCACGGTCAACTCGTTCGTGTACCTGGCGGACAAGGCGTTCTACAACAACACGCCGTGCCCGCGCATCACCGACAGCGGCATCTACGTGCTGCAATGCGGTGACCCGACCGGCACGGGCAGCGGCGGGCCGGGGTACAAGTTCGGCAACGAGAACACGACCGGGGCCACCTACCCGGCGGGCACCCTCGCCATGGCCAATTCGGGCGGAACCGACACAAACGGCAGCCAGTTCTTCATCTGCTACGGCGGCGGTGGCCTTTCGCCGAGCTATACACCCTTTGGCGTCGTGGTCAAAGGGCTGGATATCGTCAGGAATGTAGCTCAGGCTGGCAACGACGGCAACAATCCAGCGGGCGGTGGCCAGCCGAACGAGAAGGTCACGATCGAAAGCGTCAAGATCAGTAGTTACTGAGCAGGGAGCGGGCCGGAGCATCCGGCCATCCGCATAGCCAGCGGGCAGGAGGTCGCGGGTGAGCACCGCCAACGATCCGTGGGGCCGGGTTGACGAGAGCGGGACGGTGTTTGTCCGGACCGCCGAGGGCGAGCGGGAGGTCGGCTCGTGGCAGGCGGGCAGCCCAGAGGAGGCGCTTGACTTCTTCAAGCGCAAGTTTGCCTCGCTGGAGACCGAGGTCGCGCTGCTCGAGCAGCGGTTCGTGACCACGGATCTGTCACCGGCCCAGGCGCAGTCGACCATCGAGCGGCTGCTGTCCGGCGTCAAGGAGGCCAGGGCGGTCGGCGATCTGGACAGCCTGCGGACCCGCCTGGAGGCGCTGACCGGCCAGGTCGACAGCCGGCGCGAGGAGGCTAAGGCCGCCCGTGAGCACGCCCGGCATGAGGCCAGCGAGATCAAGGAACGGATCGTCGCCGAGGCCGAGCGGATCGTCGCCGAGGCGACCCACTGGAAGGTCAGCGGCGAGCGGATGCGCCAGCTCCTGGAGGAGTGGAAGGCCGCCCCGCATGCCGACCGGGCGATCGAGACCGCGCTGTGGAAGCGGTTCTCCGCCGCGCGCAACGCGTTCACCAAGCGGCGCAAGGCCTACTTCGCCGGCCTGGAAGGCGAGCGGGAGACCGCCAAGGCCCGCAAGGAGAAGCTGTGCGCCGAGGCCGAGGCGCTCGCCGCCTCGACCGACTGGGGCCCCACGGCCAGCGCCTTCCGGGACCTGATGCGATCGTGGAAGGAGGCCGGCCGGGCGGGGCGCACCGACGAGGAAACCCTGTGGGAGCGGTTCAAGATCGCGCAGGACCAGTTCTTCCAGGCACGCTCTTCGGTGTACTCGGCCAAGGAGGCCGAACTGCGCGAGCACGCGAAGGTCAAGGAGGGCCTGCTGGCCGAGGCCGAGGCCCTGCTGCCAGCCAGCGACCTGCGTTCGGCCCGGACCGCGATGCGGTCCATCCAGGAGCGCTGGGAGAAGGCCGGCTCGGTACCCCGCGACGCCCGCGAGCACCTGGAGTCGGGCCTGCGCCGGGTCGAGGATGCGCTGCGCAAGGCCGAGGACAACCAGTGGCGCCGGTCCAACCCCGAGGCCGTGGCCCGTGCGCAGGGCACGGTGGCCCAGATCAAGGCCACCATCGACCAGCTCGAAAAGCAGCTCGCCAAGGCCCACGAACGCGGCGACGCCAAGGCGGAGTCCAGCGCCGCCGAAGCCCTGGCCGCCCGCCGCGAATGGCTGGCCGAAGCCGAACGCACCCTGGCCGAGTTCTCCAGCTAGCCAATCCCGGCCGCCGGGAGCAGGAGCAGCGCCGAGTGCCGCCATTGTGGCAGCGCGGCGGCTGGCCTGTGGTGTCGATGGCACTTCGACACCACGGGGTGGTGGTCGATGGCACAGGGACACCACAGAGTGGCGGTCGATGGCACAGGGACACCACAGGGTGGCGGTCGATGGCACTTCCCTGTGGTGTCGATGGCACTTCGACACCACAGAGTGGCGGTCGATGGCACAGGGACACCACAGAGTGGCGGTCGATGGCACTTCCCTGTGGTGTCGATGGCACTTCGACACCACGGGGTGGTGGTCGATGGCACTTCGACACCACGGGGTGGCGGTGGTTCAGGCGGTCAGGACAGGTTGCGGTGGATGGTGTCCAGGTAGTGGACCAGGGCGGCGCGCTCGGTGGGGTCGAGGGAAGCTAGGGCACGCTCGCTGAGTTCGTCGATCTCCTGGGCGATGACCTTTTCCAGGGTGCTGCCGCGCTCGGTGAGGTACAGCCGGATGAGACGGCGGTCGTGTTCGTCGGGCTCGCGGTGGATCAGGCCGGCCGCCTCCATCCGGGCGGCGGCCCGGGTGACCGTGGGGGTGGCCAGGCCGAGGCGCTTGGCGAGTTCGCCGGGCGGCAGGCCGTCCTCGGCCCACAGACAGCGCAGGATGTACTGCTGGCCCTCGTGCACGCCGTGCCGGGCGAAGGCGGTGGCCGAGGCGCGCGCGAGCACCAGCTTGACGGCCCAGAAGGCAGGCTGGAACGCGGCGGTCGGATCCTCGGGCATCGTGCCGCTAGCGTACCTGTCGGCCGCCGCAGGGGCCGTGGCCCTCACTCAGCCCGGCCGGGCCCCCGCTAGCACAATCCCCGTGGTGTCGATGTGCCACTGACCGCCACCCCGTGGTGTCGAAGTGCCATCGACCGCCTTGGCCGGGTGGGCTCGGCAGGGAGAGTGGGATGCCTCTGCACCGGGGTGGTTGACGCCATGAGCGTAAGCCGGCTAAGGATAGTCATTGTCCGGCTAATGATGTGGTTGAGGATGGTGGAGATCATGAAGCTTGGGGTCGGTGTCGTCAGGTTCTCGTGGCCGGGTCCGGCAGAGCAGATCGGCCCGATCGTCACCCGGGTCGCCCGGGTGGCG
>DASXMU010000411.1:0-10366 GCA_036495485.1 Streptosporangiaceae bacterium
GTCAACAAGCAGCACCTCAGCCTGCATGCCGAGCGCGATCGCCGCGGCGCTCATGCCGGACACTCCGGCTCCGAGCACGACTACCTTCGCGGCGTAGACGCCGGAGACGCCGCCCATCAGCACCCCCCGGCCGCCACCGTCGCGTTGCTGGTGGGGGGCGCCGACCTGGGGCGCCATCCGCCCGGCGACCTCCGACATCGGGGCCAGCAGCGGCAGCGATCCGTCGGGCAGTTGCACGGTCTCGTAAGCGATCGACGTGATGCCGGATTCCAGCAGCGCGTCGGTGCACGCGCGGCTCGCGGCCAGATGCAGGTAGGTGAACAGCACCTGGTCCTTGCGCATCCGGTGGTACTCCTCGGCGACCGGCTCCTTGACCTTGAGTATGAGCTCACCGGTGTCCCACACCTCGTCGGCCGTGCCGAGGATCGCGGCGCCGGCGGCGATGAAGTCCGCGTCCGGGATGGCCGAGCCGACCCCGGCGCTGGCCTGCACGAACACCTCGTGCCCTGCGCGCACCAGCTCGTGCACGCCTGACGGGGTGAGGGCCACCCGGTCCTCGTGGTTCTTGACTTCCTTGGGGACGCCAACCTTCATGCCTGCCAGCCCCTTCCTGAATCGCCAGGGCGCGCGGCCCCGTTGCCGCATGCGTGTCGGTCCTGGCGGGCCCTGCGGCCGCCGGTCAGCGTTCGGGCGCGTCCACCGGGCGAAGCCCCGCGAACCCGTCCCGCCGGGCGGCATACGCGGACAAGATACCCACTTCGGTCACGCCATTGTGCATGTCGCCGGACAGAATCAGCGCAACCGCCCGGTCCAGCGGCACCCAGGCCAGCCGCAGATACGCTTCCTCGTCCTCGGGGACGAAGTCCCGCTCCGCGTGCGGCACCTCGAACAGGCCGCGGGCGAGGAAGACCCGCACCCGCTCGTCGCTTATTCCGGGTGAGGAGAAGTAGTCGGCCAGCACCCGCCAGTCGCTCGCCCGGTAGCCGGTCTCCTCGAGCAGTTCGCGCTCGGCGGTGACAGCGGCCGGCTCGCCCGGCTTGTCGCACAGGCCCGCCGGGAGCTCCCAGAGCAGCCAGCCCACCGGGTGCCGGTACTGGCGGATCATCAGCACCTGGTCCCGCTCGTCCAGCGCGACGATCGCCGCCGCGCCCGGGTGCTCGACCACCTCGCGTTCGGCGGTGTTCCCGTCCGGCATCAGCACCTGGTCCGTGCGGACGTCGATCACCCGGCCGTGGAAGTGCCTGGCCGAACTCAGCACCGGCCATGGCTCGGCCGTGTCGGTCAGCCGGCTGGCTTCGGCCTGGCCATCCGTCACGCGCTCGCCGCCGCGCGGGTCGTGACGTTCGCGGTTCTGGAGCGCTCCAGTGCGGCGCCGACAAGCCCGGCGAACAGTGGATGCGGCCTGGTCGGCCTGGAGAGGAACTCCGGATGCGCCTGGGTGGCGACGAAGAACGGGTGCATGCTGCGCGGCAGCTCGACGAACTCGACCAGGCGGCCATCCGGCGACAGCCCCGAGCAGGACAGCCCGGCCTGTTCCAGCACATCCCGGTAGGCGTTGTTGACCTCGTACCGGTGCCGGTGCCGCTCGGCCACGGTGTCCTTCCCGTACAGCCCGCGCACCAGGCTCCCCTCGGCCAGGTCCGCCGGGTACAGGCCAAGGCGCATGGTGCCGCCCATGTCCCGCTCCCCCGCCACCACGTCCTCCTGATCGGCCATGGTCGCGATCACCGGGTGCGGCGTCTCCGGGTCGAACTCGGTGCTGTTCGCCCCGGCCAGCCCGGCCAGGTCCCTGGCGACCTCGATGGCCGCGCACTGCAGCCCGAGGCACAGCCCAAGCAGCGGGATGCCGTGCGTGCGGGCATGGCGCACCGCGCCGATCTTCCCCTCGATCCCGCGCACGCCGAACCCACCCGGGATCAGCACCCCGTCCACCCCGTCGAGCTGGCGCGCCGCCCCCTCTTCTGTCTGGCAGTCGTCACTGGTCACCCACCGGATGGTGACCCGCGCATCGTTGCCGAACCCGCCGGCCCGCAGCGCCTCGGCCGGGGAAAGGTAGGCATCGGGCAGGTCCACGTACTTGCCGACCAGCGCGATCGTCACGCTGCGGGCCGGCCGGTGCACCCGGCGCAGCAGCTCGTCCCAGTCGCGCCAGTCCACGTCCCTGAAGGGCAGCCCGAGGCGGCGCACCACATAGGCGTCCAAGCCCTCGGTGTGCAGCACCCGGGGAATGTCGTAGATGGACAGCGCGTCGGCGGCCGACACCACGGCTTCCTCGTCCACGTCGCACATCAGGCTGATCTTGCGCTTCAGCCCGCCGCTGATCGCCCGGTCCGACCGGCAGACGATCGCGTCCGGCTGGATGCCGATGCTGCGCAGCGCGACCACGGAATGCTGGGTAGGTTTGGTCTTCAGCTCGCCGGACGGCTGAATATAAGGCAGCAGGGACACGTGCAGGAAGAAGCAGCGGTCCCGGCCGATCTCGTGCCGGATCTGCCTGATGGCCTCCAGGAACGGCTGCGACTCCATGTCACCGACCGTGCCGCCCACCTCGGTGATCACCACGTCGACCGCGGGCCCGGCCATCTCCAGGATCCGGGACTTGATCTCGTTGGTGATATGGGGAATGACCTGGACGGTGTCCCCCAGGTATTCGCCCCGGCGCTCCTTGGCGATCACCGTTGAGTAGATCTGCCCGGTGGTGACGTTCGCCGACCCGGCCAGCTCGGTGTCCAGGAACCGTTCGTAGTGCCCGACGTCAAGGTCGGTCTCGGTACCGTCGTCGGTGACGAAGACCTCGCCGTGCTGGAACGGGTTCATCGTGCCAGGATCGACGTTCAGATACGGATCGAGCTTCTGCATGGTGACCCGCAGGCCCCGCAGTTTCAGCAATCTTCCCAGGCTAGAGGCGGTGAGACCCTTGCCAAGGCTCGACGCAACCCCCCCGGTTACGAAGAGATGCCTGGTCTCGATCGGCCGTGATGCACGCAAAGATGCAGCCAAGATTGGCTCCCGTGGTCGGTGCGAGTGCGGGCCGTCCCGCCGGTCCACGGACCCTCAGGATAACAGCCGTGAGTATCCGCAGCTCGCATCGACACTGGCCCACTGCGCCCGGTGGGCGCCACACCACGCAGCGTACGTCCGCTGTTAGTTACCCGAATGTCGTTCGGTACGGTGATGATCAAAGATTCCGGGGAAAAGAAATTGCCGGGCGGACACGGTCTTGCGGTCGATGATGCTGACCCGGGAGGGAGGGGATTGTGGGAGCAGCGAACCCACCTGGCACGGCGATCGCCGGGCTGGGGATGACCCAGCTCGGCAAGGTGTATGGCCGCAGCTCGCGGCGGCTGGCCGCCGAGGCGGTGCGGCTGGCGGTGGCGGACGCCGGGCTGGGGCTGGCGGATCTCGATGGCCTGCTGGTCTGCCCGGGAATCGCTGCCGGTGCCCTGGACGTCGGCCTGGCCCAGCTCCTCGGCCTGCGCGACCTCCGCCTGCTCAGCGTGATCAACTCCTACGGCGCCTCGGCCGGGGCGGCGGTCGCGCTGGCCTCGCTCGCGATATCCAGCGGCTCGGCGTCCGTGGTCGCCTGCGTGTTCGCGGACACACCGCTGCGGCCCGAAGCGCCGGCCGGCGCGACGTTCGGCATGGGCCGGTCCGGCGGCGCCCCCGCCGCCGTCAGGCCCGAGTGGCATGGCCTGGCCGGGCTGCGCGGCGGGTACGGCTACCGCACGGTCACCGCCGAGTATGCGCTGGCCGCGCGGCGGCACATGGCAACCTACGGCACGTCCAGCGAGCAGCTCGGTGCGATCTCGGTCGCCCAGCGCGCCTGGGCCGCCGGGAACCCGTGCGCCCAGTTCCGGGATCCGATCACACTGGCCGGTCACCAGGCGTCCCGGTGGATCGTCGAGCCGCTGCACCTGCTCGACTGCTGCCTGGTCTCCAACGGCGCCATCGCCGTGCTGGTGACCAGCGCGGACCAGGCCGCCAGCCTGCGCAAGCCGCCGGTGCACGTCTGGGGCTGGGGCCAGGGCCACCCCGGCCACCAACTGGAGCGCGGCAGCAGCTTCGGCCTGTCCACCGGCGCGGCCATCGCCGGCCCGGCCGCCCTGGCCATGGCGGGCATCACCGTCGGCGACGTGACCATGTGCCAGATCTATGACTGCTATACCTACACGGTCCTGGTGACACTGGAGGACTACGGCTTCTGCCCCAAGGGTGAGGGTGGCCCGTTCGCCGCCTCGGGTGCACTCGCCCCCGGCGGCTCACTGCCGGTGAACACCGGCGGCGGCCAGCTCTCCGCCTACTACATGTGGGGCTTCACCCCGCTGTCCGAGGCGGTGATCCAGGCCAGCGGCGACGGTGGTGAACGGCAGTCCCCAGCCAGCGACGTCATTCTGGTCAGCGGCAACGGCGGCATCCTGGCCCACCACTCCACCCTGGTGCTGAGCCCGCATGCGCGATGATCGGTGACATGAGCGAACCGGTGAGAATCCTGCTCGTCTCCGGCAGCACGCGCAGCGGCTCGGCCAACACGGCCGCGCTGCGCACGATCCTGTCGATGACCGGGCAGTCCCCGGCCGGGGCACCGCCAGCAGTGCGGGCCGTCCTGTATGACGGCCTGTCGCTGCTCCCGGCGTTCAATCCCGACGATGACCACGAGCCGCTCCCGTCCGAGGTGGCCAAGCTGCGGCAGCGGATCGCGGCGGCGGACGCCGTGCTGTTCTGCACCCCCGAGTACGCCGGCGGCCTGCCCGGCAGCTTCAAGAATCTGCTCGACTGGACAGTCGGCGGCGGCGAGATGTACGGCAAGCCCGCCGCCTGGATCAACGTGGCCCCCGAAGGCCGGGGCGATGCCGCCCAGGCCTCGCTGACCAGCGTGCTCGGCTACGTCGGCGCCACCCTGATCGCCCCAGCCTGCCGCCGCATCCAGGTCGACCGGGCCGCGATCGCTGCCGGCGGCCTGGCAGCGGCCCCGGCCTTCCGCCCAGCCGCGACGGAGGTCCTGCAAGCGATCCTCGCCCACCTGGGCAAAGCCTGACCTCCGGCGGCCGAGGGCGAACTTGGCCCCCCGCCGCCGCCAGGGACACCTACTGGGACTGGGAGCGGGGGCGACGGCAGGTGAGGGCCGCGGTGGCGAACAGGGCGATCACCGCGAGGGCCAGGAGCTCGGGGTAGTAGGGGAAGCCGGTGTAGCGGAACTGGATGTGGTGGGTGCCGGGTGGGACCGTGACGGCTACCAGGGCCGGGGCCACCATCTCGGTGGCGGCGGGGTGGCCGTCGAGGGTTGCTGACCAGCCGGGGTCGTAGGAGGCGCTGAGCACGACGACCGCGCGGCGGTGCAGGTGCACGACGGCGGTTGCGGTGCCGCCGGTCAGGTCGGCGTTCTCGGTCAGGACGGTGCCGGGCGGGCTGGAAAGGCGGGCCGCCGCCGTGGTGACCGGGGGCTGCGTGGGCTTGGCCGCTGGTGCGCCGCTGTAGGCGATGGCTGGATACCGATCTTGGGCTGGTTGCCGGGAGCGCAGGTAGGAGACGGTCTGGCTGCCGATGTCGGCGCGGCTGGCGGTGATGCTGCCCACCGTCTCGGCCACCCTTATATAGGAGTCACCGGGCAGCTTGTAGAGCCGCAGCAGGTCGTTGTGCAGGACCAGGATCGCCCCGGGCGGCGGCCGGCGGGTGGCCGGCGCGGCCGGGAGCAGCAGGTACCGGATGCCAAACACGGCGTAGTCTCCCGGCTGGGCACCGTCGAAGTGGTACTCCGGCTGGGTCATCAGCGAGGCGGTCCGCAGCGTGTAGCCGACCTCGTCGACGTCCTGGCTCTCCAGGTAGGCGTACATCGGCACGAAGCCGACCGTGTAGTACTGGCCCCAGTTGGACGGCGATCCGGCGTAGACCCGGCCGTCGCCGTGATGCCTTATATATGCGGCCGCAGCGCCGACCTGTGGCTCGCCGGACTGGGCGAGCTGCTGGAAGTGGATGTCCGATGAGTTCATGGCGGCCATCGATCCGGCATAGTGCCAGGCCGGGAACAGGTAGACCGCCGCCGCGACAGCCAGCGCACCGGCCGGCGCCCACCTCAGCCAGGCCAGGTCCCGGCGGGTGAGGTGGTCCGCGCAGCGGGTGGCCAGCCGCAGAGCCTGCTCCCCCACCGCCGCCGCGCCGAGGCCCGCCAGGTAGATCCCGGCGAGCTGGGCGCCCATCAGGAACCGCCGGAAGAACAGGTCGCCGCTGCCGGGAATGATGCTGATCACGCTGCCGAACGTGGTGCGGCCAAACGACAGCAGCAGGCCCGCGCAGAGCAACGCCACCAGTGCACGGCCCGGGCTCCCCAGGCCAGCCCGACCGGCTGTCCGCCACTGGAGCACCGCGACCACCAGGCCGGCCAGCACGAGCAGGCTGATCACCGGCAGGTGCCCGTCGTCGAAGATCCGGCCGGTGATCAGCCAGGTCATGGTCTGGCCGGCACCGTAGCCGTTCACCTTGGGGGTATGGGACAGCGCCTGGTTGATGCTGGCCCAGCGGGCGTAGCGCAGCAGCGGCACCACGACCCAGGCGCTGGCCAGCAGCGAGACGGCCAGCAGCACGCCGCCGCGCAGCATCCGGGCCCGCAGGCCCCGGCGGACCAGGAACGGCATGATCAGGATCGCCATGAAGGCCAGGTAGCCGGTCTCGTAGTGGAACGCTGCGGTCAGCGCGACCGCCCCGGCTGCCGGGGCGAGGAACCGCCTGTCCGCCACCGCACGCCAGCTCAGCGCCCAGGCAAACGGGAGTGCCCAGGAGCCCCAGAGCTGGGTCCAGACCCCGTAGCCCACCCAGAGATAGGCGTGCTGTTCGTATCCGATCCCGGGTGCGCTGTGCAGGAACGGCGCGATCGCCGCCGCCAGCGCCGCCGCCCAGGGGTGCAGCCGCAGCAGCCGGGCCGAAGCGAAGATGGCGATCGGCCACAGGCACCACAGCAGGTAGAGCGACCAGCGGAAGGCCGCGTCCGGGCCGGCCACCAGGCCGGCCAGGCCAGCCAGGATCGCCGGAGAGCTCTGGTAATGCAGGAACTGCGGCGACCCGAGGCCGAGATAAGGGAACCAGGAAGTGAGCGGATCGTGCCCGGCACGGATTTGTGCGGTCGCGAACCGGACCATTTGCTGATGGACAGAATTATCGTCCAGATATTGCGCAGAAAGGACGGTCGCCCGGAGCTGCCAGAGGCTCCAGGCGACCGTCGTACCTACCACTGTCCAGGGCCATGCGCTCGGGGAATGACCCTGGCGCTGCCCAGCATCGGGTGTCAGGGGCGCCCACCCGTTGAGCATCCGGTGCCAGACCTTTTACCTAATCAGCTCCCGCCGGTACCACCGTCTCCGGATCCACCGTGGCAGGTGGTCTGCGGGGTGAATAGGGCCGTTGTGTCCACCGGCTCGTTAGACGGCGGGTTGAGGATGACCGTGTTGTGCGTGGTCCACTTGTTCTCGCAGTTGAGCAGCGCGCTCTTCTCCGGGTTATGCGTGGAGTTCGAGTCGCCACCCATCCACAGGTCCACGTGGTTGTTGTTAACACCACCACACGG
The DNA here is from genome assembly GCA_036495485.1 of Streptosporangiaceae bacterium. Lineage (GTDB taxonomy): Bacteria > Actinomycetota > Actinomycetes > Streptosporangiales > Streptosporangiaceae > PALSA-505. Next base: position 7,556 of record DASXMU010000411.1, read on the forward strand.
GTTGCACTGGTCCTCGTGAATAAAGTACTTCTTGAGGAAGGGCACGTAGATCTTCTGGCACCAGGGGCCGTTGAGATCGATGTGCTCGGCGAACGTGACCGGGTTGCTGAAGGTGCCCACACCACCGGCCTGGTTGTGGATGCATGGATGGGCGATGGCCTTTCCAGGTGGTGAGTTGTCGACGAAACCGTAGAACGTCACGAAGTCGGTAACCGACGACGATGCGGGGATCACCTTGGCGCCTGCGGGTCCGGCGGTTGCTGGCAGGAGAAGCCCCATTGCCAGGCCGACGGGGGCGATAACCGCGACACCGAGGACGAGGAAGCGGCGCTTAAGGTTCAGCTTCCCGAGCCTCATACCCTCTCCTTTCACTTAGTAAGGAAACAATCCTAACTAATGTGCCCACAACGTACTCCACGCCGGATGCAGCGTCAACGGTCTTGCCTAAAGTTGTCCGATTCAGGTGGCTAAGCGGCGTTTGCGCCGCTGATTGTGCAGGTCAGGGCTTACGCTCAGTGGTCTTAGCTGGGCTGGCCATGATCGCGGCGGTAGAGGATGTCGCTGTAGGAATCTGTCAGGATCGGCTTGAAGTCGTGCTGGAAGTACGTCAGGTCGGCCGTTGACCAGGCGACCCGGCGCCAGCTGTGCTGGGAGAACCAGACGAACTGGGCGTGCTGGAACGCCGAGGTCCAGAGCTGCGCCACGGCTGGGACGTCGCCGGCGTCGGTGGCCGGGGTCAGGCCGTGCGACAGCGCGAGGTCGGTGCCGAGGCCGTCGTCGATGACACCGCAGCCGGGCTTGCCCGATACGAACCGGCCGGCCAGCAGCAGCAGCGCGGCGCTGTCGCTGACGACGCATGATCCTGGCGGGATGACGCGCTTGGCTTGCCCGATGGCCGACGGGCCGACGACCGGAGTGAGCCGGCTCTCGGTGCGGCCCTGGATGAACGCGAACGCCAGCAGCACCACCACGGCCAAGCCCGCCGCGATGCCGGGAAGCGTGCGCAGGGCGGCCAGCCGGGAGCGAGCGGCTGGTTCGCCCCCCTCCCCCGCCTGCCTGCGCAGCGCGAAAAGCCGGGGCAGCGGAAGGGCGATGGCCAGGCCGAGGAATGGGGCGAGGAACGCCGTGAAATGGTAGTGGAATTGCACCGGCCACAGGAACATGACCACAATGAGTTCGGTGCTCGCCAGGGCGAACCATTCCAGCGTGGTCGGCGGCTGGCCAGTGATCAGGTTCAGCGCGGCCGGAACACCGATGGCAAGCGCCACCAGAATCACCGCCATCGTCCAGTTCACCACGCTGGACGACAGGACGAAGTGCGTGAACAGCAGGTTCACATGCACCGGAATGCGGATATCGCTGAGCCCGGTCATTTCGGTGAGCCGCGACAGCAGCGGCACCCGGGTGGCCCCCGACCTGGGCCCAACCTGCGCCACGATCAAACTCTGGTAGAAACCACGCGGCGCGGCGGCGGCAAATGGCAGCACCGGCACGATAAATCCGGCAGCGACGCCACCAGCGAATGGCAGCGCCCGGCTCACCCTGGATTTTCCTGGAACCGGGTCGGTCAGGCACAGCACGAGCAAAACGAGCATGGGCACGATCGCCCACGCCTCGATCACCCCGGCGAACCCGAACGCCACGCCGCCGAGCACCAGCCCACGCCCGCTGACCAGCCGGTCCCCGTCGACCATCAAGACGGCTCCGGCCAGGCAAAAGAGCACCAGCCACGGCTCCACCAGCACGGTGTGCGCGGCGGACACGCCATCAGGGAAGACGGCGAGCACGCCGCAGGCGACCAGGGTGGTGAACGTCCCGCGATGGCGGGCAAGCCGGCCCATCAGGGGCACGCATGCCACGCCCGCAAGCACCGTGAGTATCCGGCCGGCGGCCATTCCCCAGGCGGTCCCGGTGATCTTGGCCAGCAGCGCGGCCGGCACCATCAGCAGCGTGATGCCGGGCGGCTGCACGAAAACGAAGTCGCGGTACGGCATCACCCCGGACACCAGCCTGACGGCGCTGCCGAAGTAGGGCCCATCGTCGTACTCGGTCACCCCGAGCAGGTAGCCAGGCCGGCTGAGATAGTAAACCCGCAGGCCAACGGCGAGCAGCGTGGTGAACGCGATCGCCAGGACCACCGGATCCCGCAGGACCGTGAGCGGATCCCGCAGGACCGTGAGCCCTCTCGGGCGGCCTTCGGCGGCATCGCCAGCCGCCTGCACCGCCACTCCTGCCGACGTTCCACCTGCGGCGACTGGCCCCTCGGTCTCCATGCGGTCACCTCTCACATTCGAAGGCGGCCAGAGGTTATCAGGTGACATGAACGCTCGAAAAGCACTCACTGTGACCGCGACACCACTCAACACACCCTGACCTGGACGAATCGTCACCAGGCTGACCAGCCTTCAGGTGCCTGTATAACTGGCTGCCTGTGTAACAGGGGGGGTGGGGAAGCAGGCGGGCAGGCGAGACCGCCGGGCGTCAGTTGCGCCGACGGAGTACACGCAGGTAGCGACGCTAACTCGGCGCTGGCCCGCAGTTGGGCCCCAGGTTAACGATCATGAAATTTGGGAGCTGGCGAGATCACGGTGAGGCGGCGCGCAGCTCCCCCAGTGGTGTCGATGTGCCATCGACCACCACCCCGTGGTGTCGATGTGCCATCGACCGCCACTGGGCAGTGCCTAATGTCCCTTGACACGCCACCCCGTGGTGTCGATGCGCCATCGACCACCACCCCGTGGTGTCGATGCGCCATCGACCACCACCCCGTGGTGTCGATGCGCCATCGACCACCACCCCGTGGTGTCGATG
>DASXMU010000412.1:0-13529 GCA_036495485.1 Streptosporangiaceae bacterium
CGCCGGCATCGCGGTAGGTCAGTACCCCCTGCGGGCCGCTGACCGCGATCGCGTCTGGCTGGGCGGCCACGGCCGAGTCGGCCAGCTCCAGCAACCCAGGCCCGTCCCAGTCCGGCAGGGGAGCATCCCAGCCCGGCAGCCCGCTGTCGGAGGACCGCAGCGACGCGTGTCCAGTGGGCGACTCCGGGTGCGCCGTCAGCTCGCCGAGCAACTGCGCCAAGCTGGCCAGCAGCGCGTCGATCCTGGTGGCTTCGTAGAGGTCGGGGTTGTAGACCGCCCGCAGGTCGATCGCGTTGTCCCGCTCGCCGACGTACAGCGTCAGGTCGAACAGCGACCCGGGCAGTCCTGGGCGCATTGGCTCGGCGGTGATGCCCGGCAGGTCGAGCCGGGCTGCCGTGAAGTCGTAGGCGTTGAACAGGATCTGGATCAGTGGGTTGCGGGTCAGGTCCCGGGCGGTCGCGGCCTGGCCGACGATCCGGTCCAGCGGGGCGGCCGTGTGGGCGAAGGCTCCGGCGATCTCGTCCCGGCAGCGCCGCACGTGCTCGGCGAAGCTGGCCCCATCGTCCAGCCGGAGCCGCAGCGGCAGGATGTGCAGGAAGAACCCGGCTACGTCCTGGAACGCCGCGTCGCCCCGGTCCGCGAACGGCGTGCCGATGACCAGGTCGTGCTGGCCGGCCAGCCGCCGCAGCAGTTGGCCGAACCCGGCTAGCAGCACCGCGAACGGGGTCGCCCCGAGCGTGGCGGCCAGCTTCCGCACCCGGTCAGCGGCCGGGCCGGCCAGCTCGGTCTCGCTGCTGGCGCCGTGGAAGGTCTGCACCGGCGGGCGTGGCCGGTCCCGTGGCAGGTCGAGCACCTGCGGGGCCCCGGCCAGGTGCTCCGCCCACCAGGCGGTGTCCGGCGTGGCCTGCCTGGCAGCCTGGGCGGCCACGTAATCGGCGAACGCCGGGCGGGCCGGGGCGGCCGTGTTCCTTCCGTCGGCGGCGGCCTGGTAGGCGGCGGCCAGGTCCCGGTAGAGGACGTGCTGCGACCAGCCGTCGAACACGATGTGGTGGACGGTGAGGGCCAGTATGTGGTCGTCGGCGCAGAGCCGGATCAGGGTGGCCCGCCACGGCGGGGCCGCGGTCAGGTCGAACACGCGGCCAGCCTCGGCTTCGAGGAAAGATTCGGCTGGCGCCAGCCTTTCCGTTTCACCAAAATCGGACAGGTCGACGATGCTCAGCCCCGGATCGGACGGGGGCGCGACGGACACCTGCGGTATCCCGCCGGTGTCGCGGATCCGCCAGCGCAGCACCTCCTGGCGGCTGGCCACCGTGCGGACGGCTGCGGCCAGCGCCGGGACGTCGAGGGGGCCGCGCAGTCGCTGGGCGAGCGCGATGTTGTGCACCGGGGTGCCGGGGGTGAGCTGTTCCACGAACCAGAGGCGGCGCTGGCCGGGCGACAGCTCGGGCGTGCTCGCGGCCGCGGGCGCCTGGGGAGCCGGGGGAGCGACGGCCAGGCGGGTGGCGATCCCGGCCGGGGTGCGGCCGGTGAAGACATCTTCGACCGTGATCTGGCGGCCGGTCTCGGCGGCCAGCGCGGACACCAGCCGCATGGCCAGCAGCGAGTCGCCACCGGCCGCGAAGAAGTCGGCGTCGGCGGCAGGGCCGAGCAGCCGGGCCCAGAGCGAGGCGACGGCATTACCGGCCGGGGGAGTGGGCGCATTGGGTGCCTGGTCCTTTGGGGTGGTCGCCGCCCGCAATGCTGCAATGTCTACTTTTCCGGCCACGCTGAGTGGCAGCGATGCGACGGTGACGATCCTGGCCGGGACCATGGAGGCGGGGAGCCTGGCGGCGCAGTAGTCGCGCAGCCCGGTGAGCTCGGGCTCGGCTGGCACCAGGTAGGCGGCCAGCCGCAGGTCTCCGGCCGGGGCGGGCTCGGCGTCCACTACTGCCTGGCGCACGCCGGGGTGGTCGCGCAGCACCGCTTCGACCTCGGCTACCTCGACGCGCTGGCCGTGGATCTTGACCTGGCGGTCCAGCCGGCCGAGGAAGGCCAGGTGCCCGTCCTGCTGCCAGGCCGCGCGGTCGCCGGTGCGGTACAGCCGCGCGCCTGGCGGGCCGCCGAACGGGTCGGCGATGAAGTGCTGGGCGGTCTGGCCGGGCTGGCTGGCGTAGCCACGGGCGAGCTGCGGGCCGCCGATGCACAGTTCGCCGGGGACTCCGGGTGGGCAGGGTTCGAGTTGCCCGCCGAGCACGTAGGCGGTGCAATCCCCCAGCGGGCGGCCGATGGGCAGTGGGCGGTCCCAGGCGCCGGTCAGCTCGGTGCCGGTCACGCACACCGTCGTCTCGGTGGGGCCGTACCAGTTGTGGAAGCGGCGCTGGGGGCCGGACCAGCGGGCGACCTGCCCGGGCTCGGGTGGCTCGCCGGCCGTGAGGAGGTCCGTGAGGCTGGGCAGCCGGCCGGGGGTGAGCAGCGGCAGCACGGCCGGGGGGAGCACGCCCCAGGTCACCTTGTGTTCCTCAAGGAACCGCTGCAGCCGGGCCGGGTCGGCCCGGTCGGCGTCGCCGATGAGCTGCACCGAGCCGCCACGGCAGAGCGGGACGAGGATGTCGAGGACGGAGACGTCGAACCCCACCGAGGCGAACCCGATGCTGCGGCAGCCGGCATCCAGCCCGAACCGTTCGCCCGTGGCTGTCACGAACGCCGTCAGGCTGGCGTGGCTCACCACGACCCCCTTGGGCTGCCCGGTCGAGCCGGAGGTGTACATCACGTAGGCCGCCTGGCCTGGCCTGACGGCGGCCGGCGGGGCAGGCAGCGGCACTGGGCCGCCCCGCACCGGCACGGTGGGCAGCCCGGGCAGTTCCTGCCCGGCCGGGTCGGCGACCGTGGTCACGGCCCGGGCGTCGGCCAGGATCGCCCGGAGGCGGCGGACCGGGTGTGCGGGGTCGAGCGGCACGTACGCACCCCCGGCCAGCAGCACCCCGAGCACGGCGACCACCAGGTCGGGGGTACGCCGGACGCAGATGCCCACCCGGGTCTCTGGTAGCACACCGTGGCGCCGCAGCCGCGCGGCCAGCCCGGCCGCCTGCGCCAGCAGGTCCGCGTAGCTGAGCCTGGACTGCCACTGCTGGACCGCGAGCGCGTCCGGCGTGCGGGCGGCCTGGGCGGCGAACAGTTCCGGCACCATCCGATGACCGGTGAGTCCCGTATTGTCCACCGGCATTCATTAACTCTCACCAGACCCAACGTGTGAGTCAAGGCCTGCGGCCGGCCGGCGTACGCTGAAGGGTGTGATGCGGCCGTCGGCACGTGGTGGTCAGGCAGCGCTGGGCGTTGTGCTCGTGCTGCTGGCCGACCTGTGGCTGACGACCGGGCACCTGCTGTCCGCGCCGTTCGGCCTGTCCGCTGTCTCGGTGACCATGCTGGCCGGGTCCGTGCTCCTCGGCGGGCTCGCGGCCCACCTGGCCAGCGGCGCCAGGTTCGTCGCCATCTCTGCGGCGATCCCGCTGATCAGCCACGCAGCCGCGCTGCGCGAGAAGTCATGGCACGCGGCCTTCCTGCGCCAGCGCGACCCGGACGCGGCGGGCCGCCCGAAACCCCGAGCGCCCTCGGCGGCCTAGGCGGCCGCCACCCAACCCTCTTCGCGGGCCGGACGCGGCCGTCTCCAGCCGTCATCTCACCTTGTCTGACCCGCTGGAGGGTTGCTCACCATGTCTGTCTTTTCTGCCCTGTTCGGCGTCCCCGTTGACGCCGCCTATCACGTCGTATCCGCCGTTGCCGGCGTCCTCACCCCGGTGCTCGGCGGCTTGGCCGCCGCTGCCGCCATCGTCGCGTTCACCATGGCTGTGCGCCTGCTCACCCTGCCGCTCAGCTTCCGGTCCATGCGCGGCCTGGCGGCCCAGGCCAGGATCGCCCCCCAGGTCCAGGCGCTGCGGGCCAAGCACTCCCGGCACCCGGACCGGCTGCAACGCGAACTGGCCGCCCTCTATCAAGCCGAAGGCACCAGCATGTTCGCGGGCTGCCTGCCCCTGCTGCTGCAGTGGCCCTTCCTCAGCGTCATGTACCTGCTGTTCCGTTCGCCGCGCATCGGCGGCAAGGTCAACACGCTGCTCAGCCACAGCCTGTTCGGCACCCCGCTGGGCAGCCACTGGCTGGCCGGCGTCGGCCCGTTCAGCGCCCAGGGTGCCGTCTTCGCCGCCCTGTTCCTGCTGCTCGCCGCTGCCGCCTGGCTGTCGGTCCGGGTGACCCGCCGGCTGACCCCCACCCCCGCAAGCCCAGCCACCGACCCCACCGCCCGCCTGACCGCCGCCCTGACCAGGCTCACCCCCTATGGCACCGTGGTCATAGCAGCCTTCCTCCCGCTGGCCGCCGGCCTCTACCTGGCCACCACCACAGCCTGGACCCTGGCCGAACGAACCCTCCTACGGCGCTCAGCCAGCCCCGCTGGCGCTACCCTGAAGGTGAGGGAGGGCTGATGACAGCTCTAGAGAGCGAGTGGCTGTCCCCACCACCAGGCGGATGGACGCTCGCCGATGTCCAGGCGCTACCGGAAAAATGCCGTGTCGAGGTCATTGATGGAGCGCTCATCGTGAACCCGAGCCCACTGCCCATTCATCAGCGTGTCGTGCGGCGGCTGGCCGCGCAGTTGGAGCCCCAACTGCCGCCCTCCTGGCAGCTTGAATACGGCGTTGATGTGATGCTGTCAGAGGACCCGCTGGACTATCTCACCCCGGACATCGTCGTGTTCAGTGCCGACGTGCCGCTCACCACCCGGCCAATCCCCGGCAAGCAAATCCTGCTCGTGGTGGAAGTGGTCTCCAGAGGCTCTCGCCGCGAGGACAGGGGCGCGAAACCGCTGGCCTACGCCGAAGGCGGAATCCAGCACTTCTGGCGGGTGGAAAGCCCCGCGAGCGGAGCACTTGCCATCGAGCTTCACGCTTTCGCATCAGACCGGCCTGGTGCGGAGTACACACCGGCCGGCCTGTACCGGGAAAGGCTCACCATCGGCGCGCCCTTCCCCATCGACATCGATCTGACCAGCCTGACCGGCTGATCAGCGGTCGTAGTACGTGGTCTGCTGACGCTGGTCCAGGGGCATGGTCTGATCGCGTGATGGGGCGCTGGTCCGCTTGCGCTGGTGCAGTGTCCGCGCGCTCATGGCCATCGTGTGGATGACCGCCGTGATGATCAGCCCCAGGGCCAGGTTGATGGCGGCGGTCGCGAGCTTCGCGCTCAGCGCCACCGAGAGGGTCAGCGGCAGCACCACGGCGATCAGTGTGATCAGCACCATGATCCACTGGAAGAACGTCCCCGGGGCGGGGACGGCCAGGCACAGCAGGTGCATCAGCGCCGTCGCCACGATCGCCACCGCCGCCGCGCCGAGAGCGTACTCCACCGTGCCCGTGTTGCCCCAGATGCCGTCGCCCTTCGGCGCCAGCACTACCACGTGGAAGATGCCACGCGCGATCAGCAGGCCGGCCACCGCCGCGAGCGCGGCCACCACCGCCGTCGCGATCCCGCCTGCCCAGAGCCGGCCCGCGTCCACTCCGATCCGGGTTTCCCGGGTCACCCGGGGAGGATCCACATTTCCGCCATATCCGGCAGTCAAGGCAACCACTCCACTACCAGCCAACCGTGCCATGTACCGCCACGATCCGCCGCTCGGCTACGTTCTGTCCGGCACTGCCTACCCAGCAGAAGCCTTCTCACACCAACCCGTCGCGGGCGGCCGGGGGCTGGCAGCCGAGTTCGCGGAGTTTGGCCAGGCCCTCGGCGGCGCGGTCGTCGAGCAGGACCAGGGTGCACGCGTGCTCGAACTCGGCCTCGATCCGCGCCCAGCCGGCCAGGGAGCGCTCGAGCTCGGCCCGGTCGCCGGTCAGCCGCCAGGCCGCGCGGGCCAGGCAGGCCTGTGCCCAGAGGTTCTCCCGGCCAGCCGGCTCGGCCGCCGCCAGCAGGCTCGCGGCGTCGGGCTGGGCGGCGACCACGGCTGCCTCTGCGGCAATCGCCCAGGTGTAGGGGAGGAGGGAGTGCCAGTGCGGGGCTCCGTACCACTTGCCCGCCTGAGGACGCAGATCATCGTCGTCGACCGCGGCCAGCGCGGCGTCGATACGCCCCGCATGCAGGTGGATCCTGGCCTCGGTGAAGCCCCGGGCGGCCTTCAGGTTCGATCCCGACAGCAGTCCCGCTTCGTCGCCGAAGAGCTTGCTCGCCCGCGCGGTCCACTCCAGGTAGCCGGCGTCATCGCCGCGCAGGCCGTGGCCCAGGAGCACGCCGTACAGGGCGGAGCCCATGATGCGGGCCGGTGGGCACCCGGCCCGGTGCCAGGCTCCCCACATGGTCTCGGCCTGGATGAACGCGTCGTCGAACTTGCCCTGCAAGACCAGCGGGAGGATCAGCTTGCTGGCGGCCACGTGCGGCTGCACGGCGGCTACCTCGTTCTTCTGGGTCTCCCCGGCGGCGTCGAGGGCGCCGCGAAGATCCCCGGCGGTCACCGCGATCGCCGCAAGCATGTGATAGGTATCGACGATCTCCGTCCCCGCTCGCGGGTCGTGCCGCGGCAGCTGGCTGAGCAGCTCACGCCGCTTCTTGATGGCGTCGTAGGCGTCCCGGATGTGACCGTCCTGGTCCAGCACGTTGACGACGGCGTCCAGCGCACCGCTGATCAGCACCGGGTCCTTGGTCAGCTCCGCCGCTGTGAGGGCGTCGTAGGACAGGACGGGATGCGGGATGGCCTTGTCCGGGAGCGTGATCCAGGTTTCGGCGGCCAGGAGGCAGGCCATGGCGACCGGGTCGTCGGGTGGGCAGACGCTCACCGCCCCGGCGAGCAGCTCACGCAGCCGCTCGTTCGGCACCTCCGTGGAGAATCCAAAGGTGAACCGGTCGCCGACGGTAGCGGCGTAGGCCAGGGCGATCGCCTGGGCGGAGCCGTCGCCTGCCTCCTTCGCCCGCTCGGCCGACGCGAGCAGCAGCTCGAAGGCGACGTCGTTGCGCCCGTCGGCCAGCGCCGCGTCCGCCGCGCTGCGCAGGTCCCTGGCGGCCTCATCGGGTCCGGTGGCCAGCTCGGCGGCGGCCTCGTAGTGCTCATAGGACTCGACGACAAACCGGCGGGCATAGGTGAGATGCCCGAGTGCGCGGGCGAACTCGTGAACGCGAGCGCGCCAGCGGTGCGTGCCGTCTCCGCCGGTGGGGTCCTCACCACCGGCGGCCAGCAACAGGCCATGGCCGAGGGCGGACCGCAGGTCGCCCACGACCGCGTCGAAGGCGTCCTGCCACGGCCGGCCCTCCACCACCAGGTCTTCCAGGCCGCAGGCGGTGGCCGCCGCCCAGCCGAGATGGGCGGCCAGCACCCTGGCCTCCTCATCGCCCCCGGCCAGGTGGAGCTGGTCCACAGCGTAGGCCCGGATGGTCTCCAGCATCAGCCACCGGCTGCCCGCCGCGCCGCGCCAGTGCATGAGCAGGCTCTTGTCGGTGAGCCTGCCGATCAGATCGGTCACCATGCCCTGGCTGCCGTCCAGGGAGACCGCCAGCGCGGCGTCGAGGTCGAACCCGCCGACGAACACACCCAGCCGCCGGAACATCGCCCGCTCGTCCTCGTCGAGCAGGTCGTAGCTCCAGTCGATGACCGCGCGCAGCGAACGGTGCCGCTCCTGGGACCCGCGGCTCCCCTTCAGCAGCCGCAGGTAGTCGTTCAGCCCGGCCAGCAGGCCCTCCACGCCGAGCGACGCGCAGCGCGCCGCGGCCAGCTCGATGGCCAGCGGCATCCCGTCAAGCCGCTCACATACCTCGTCCACCCGCTCCGGGGGAGCGGTGACGTCCGGGTCGCTGGCCCTGGCCCGGTCCATGAACAGCGCTGCCGCCTCCGAACCGGCCTCGCAGCCGTTCCGGCGGCGATGCGGCAGCGGCGGCACGTTCACCGTGCGTTCGCCGGCGATGGCCAGCCGTTCCCTGCTGGTCGCCAGGACGGTCAGCCCGTCGCAGTCGGCCAGCAGCTTCTCGGTGAACTCGGGCACCACGTCGAGCAGATGCTCACAGTTGTCCATCACCAGCAGCGACCGGCCGCGCGCCAGGTACTCGTGCAGCGCCGCGTCCAGGTCGCCGCCCTGGTCGGTGACGCCCAGTAAAGCGGCGACCATCTGCACGACCTGGAGGAACGAGGGCTCCCGCACCGATCCCAGGTCGACGAACACCGCGCCGAACGGGTATCGCTCCGCCACCATCCCGGCCGTCTTCGCGGCCAGCCTGGTCTTGCCCACCCCACCGGGCCCGACCAGGGTCACCACCCGGCTGCCGGTGAGCGCGTCGAGCACCGCGGCCTGCTCGCTCTCCCGGCCGATGAAGCTGGTCCGGTTCGACGGCAGGCCGGGGACCGGGCCGCCGCCGGATGCGCTGGCCGGCCGCGCCGCCATGGCGGGCGCAAGCCCGGCCAGCTCGCGCCGGTCAGGCACGCCGAACTTGCGCAGCAGCGACGAGACGTGGCTTTCGACCGTCCGGACGGAGATGTGCAGCCTGGAGGCGATCTGGGCGTTGGTCAGGTGCCTGCCGACCGCCTGGAGCACCTCGGCTTCACGTTGTGACATACCTGCGGGATTAGTGGCCTCCACGCTCACATACTCACCATTCCGTGCCCAATCAGTGGTCTATGCGTGTGGGATCCGTGGCGCACACGGATTTCAGAAGCATCGCTCTCCAGCAGGCTTACACCTACAAGGACGCTACTTCAAGGAGATACCAATGAACCACATTCAGTCCGTTGCCAGCGCTGCCCGTTCCCTCGCCTCCCGCCGCGGCCTGCGCGCCGCCATGATCGCTGGGGCCGTGGCTGCCACGATCGGCACCGCCGGGGCCGCGTCCGCGAGCACCGCTGCGCACCACGTCAGCCCGCGCGGTTTTGCCGCCACCGAGGAGTGCCTGAACTGGTCCGGCACCATCGAGTACTTCCCGGCGCTGACCAACACCTCGCACGCCGTGACCGGGGTGCTGAGCGGCACGCTGAGCAACTGCAGCTTCGACGGCACGCCACAGACCTTCAGCGGCAGCGTGTTCGGGACAGTGACCGGCACCGCGACCAAGACCAAGGCCGCGCTCAGCGGCCAGGTCGCGATCACCTGGCCGGCCGACTCCGGCCTCAACCCCACGATCTCGCCGATCTCCGTGTCCACCAGCGCGCCGTCGTCCTACTCCCTCTCCGGCACGATCAGCGCCGGCGCCGGCACCGGCGAGCAGCTCGAAGGCAGCTTCGCCAAGATCAGCAACACCGCCATCACCGGCGGCACCAGCCAGAAGATCCTCGGCAGCGCGCCGTTCGGCATCTTCATCAACGAGGGCTGAGGCCCACGTTTCCCGCACCTGACCCCCGCCGGCAACCCCGGCGGGGGTCATTCCATGTCGACGGTCATCCTCGGTGGTGCACCTCCTGGAGCCCGTACACCGGCGTGGGGATGCCCGCCTGGCGGGCCTTGAGCTGCAGCGCCAGGTACAGCGAGTAGTGCCGGGACTGGTGCAGGTTCCCGCCCTGGAACCACAGCGCCTCCTGCTGGGTGGGCTTCCACATGTTGCGCTGCTCGCCCTCCCACGGACCGGGATCCTTGGTTGTGTCCGAGCCCAGCCCCCAGCACTTGCCGACCTGGTCCGCCACCTCCGGCGAGATCAGCTCCGCGGCCCAGCCGTTCATCGAGGTGTACCCGGTCGCGTAGACGACGAGATCGGCGGGCAGCGACGTGCCGTCCGCCAGCACCACGGCGGATTCGGTCAGGTGGTCCACCTGTCCCTTGGCCAGCTTCACCTCGCCGTTGGCCACCAGGTCGGCCGCGCCCACGTCGATGTAGTAGCCCGATCCCCGGCGCAGGTACTTCATGAACAGGCCGGACCCGTCGTCGCCCCAGTCGTGCTCGAAGCCGGACGCCTCGAGGCGTGCGTAGAACTCCTCGTCCCGCTCGCGCATCTGCTCGTACAGCGGGATCTGGAATCCGGCCAGCAGCCGGTACGGAATCGACGCGAACAGCATGTCGGCCTTCTCGGTCGTTATCCCGGCCGCCACCGCCTGCTCGGAGTACAGTGCGCTCAGCCCGATGTCCATCAGCGTCCCGGACCTGACGATGTGCGTGGAGGAGCGCTGCACCATGGTCACGTCCGCGCCGTTCTCCCACAGCGCGCCGCAGATGTCGAAGGCCGAGTTGTTCGAGCCGATGACCACGCAGGTCTTCTCCCGGTAGGCATCCGGGCCCGGATGCGCGCTGGAGTGATGCTGGTCGCCCCGGAACCGGTCCATACCGGGGAAGGCCGGCACGCTGGGCCGCCCGGACATCCCGGTGGCCAGCACGAACTGCGCCGGGCGCAGCACCACCGGCTCGCCCGCCCGCGAGACGGTCACCTCCCACCGGCCCGCGCCGGGGTCGTAGGCGGCGTGCCTGGCCTCCGTGTTCGCCCAGTAGTTGAGCTCCATGATCTTCGTGTAGGACTCGAGCCAGTCGGCGATCTTGTCCTTGGGCGAGAAGACCGGCCAGCTGGCCGGGAACTTCAGGTACGGCAGGTGGTCATACCAGACCGGGTCGTGCAGGCACAGCGACTTGTACCGGCTGCGCCACTGGTCACCGGGCCTGCCACGCTTGTCCACGATGATCGTCGGCACGCCGAGCTGGCGCAGCCTGGCACCGAGGCCGATCCCGGCCTGGCCGCCGCCGACGATCAGCACGCTGGGCTGCTCGCCGTAGCCCAGCCCGGACGCCTCCTGTTCCCGCTCCTCCAGCCAGGTGGTGCGGTCCCGGTGCGCGCCGTGCCGCACGCCCTTGGGCCGGGCCAGCCCCTGCGGCTCTTCGTGGCCGGTCAGCTCATACAGGGCGGTGAGCAGCGTCCAGCACTGCCCGTCGCGCAGCCGCAGGTGCCCGTTGCCCCGGCCCACCGAGGTCTCGAACTCGATCCACGCCTCGACGATGCCACCCGCGTCGGCCGGTTCCTCGCCCTCGGTCACCCGCCAGCCGCCCGGCTGCACCCGGGCCAGCGTCGCGCCCAGCATCGCGGCGATCTCGCCGCGCCCCTCCAGCGTCTTGATGTTCCAGGTGAACGCGATCAGGTCCCGCCAGAACGAATCCCCGGTGAACAGCCCGGCCGCCGCCGCCGCGTCACCCGCCGCCAGCGCGTCGCCGAACTCGGCCAGCCAGGCCGCCACCATGGCCGCGGCCTCGGTCGGTTGCAGCGTCTCAGTCATCCGCAGGCTCCCTCCACCATCAACCCCACTGTGACCACCGACCCAGCCGGAGGGCAAGCCGCGCCAGCGGCAAAGGGCCCCACCGCCCAGAGCGAATGACCGGCTTGCACTCGCGAGCTGGGCGATGGGGCCCGCCAGGCGTCTAGCGTGACGCCGGGCCGAGGGGGTCAGGAGGCTGGTGTCAGGATGCCCACCACGCCGTTGTTGTAGTCGGCCGGGCCGGCGCTGAACACGATCGACCCGACGCCACCGAACATCGAGTTGCCCGGCATCAGGCCCCACAGGCGCTTGATCACGACCGGCAGGCCCTTGCTGTACAGGGCGCCGGCGTAGGCACCGGTCGTCTTGTTGAACGCGTTGACCCAGCCGTTGCCGAGGTTGCCCACTAGCAGGTCACCGGCGAACGAGCCGAAGTCACCCGGCGCGATGGCCAGGCCCCAGGGCTCGTTCAGCGGGCTGCCGCTGCCGTTGGAGACCAGGTGGTGCAGCAGCTTGCCGTTGACGTTGTAGACGTCCACCACGCCGAGGCCCGCGCCGCGGATCGCGTCGTTCTTGGCCTTGTTCTGCTTGCCGTAGGTGACGTAGACGTTGCCCTTGATGTTCTGGATTCCGAACGGCGCATAGCCGGCCGGGATCTTCGGGTCCTTGAACTCGGTCGGGGCCGAGACCGGGGCGAACATCTTGCTGAAGATGTCGATCTTGGCGTTGTGCACGTCGGTGGCGAACAGCTCGGGTCCGGCCGCGGTACCGGTGGCGATCGCCAGCCCCTTGAAGATCGCTCCGGCCGGGGTCTTGCCGCCGGCCCCGCCGCCCGGGCTGTCCTCCACGGTGAACTTCGCGCCGCCGTTCCACGCGGCGATCTCACCGACCGCCCCGTTCGAGCCGATCGCGTCGGAGTCCACGATGAACGCGGCCGCGGTGCCGGTCTTGCCGCCCACCGGGAAGGCGCTGGAGTCGCCGTTGAAGACCAGCCCGCTTGGGTTGGCGCCGGGCACCGGCACGGTCAGGTCCAGCGTCACGCCGCTCTTCCCGCCCGAGTAGACCGTGGCCTTCCCCGAGTTGTTGTCCGCCACCCACAGCGGCGTATTCGCGCCGGCTGCCAGGCCCCAGGCGTTTTTCAGGTTGGGGTCCACGAGCTTGGCGCCGAAGGAGGAGTTGTTGGCGATGAGGTTGGTCTGGGTGAAGCTGTTGGTTGCGGTGGTGGCCGAGACGGATGGCACGGTGGCGGCCATCAGCCCAACCGCTCCGACGGCCACCAAACAGGTGGCTTGCCACCGGGTTTTGCGCATGACGGTTCCCTTCGTCGTTAATCACCGCGGGGAGCTCGGTCACCCGTACCACGGACGCCAGTGAGGTCCGGTTCAATAGATGGCAAACCGCGAAATGATTGGGGAGGCCGCGCGGTTACAGCCGGCATGGCTGACACAACGATGCGAGCGGTCCGCTTCGGGCGCTACGGCGGGCCCGAAGAACTTGAGGTGGCTGACGTTCCGTACCCCACGGCCGCACCGGGCCGGGCCGTCGTGCGGGTGATGGCGGCAGCCATCAACCCAGGTGAAGACTCGATCAGGGCCGGGCGGATGCACGAGCGCTGGCCGGCCACCTTCCCCGAGGGCGAGGGCAGCGACCTGGCCGGCCTGGTGACCGAGGTGGGCGACGGGGTGACCTCGGTGCGGGCCGGCGAGGAGGTGTTCGGCTGGACCGACGAGCGGGCCAGCCACGCCGAGGCGGTCAGCGTCCCGGCCGGTCAGCTCATCCCCAAGCCGTCCAGCGTGAGCTGGGAGGCGGCTGGCTCACTGTACGTCGCTGGCGTCACCGCCTGGGCGACCGTCCAGTCCGTCGGCGTCCACTCCGGTGACACGGTCGTGATCTCCGCCGCGGCCGGCGGGGTCGGCTCCCTGGCGGTCCAGCTCGCCCGGCGCGCCGGCGCCGACGTCATCGGCATCGCCAGCCCGGCCAACGCCGGCTGGCTGGAGTCGATGGGGGTCACCCCGGTGAGCCACGGCGAGGGCATCGCCGCCCGGCTGCGCGCGGTCGCCCTGGAGGGTGTGGACGCGTTCATCGACTGCTTCGGCGGCGGCTACGTCGAGCTGGCCGTCGAGCTGGGCGTGCCCAGGGACCGGATCGACACGATCATCGACTGGCCGGCCGCCGGGCGCACCGGCACCAAGGCCGAGGGCATGGCCTCGGTCAAGGACCCGGCCGCCGTCATGGCCGAGCTGGCAGCCCTGGTCGCCGCCGGCCAGCTCACCGTCCCGATCGCCCGCACCTATCCCCTGGAGCAGGTGCAGGACGCCTTCCGCGAACTGGCCCAGCGGCACACCCGGGGGAAGATCGTCCTCCTGCC
>DASXMU010000413.1:0-2928 GCA_036495485.1 Streptosporangiaceae bacterium
CCCGCCCCGGCCTGCACCGCCGCCGTCACCGTGCTGATCCCGGGCCTGACCATCACCAAGACCGCGAACGTCAGCACGGCCACGCCAGGATCCACCGTGCAGTACACGATCAGCGTGGCCGACACCGGCCAGACCCCCTACACCGGCGTCACCGTCACCGACGACCTGTCCGGTGTCCTGGCCAACGCCGCCTACAACGGCGACGCCGCAGCCAGCAGCGGCACCCTCTCCTACACCAGCCCCACGCTGACCTGGACCGGCAACCTCACGCCCGGGGACAGCACGACCATCACCTACTCGGTCACCGTCAACAACCCGGCCAACGCGAACACCATTCTCACCAACACCGTGACCTCGACCGCGGCGGGCGCCACCTGCCCGCCGGGGACGAGCAACAGCCAGTGCACCGCGGTCACCGGCATCGTCACCGGGCCGCTGACGATCACCGCGCCGGCCACCGCCAGCCTGGGCTCCGGGCCTCCAGGCGGTACCGTTCGGGGCAGCCTGGGGACTGTCCAGGCCGCCGACGACCGCGGGTTCGGCGCTGGCTGGACGGCAACGGTGTCTTCGACCGATTTCGTCACCGGCGGTGGCAGCATCACCGAGACCATCCCGGCCGCCGACGCCAGCTATGCGATCAGCGGTCTCGCCTCGGCCACCGGGCCAGCCACCTTCACCACTGTCCCCAGCGTGAGCCTGTCCGGCAGCCCGCAGGCAGTGGTCAGTGCCAGCAACGTGGACGGCAACACCTCAGCCACCTGGGCCCCGGCCATCAGCGTGAAGGTGCCCCACGGAGCCGTCGGCGGAACATACTCGGCGACGATCACCCACTCCGTATCCTGACGAGGGAGGCCCGGCGGGCTGGTCATCCGGACGGTTCCTCGTGGCTGTGTGATTCAGGGTGTGGCTGGGCCGTAAGATCATGGTGTCGAGTGTGCTGATCTGGCGGGGGCTGACCATGGACGCTCAAGAGCCGTATTCGCTGATACCGCAGTTGCAGCTGGATGACCTGCTGGCAGAGTTGCAGGCCCGGCTGTCGAATGTCATCGACACGCGGGACCGGACGCACGCCCTGCTCGAGGCGGTCGTGGCCGTGGGCAGCCACCTCGACCTCGAAGTCGTGCTGCGGCAGATCGTCGAGGCGGCCGTCCGGCTCGTCGACTGCCGCTACGGTGCGCTGGGTGTGATCGGTGACGGTGGCACGCTGAGCGAGTTCATTCCGGTGGGGCTGGACGAACCGGAGATCGCGCGGATCCACCATTGGCCAGAGGGCCGGGGGCTGCTCGGAGAGCTGATCGCCAACCCGCGTCCGCTCCGGCTCCGGGATATGGCAGCCGATGCACGCTCGGCTGGGTTTCCCTCTGGTCATCCTCCAATGCGTTCGTTTCTTGGGACGCCGGTACGGATCCGGGAGGAGGTGTACGGCAACCTGTACCTGACCGAGAAGCGGGACGGTACGGAGTTTGACGAGGAGGACGAGACCCTGCTCGTGGCGCTGGCTGCGGCGGCGGGGGTGGCGATCGAGAACGCCCGGCTGTATGCGGAGGCACGCAGGCAGCAGCAGTGGCTTCGGGCGAACGCGGACGTGACACAGCGGCTGCTGTCCGGCGATGAGCCGCGTGATGTGCTGGCCCTGATCACCGGGCTGGCTCTGGAGATGTCGGGTGCTGATCTGGTGGCGCTGGCGCTGCCGGTAGGCGGCCACGATCAGCTGGTGATCGAGCACGCGGTCGGCGCCGGCGCAGAGGAGACGCTAGGGCTGGTGCTCCCGGCCCAGCGATCGGCTTCTGGGATCGTGATGGCCAGCGGCAAACCGCTGGCGGTCGATGACTTCAGTACTGACGGGCGGGCCGCCGTGGTGGCCCGCGAGCATATGCAGCTCGGCCCGGCGGTGCTGGTTCCGCTCGGTGGGGCCGGAAATGTGCGCGGTGTGCTGACGGCGGGACGGCGCCGGGGGTCTTTGCCGCTGTCGCCGCCAGCGGTGGAGATGCTGATCACTTTCGCCGCGCAGGCGGGGATCGGGCTTGAGCTGGCCGAGCACCGCCGGGAGGCACAGCGGTTCGCGGTGTTCGAGGACCGGGACCGGATCGCCCGGGATCTGCATGACCTGGTGATCCAGCGGTTGTTCGCCACTGGGATGTCGCTGCAGGGCAGCGCTGGTTTGATCGCCGATGCCCAGGCGGCTAGCCGGGTCCAGCAGGCGGTCGACGCGCTGGACGAGACGATCGGGGATATCCGGTCGGCGATCTTCACCCTGCAGTCGCGCCCGCAGGCCGGGTCGGCTGGAGTCCGGGCCAGGGTTGTGGCTGTCGTTACGGAGCTGACCGAGGCCCTTGGTTTCCCACCCGCCCTGCGGATGGACGAGCGGCTCGATGCCGTGGTCCCTGGCAAGGTGGCCGATCACCTGCTGGCGGCGCTGCGCGAGGCGTTGTCCAATGCGGTCAGGCACTCGGGTGCCAGCAGGGTTGATGTGAGGGTCACAGCCGACCCGGATCTCGTGCTTGCCGTGCGGGATAACGGGCGTGGCATGGGGGAAACCACCCGCCGCAGCGGTCTGGGTAATCTCGGCGAGCGCGCTGCTCAAATCGGCGGGGAACTGCGGGTCGGTGCGGCTGAGAGCGGTGGCACCGAGCTGGAATGGCGGGTCCCATTGCCCAGAGACGGCAGCCAGGACAGCTAGAGCACCGGAGCAGAGCAGCTCCGCGGGGCCTCCTGCCGGGCCGGGCCACCCACGGCCGTCCTCCGCTCAGCGAAGGTTCAGTGATGGGGCTCGTTCTGCCTGGGATCGGGCTCGTCCCCGGCGAACAGCCGGGCGGCGTAGGCAGCGGCCTGGGTCCTGCGTTCCATGCCCAGCTTGCTGAACAGCGCCGAGACGTAGTTCTTCACCGTCTTCTCAGCCAGGTACATACGGTCACCGATCTGCCGGTT
>DASXMU010000414.1:0-4033 GCA_036495485.1 Streptosporangiaceae bacterium
CCGTGTTCCTGGCCGGGACCGCCATCATTCACATCGGCTACGCGCTGCTGCTGCAGAACGGGTACCGGCTCGGCGACCTTTCGGTGGTGTACCCGATCGGCCGCGGCAGCGGCGCGCTGCTGGCTGCGGCGGCCGGGATCCTGCTGCTGGGTGAGCACCCCGGCCCGGTGGGCATCGGCGGGATCCTGCTGATCGTGGCGGGCGTCATTGCCATCGGCCTGCCGGGGCGCGGCGGCCCGGCCAGCCCCGCACCGGAGGCCCCCAGTGCCCGCCGTCCCGGTGCCGCCATGGGTATCACGTTCGCCCTGCTCACTGGGGTTACTATCGCGACCTACACGCTCTGGGACAAGTATGCCGTGGGCTCGCTGGGGATCCCGCCGGTCGTCGAGGACTGGGCCACCACGCTGGGCGTGGCGATCGCGCTCGCGCCGATCGCGCTGCGGGACAGGCAGCGGCTGGCCACGGTATGGCGCGGCTACCGCCCGCAGGTACTCGGCGCCGCAGCGCTCTCCCCGCTCGCCTACATCCTGGTGCTGACCGCCCTGCGGTTCACCGCGGTCAGCGTGGTCGCGCCAAGCCGCGAGGTCAGCGTCCTGTTCGGGGTGCTGCTGGGCAGGCGACTGCTCGGCGAGGGCAGCCTGGCCAGGCGGCTGATCGCCGCGACCGCGATCGTGGCCGGGATCATCACGGTCGCGGTCGGCTGATCTGACGGAGCGTCGGAGCGTCAGCCGGGCCGCAGGACGGACGCGGCGGCGCGGGAGGCGGCGGGAAGGGCGTCTGCGATCCGGCCCAGGGCGCCGGAGTCGTGGGCCGCGGACAAGAACCACGCCTCATAGCCCGACGGCGGCAGGTAGACGCCAGAGTCCAGCATCGAGTGGAAGAACGCGGCATAGGCGGCCTGCGACTGGCCCCGCGCCTCGCCGAAGTCGCGCACCGGCAGCTCGCGGCCGAGGAACACGCTGAACAGGCTGCCGCCCTCTTGCAGCCGGAACGGCACGCCGCACTCGGTCAGTGCGCTGGCCACCAGCTTGGCGACGGTCGCGGCGGCCTCGTCCACCTGGGCATAGACCTCGGCGGTGCAGGCGCGGAGCGTAGCCAGGCCCGCCGCCGTGGCCAGCGGGTTACCGGACAGCGTCCCGGCCTGGTAAACCGGGCCGGCCGGGGCGAGCATGTCCATGATCTCGGCCCGGCCGCCGAACGCCGCGGCGGGCAGCCCGCCGCCCATGACCTTGCCGAACGTCATGATGTCCCCGGCCACGCCCTCGCGGCCGTACCAGCCGGACGCGGTGACGCGGAACCCGGTGAGCACCTCATCCATGATCAGCAACGAGCCGTGCTCGCGGCACAGGCTGGCCAGCAGCTCGTTGAACCCGGCCAGTGGCGGCACGACGCCCATGTTCGCCGGGCAGGCCTCGGTGATCACGCAGGCGATCTGGTCGCCGTGCTTGACGAACGCCTGGCGCACCGCTTCGGCGTCGTTGTAGGGCAGCACCATGGTGCTGGCGGTGATCGCCGCGGGCACGCCGGGCGAGTCGGGCAGCCCGAAGGTGGCCACCCCCGATCCGGCCGCGGCGAGCAGTGCGTCCGCGTGCCCGTGGTAGCAGCCACCGAACTTCACCACGACCGGCCGCTCGGTGAAGGCACGAGCCAGCCGCAGCGCCGTCATCGTCGCCTCGGTGCCGGAGCTGACCATCCGGATCTTCTCCACCGGGGTGCGCGCGGCCAGTTCGGCCGCCAGCTCGACCTCGCCCGGGGTCACGGCGCCGAACGAGGTTCCCCGCGCGGTCGCCTCGCGCAGCGCCGCGGTCACCTCGGGATGGGCGTGGCCAAGGATCATCGGGCCCCAGGAGCAGACCAGGTCCACGTACTCGCGGCCGTCCACGTCGGTGAGGTAGGCGCCGGACCCGGCGGCCATGAACGGCGGCGTCCCGCCCACCGCGCCGAAGGCCCGGACCGGGGAGTTCACCCCGCCCGGCATCAGGGCGGCCGCCCGCCCGAACAGCTCCGCGCTGCGCTCGCCTGCGGTCATCGTGACTCCTCCTGCGCCGCGTCTGCCGATGCGTCGGCCAGGTGCTCGAGCAGCCGCACGGCGTCCGGCAGCGGCTGGCCCGCCGGCTCCCGGATCCAGCGGGCGGCCAGGCCGGGAGCGTACCTGGACGGCGGGGCGAGCACGTAGCTGTCCCGGCAGTGCCAGCGCAGGCCGGCCGCCTCGGCCACGTCGTCGTCGGGCACGCAGTCCAGGCGGCAGGACCACCACTCGTCCTGCAGCTCGGGCGCTCCCCTGGTCGCGACGAAGAACAGCGCCCGGTCGCCGGCGCTCGCCGTAGGGTGTCTTCCCGGGCCAGAAAGCCTCGCCGCAGGGATTCCTCCCGGCCCAGAGAACCTCGCCGCAGGGTTTGTTCCCGGACCGGAAAGCCTCGCCGTAGGATGTCTTCCCGGCCCAGAAAGCCTCGCCGCAGGGTTTCCCGGCCCAGAAAGAGTGGCCACCGGGCCAGGCCGGGTACCCGCCCGCTCCATCTCCGCCAGCGCCGTCAGCCCGGCGGCCATCGGCACGTCGAGCACGTCGAACACCCGCCCGGTGACGAGGATCACGTTCGCCTCCGGTACCGCCGCCCACATCTGGCCGACCGTCAGGGGATCGGCGCTGGCCTGCATCTGCCAGGCCGGGGAGACCGGGTGGGCGCCGGGTGCGGGGCAGCCGATCCGGTCACAGGAGCAGGCCCGCAGGGCGGCCGGGGCGCCGGGCAGCATCCGTGGTGGATGCGCACCCTGGCAGACCGGCCAGCCCAGATCGGCGTACTGAAGCGCCGCCGCGGCCATCTGCTCACGCGCTGTGCGTTCCCTGCGGCGCGCACGGCGCAGCATCACATCGACCATCGGGCTCCCTGAGCGTTATGCAAAACCGCATCGTGAGTGCGGGCCCCAGCGGGTCCGGGTGAGCGATCGGGCCAGTTCAATGGGTTGATCACCGTGAATCTTCCGTTGTGTTACGCGAATTTGCTGAGACAGCACGTCTGGTGCTGGTTAACCAGAAATCTTTCTTTCAAAGAAAATAAACGATCATGAAATTGGGGCTGTGGCCCGCGGCGGCTAGTGGACACCACGGGGCTTGTCAGGGTCTGCGAGGCGTCGTGCCACTTCGGCCGCCCAGTAGGTCAGGATGATGCCGGCGCCGGCCCGGTGGATCGCGGTCAGCGTCTCCATGATCACCCGGTCCCGGTCCAGCCAGCCGTTGGCCGCCGCCGCCTCCACCATCGCGAACTCGCCGCTGACCTGGTAGGCGGCCACCGGAACGGTGACCGTGTCGGCGACCTGGCGGATGATGTCCAGGTAGGCGAGGGCGGGCTTGACCATGACGATGTCCGCACCCTCGTCCAGGTCCAGCAGCACTTCGCGGATCGCCTCGGCGGCGCTGCGCGGGTCCTGCTGGTAGCCGGCCCGGTCGCCGAACTGCGGCGCGCCCTCGGCGGCGTCGCGGAACGGGCCATACAGGCCGGAGGCGTACTTGGACGAGTATGCGCAGATGGCGATGTCCGGATAGCCCGCCTCGTCCAGCGCAGCTCTGATCGCCCCGACCTGGCCGTCCATCATCCCGCTCGGGGCGACCACGTGTGCACCGGCGCCGGCCTGAGCCACCGCGATGGAGGCATAGCGCTCCAGCGTCGCGTCGTTGTCCACCTCGCCGGCCGGCGTCAGCAGCCCGCAGTGACCGTGGTCGGTGTACTCGTCCAGGCACAGGTCGGACATCAGGACCGTGTCGTGGCCGACCTCAGCCGCCAGGTCGCGCAGGGCTACCTGCACGATCCCCTCCGGATCGTCGGCCGCCGAGCCGCTGGCGTCCTTGACCGCAGGCACCCCGAACAAGATCAGCCCGTCCACGCCGGCGGCCACCGCCTCGGACGCCGCCTTGCGCAGGCTCTCCCTGGTGTGCTGGACGACGCCTGGCATGGATGACACCGGTTGCGGCTCGCCGATGCCTTCCTTGACGAACAGCGGCAGCACCAGTCCCGACGGGCGGACGGCGACCTGGGCG
>DASXMU010000415.1:0-2891 GCA_036495485.1 Streptosporangiaceae bacterium
CCGAAGACCCCACCCTGCTCGAAGACCTGCCACTGCTGACCGGCCTGCTCGACCAGGCCCCCCCCAAACTCATCGCCGCCCTCATGGAAGCCTTCAGCATCCAGGCCATCTACAACAAGAAAGACCACCAGGTCACCATCCGCGCCGTCCTCACCGACAGCACCCCCCAAGCCATCAGGGACCTGCTCGCCGCCCTCACCCCCACCATGGCCGACACCCCAGCCAGCCCCGACCCGGCCAGGGCATCAACCACATCCGGCAACCAGGCAGGCACCGCTTTGTGGCATTCACCACGTCACACTCTTTGGTCGACGTTGCCACAACCACGACATTCCGGCTGCGATGACCAACCGCTCAACCTCAAACTGACCCGCTACTCAGATTTTGGCGACCAGATTCACCGACTGAATCGTGAACCCGTTGCGCTGGTAGAAGCCGATCGCCTCCGGGTTCAGGTTTCGCTGATCGCGATGGCCTGTGCCGGGCAGATGGCGGCGGCCAGGCGCACGTCCTTTTCCACGGGTGCGGGAGGGCTGTCTACCTGCAGGGTTACGATGCCGTCTTCCTCGCGCTGGTCGAACACGCCTGCTGCGGTCCGTACGCACTGCCCCGAGGCGATGCACCGGTCCTGATCCACGCTGACCCGCATGGGATTCCTCCTTCGCTCGGTGGGTTACCAGGTCACTGGCAGCTTGTAGACGCCGTATACCAGGCCGTCGTGCTTGAACGGGATCTCGTCGAGCCCGGCGGCCAGGGTGAGCGTGGGAATACGCCGGTACAGGGTGGCGTAGACAACCTGGAGCTCCACCCGGGCCAGCGGCTGTCCCAGGCACTGATGCACGCCAAACCCGAACGCCACATGCTGGCGGGCGTCCCGGTGGACGTCGAGCCGGTCCGGGCTGGGGAACACCAGCTCGTCCCGGTTGGCGATGTCGTTGGCCATGATCAGGCCCTCGCCCGCGCGGATGACCTGGCCGCCGATCTCGATGTCGGCCAGCGCCAGCCGGCGGCGGCCCGAGTGCACGATCGACAGGTACCTGAGCAGCTCCTCGACAGCCCCGGCGGCCAGCGCGGGGTCCTGGCTGTCGCGCAGCGCCGCGAGCTGGGCCGGGTGCTGCAGCAGGGCTAGCGTGCCGAGCGCGATCATGTTCGCGGTGGTCTCGTGCCCGGCGACCAGCAGCAGCCGGCCAACCGCGGCCAGGTCGCGCCGGGTCAGCTCACCGGTGCGGACCCGCTCGTTGGCCAGCCGGGACAGCAGGTCGTCCCCGGGATCGGCCAGCTTGTCGCCGACCAGGTCATCCAGGTAGGTGATCAGTGCGTCCTGTGCCTTGCGCCCTTCCTCGGGCGGGGTGTCCCGGTTGATCAGGAGCCGGCTGTTGCGCTGGAAGAACTCGTGGTCGGCGTAGGGCACGCCGAGCAGCTGGCAGATCACCAGCGAGGGCACCGGCAGCGCGAACGCCTGGACCAGGTCGGCGGGCTTCGGCCCGGCCAGCAGGTCGTCGATCAGGCCGTCCACGATCTGCTGGATGCCTGGCCGCATCGCCTCCACCTGCCGGACCGCGAACGGGGCGGTCACCATGCGGCGCAGCCGGGCATGCTCGGGGTCGTCCATGCGGATGAACGACCGCTCCCCGGTGGTGCGCTCGCGCAGGTTCGCGCCGACGTGCGGGAAGCCGGGGTGGGTGGAGTCGGCGCTGACCCGCGGGTCGGCCAGCAGAGTCCGCTGCTCGGCGTAGCGGGTCACTAGCCAGGGCGTGCTGCCGTCCCAGAGCCTGACCTTCGCCAGGGGGCCGTCGGCTTGCAGCGCACTCAGCCCCGGCGGGGGGTCGAAGGGGCACCCTTGCGCCCGGGACATCGGGTACGCCGGGATGCTCCGCTGACCTCTGCCTGCCTCGTCACGGATGCCGGTGAGCGAGTGCATCACGATGACTCCTCTCTGTAATCCGGTGACTATAAGCTACCGAACAGTCGTATTCTTTCTTTCCGAACAAATGTTACCTGACTTTCTGCGACGACATCACTACCTGAGGTCGTACATGGCGGTTACCAACCGGTAAGGCAGGCTTGCCCGCACACCGCAAGGCGCGACCGGGAACCAGGAAGGGCCCGGGACCGCGAATGAGCCGGGCGAACCCAGCCGGGGAGCAAGACCGTCAGGAGTTTTCGACGATCAGGCCGATGAGTTCGTCGACGAACTCCAGGACGCTGGGCTCGTCGTTTTCCCCGGGGCGGGCGTGGGTGAGCGCTACCCGGCCGTGCGTGCCGACGAGCAGCACGATGGCGGCCCGTTCGGCGGGCAGGCGCAAAAGCACGCCGGAACGCTCGCAGCCGCTCAGGGCGTCCGCCAGGTGCCGGGCCAGCATCAGGCCGTAGCTGCGCTGCCGGCCGGGCTCGCCCACACGCGGCCCGAACATCACCCGGTAGTGGCCCGGGTTGGCCAGCGAGTACCGGCAGAAAGCGTAGAGCTGAGCGCGCAGCGGGGCGATCGGGTCACTGGCCGGGCTGGCCGTGGCCGCCGCCTGCTCCATCACCTCCATCACCCGCTCGTGCTCATATGCCAGCAGGGCACCGATCAGCGTGGGCTTGTCGGCGAAGTGTGCGTAGATGCTGGCCGGCGCGACCCCAGCCTCGCGGGCGATTCCACGCAGGGTGAGCCCCTCCACCGTGCCGAGCTCGCCCAGCAGCCGCGCCGCCGCCTCCAGGAGCTCGGTGCGGAGCCGCTCGCCCTGGCCCCAGCGGTTGCGCGTGCGGGAACGGGCGCCACCATCCGCCAGGCCCGCGCCAGGCGTGGCGCTTTCCCCGCTCATCAGCACTTCCTTTACCGGGTGATCACCACGTAGACCCCATTGTGACGGCGCCGGCACACCCGCGGCCAGAAGATGAGGCATCGC
>DASXMU010000416.1:0-8458 GCA_036495485.1 Streptosporangiaceae bacterium
GCCAGCCCCGCAGCCGAGACATCCTCGCGCCCCGCGCCGATCTCGTCGTCGGAGAGCAGGGCGACGATGGCCGCCACGTCATCGGCCGTCGCCCGGCGGATGACAAACCGCTCCGTCCCAACCGGCAGTGTCGCGAGCTGGCTCATGAGAGCCAGCTTCGCACAGCCGCCGGCATGTCATAGTTGGCGACATGTTTCCTGACCGGGAGGACGGGCCGCACGGCAGCTATCTCACCGTTGGGGGAAAGCGGCTGTTCGTGGACATCCGCGGGGACCGGGCAGCACCGGCGCTGCTGTACCTGCACGGCGGCCCGGGAACGAGCTGCCATGAGTTCATGAAATGGCAGGGTGACCTGCTGTCGCGCGAACTGCTCCTGATCGGCCTCGACCAGCGTGGGGTGCTGCGCTCCGATCCGGTCGGCCCCGGCGACGTGCTCAGCGAGCAGGTGCTCGTGGACGACTGTGAAGCCATCCGCGAGGCGCTTGACCTCGATGGCTGGTCGCTGCTCGGGCATTCGTTCGGTGGCCGCGTCGCACTGCGGTACGCGTGCCAGTACCCGGACCGGGTCGCCACCCTGATCTTCGAGAATCCGGCCTGGGACATCCGCGCCACCGAACTCGCCCGGCTGCCGAAGCTGGCCGCAATGCTTGACGGGCTGGGCAGGGCCGATGAGGCGCGGCAATGCCGGGAGCTGGCGGCACGGCCAGATCCGTTCGCGGACGGGTATCCGGCCGGATTGATTGGACCGGTGCTCAACTCGCTGGGCATCCACTGGTACCTCGCCGATCCGGGCCGCAGTGTGCAGATGGCCGAGGCCGGCCCGGCGCTGCCTGAGGCGTTGCTGCAGCGAGCCGGAGCACACGGCGAGCGGCTGTTGGCTCAGCCGGAGTTTCTCGAGTCCATGCTGCCGCTGTTGCCCGGTCTGCGCATGCCCGCGCTGCTGATTCTGGGGAAGTCCGACCTGGTGACCTCGCCGGACCAGGCCGAGGCGTTCCGCCGCGACGTGCCGGACGGGCGGGTTCGGATCTTCGGCACCTCGGGTCACTTCGTCCAGTTCGAGCAGGCAGCCGAGTACGCCGAGACGGTGACCGGCTTCGTGCTCGGCCGATTCAGGTGAGACCGGCTGGCTGCTACAGGGCCGTCAAAGTTTGCCGGATCTTGCCCGTGATACACCGGAACGGCCTCGCCGTACTCGCGATAATGAGGGCATGAACCGCCGGTCGCAGGCGCTCCGGGTTCCCGAGATCACCGTCTACTTCTGGGTCATCAAGGCGCTGTCGACAGCCATGGGCGAGTCGACGTCGGACTACCTCGTGCACCGCATCCACCCGGTGCCCGCCGTCCTGCTGGGCTTCACTGGCTTCGTGATCGCCCTGGCGCTGCAGCTTTCCATGCGCCGGTACCGGGCCTGGACGTACTGGTTCGCCGTGGTCATGGTCGGCGTGTTCGGCACGATGGCGGCCGATGTGCTGCACGTCGGCCTGGGTGTGCCCTACCCGGCGTCGGCCTCGCTGTACGCGGTGGTGCTGGCCGCCGTCTTCGTCGTCTGGCAGCGGACCGAGAAGACCCTCTCCATCCACAGTGTCGACACCACCCGCCGCGAGCTGTTCTACTGGGCGGCCGTCGTGGCGACGTTCGCCCTTGGCACCGCGGCCGGCGACCTGAGCGCGTACACCTTCAATCTTGGCTACTTCTTCTCGGCCGTGATGTTTCTGTGCATCATCACCATCCCGGCCATCGGCTACTGGGTGTTCCGGATGAACCCGATTCTGGCCTTCTGGTTCGCCTACGTGGTGACCAGGCCGGTCGGGGCCTCCTTCGCCGACTGGTTCGGCAAACCGCACAAGCTGCACGGCCTGGGCTTCGGCAGCGGCGAGGTGGCCTTCGTCCTGACGATCGTCATCTTCTGCCTGGTCGCGTTCCTGGCCATCACCAAGGCGGATGTCCAAAAGCCCGCGGCCAGCACGCCAGGCGGCGAGCCAGCCGCCCAGCCGATGCGGGACAGCCGGTCAGGATGACGGCGGCGACAGCCTGGCCCGGGAGCACCTGGTCACGTACGGCATGGTGATCTCACCGGCACCGGCCAGCGCCGGATGGGTGCCGAGCAGGTGCTGTACGCGGGCCAGCACGGCCGAACGTTCCTGCTCCGGCATCGTGATGATGTAGCTGCGCGACGCGACCAGCTCCAGGACCTCCGCGGGCCGCATGGGCCTGCCCCATTCCACGTCGAAGCGCTCCACCGGACCGAACGGCGGGCCGACCTGCGGGGCGAGGCTGCCATTGTCGGTGTAGTCCGGGGTGTGAATGATCCGGGTCAGCTCGCTCACCCAGTCCACCCGCTCGTCCCGCATGTTCCAGACCAGGCCGAGCTGCCCGCCGGGGGCGAGCACGCGAGCCACCTCGGGGACCGCCCGCACCGGATCGACCCAGTGCCAGGCCTGCGCGACGAGCACGGCGCCGACCGCGCGGGCGGGCAGCGGGATCTCCTCGGCGGTTCCGGCCAGCAGGGTGATATCGGGCAGCACCTGGGCCAGCTCGTCGCGCATGCCTGCCGACGGCTCGACCGCGACCACATCCAGCCCGCGGTCGGCCAGCCCGCGGGTGAGCTTGCCGGTGCCCGCACCGAGATCGAGGACGCGGCGCGCGGACGGCGGAAGCAGCCAGTCGATGGCCGCGGCCGGATAGGACGGCCTTGCCCGCTCGTAGACATCCGCCGCGGCCCCGAACGAGGCGGCCTGCACCTTCCTGCGTTCCAGATCGGCCACAGACCAAGTATTACAGCGCATGACCGTAACAGTGAGTCAACTCGCACGGCGAGCGTGGCCCGGTCCACGGTGAGCACGGAACCGTTGGGCAGCGTGGTCCAGCCGTCCTGCGGCCAGCCGGTGGAGCCGACGACGACGGCGTCCGGCGTCTGCCGGTAGGCCAGGTCGAAGTAGCTCTCGGGCTCCTCCGGTGAGCGGCGTTCCCTGATCGCCTGCGCCGGGATCAGCGCGGGATCGTGCCAGGAGATCGCGTACAGGGCACCGGGCGCCAGCAGGATCGCGTTCAGGCAGTTCGGCGTGTAGCTCTCGCGGATGTGCCGCACCGTGCCGGTCACCGCCGCCCGCACGTCGCCGCCATGCGCGTCGAGCCCGGACAGGATGTGCAGGAAATAGCGCTCGCTGTCGGTGGTGCCGGTGAGCTGCCGTTCCCAGGCCGGCGGGAGCAGCTCGGCCAGCCTGTCCTGCGGGCGGATCGCCCCGTTGTGGGCCAGGGCGAAGCCGTCGCGGGCGAACGGGTGGGAGTTGCGCTCCTCCACCGGCAGCCCGGGAGTCGCCCAGCGCAGGTGGACGAGCCCGATGTCACCGAGCGGCTGCCTGGCCAGTTTCAGGTAGTCCGGATCCTCGACTGCCCGCAGCGGCGACTTGGCCACCCGCAGGTCGCCGCCGTCTTGCGCGGCCATGCCCCAGCCATCGGCGTGCCAGTGCGACAGGGCCGAGAACGCGCCGAGCGAAGGCTCGCCGACGAGATCCGCCACCGAGGCGTCCGTGCGTGAGCAGTAACCCAGTACCCGGCACATAGCTTTACTCACTCCCCCATACGGCCACCGGTATCCCACCGGAGCACCGGTTCACCAGCCGATCATGATCACAGACTACTGACCGTCACTCCCGGACGTTGCCAGCTCCGGCCAAACCCGGTCAACTGAAATACCTCTCTGCTTGACAAACCAATCGCGCTTGATATAGTTAACCCATACACAATGACACTGACACGGCATCCGAAGAGGAGAGACAGATGACCGGCACCAAAACCATCAGCCAGGAGGTCCAGAACCAGATCCTGGACACGATCCGCACGAGCCAGGAGACGGTGACCGACGCGATCAAGACGTGGGCCGAGACGGTCCAGTCGATCACGCCCGCGCTGCCGGTGCCGTCGGTGCCCTTCGCCGGCAAGCTGCCCAAGCCCGAAGAGCTGGTCGCGAACGCCTACGACTTCGCCGAGAAGCTGCTCGCGTCGCAGCGGAAGTTCGCCGAGGACGTCATCGAGGCCACCGCCCCCGTCCTCGCCGCCAGGAACTGACCCCGGCTGACCCAGCCCGGCACAAGCATTCGTGCGCGACCAGCACAGTCGCGCACGAACCCGTTCCCAGGGCCGTCCCCCGTGGTGTCCAAGTGCCATCGACCACCACCCCGTGGTGTCCAAGTGCCATCGACCACCACCCAGTGGTGTCCATGTGCCATCGACACCACTGGCCAGGTGGAGCTGAGCCGATGGCGAACGAGCGTCATAGGTACTTTCCCATGCCGCCGGCCACGTCGATGGAGGCGCCGGTGATGTAACTGGCCCGGTCACTGGCCAGGAAGGCCACCATCCCGGCCACCTCGTCGGGCCGCCCGAACCGGCCGAGCGGTACCTCCTGGGCGGCCAGCTCGCCGAAGAACTCCTCGGCGGGCACCCCGGGCGCCCGCCGGGCCCGGATGTTTTCCCACTGCGCGGTCACGACGTAGCCGATGTTCACGCTGTTGACCAGGATCCCCTCGCTGCCCAGCTCGATCGACAGCGCCTTGGACAGGCTCAGGCAGGACGCGCGGTTTACCGACGACGCCAGGAACACCGGGTCGGGGTACCTGGCGTAGACGGCGTTGATATTGATCACCCGCGGCGCCCCGCTGCGCCGCAGATGTGGCAGCGCGGCCCGGGTGCAGCGGATCTGGGCGAACAGCTTGACCTCGGTGTCGGCCAGCCAGTCCTGGTCGGACAGCGCGGCGAACCGCCCCGGCCGGGCCGCTCCCGCGTTATTGACCAGGATGTCCAGCCCGCCGAGCGCCGCGGCCGCCGCCGCCACGAACGACTCGACCTGCCCCGGGTCGGTGACGTCGCACGGCAGCGCGGTGAGGCTCCCGCCCAGGGCGGCCAGCTCGGCCGCGACATCGCCGAGGTCTGCCTCGTTGCGGGAGCAGATGACCACATCCGCGCCCTCGGCGAGCAGCTCGGCGGCGATCGCCTTGCCCAGCCCCTTGGTGCCGCCGGTCACGATCGCCCGGCGGCCGCTCAGGCCAAGATCCATCCCAGGCTCACCCGTCAGCCGAAGCAGCGGGATCGGCCTGCGCCTCGGCCAGGGCGAGCAGGCTCTTGCGCGGCGGGCAGAACACGTCCACCTCGAGGCAGGAGGCATCGGTCGTCCAGGCCGCGTGCGGCACCCAGGGCGGCACGACCGCGACATCGCCTGGCCGCATCACCCGCACGTCGCCGTCCAGGTCGAAGGTCAGCTCGCCCTGCAGCACAATGACGATCTGCTCCTCCTCGTGCACGTGCCGGGGCGCCTCGGTACCCGGCTGGAAGCTCACGAAGTTCGCCATCGCTCCCCGCCCGAGCACCGGTTTGAAGCCCAGGCCGGGCACGAACTCGGTAGGCGTGATGTCGTCGAGGTGCACATACCGGCCGGGGCCCGCGGGCTCGCCCAGCGCCTCGGTGGTGAAATGGCTGGCCGCGTCGCTCATTACTTCTCCATGGCGGGATCCTCGACAGCAGCGGCGATCAGGCCCGCCAGCCTGCGCACGCCTTCCTCAATGAGATCGTCACGCACCCGGCTGTAGGCGAGCCGGAGCTGGCAGGCACCGGACCCGTCGGCGCAGAACGGCCGGCCCGGAACGAAGGCGACCTTGGCCTTCTGTGCGACCGCCGCCAGCTCCACGGTGTCCACGCCCTCGGGAACGGTCAGCCAGGTGAAGAAGCCGCCGCCCGGCGTCGTCCAGGTCGTCCCGTCCGGCATGTGCTCAGCGAGCGCCGCCTGGGTGAGACCGGCCCGCCGCGCGTACAGCGCCCTGGAGGCGACGAGCTGCCGGTCCAGGTGCCCGCCGCGACCGTACTCCTCCAGCATCCGCTGGCCGAGCGCGCCCGAGCACTGGTCGGAGTTCTGCTTGGCGACCGCGAGCTGGGCGATCACCTCGGCCGGGCCCGCCGCCCAGCCCAGCCGCACCCCGGGAAAGAAGATCTTCGAGAACGTGCCGGCCTGAACCACCACGTCGGGCGCGAGCGCCCACAGGCTGGCTGGCCGGACGCCACCGAAGCCCAGCTCACGGTAGGCGACATCCTCGACGATCAGGAATCCGTAGTGCCGGGCCAGGCCCACCAGAGCGTTGCGCCGGCTGGCCGGCATGGACAGGCCGGTCGGGTTCTGATGGTCCGGGATCGTGTAGAACAGCTTGGGCCGCAGGCCGCCGCGGAGCAGGTCGGCGAGCACGTCCACGCACAGGCCGCAGCCGTCCATCGGCACACCGCGCACATCGGCCTCGTAGCCGCGGAACGCCATGATCGCCCCGAGGTAGGTCGGCAGCTCCACGGCGACCACGTCACCGGGGTCGATGAAGCTCTTCGCGATCAGCTCGAAGCAGTCGATGCCGCCACTGGTCACCATCAGCTCGCCGGGCGCCGGGCGCGGGCCTTCCAGCGCCGCCAGCCGGCCCGCCAGGTAGTCGCGCAGGCTGGCCAGTCCCTCGGTCGCCGAGTACTGCAGCGCCACCGCAGCGTCCTGCGCCAGCAGCCGCCCGGAGATCTCGGACAGCACGTCGGTGGGGAAGGTCTCCGGATCGGGGAACCCGCCGGAGAACGTGATGACGTCGGTGGCCCCGGCCAGGGAGAGGATCGCGGTTATCTCACCACCGTCCAGGTCGCGGGCCCGCCGGGCGAGGCTCGCCGTCCAGTCGTGCTGCCGCTGCGCGGCAGCGGGTGTTGTGGCAGCGGGCGATGCGGCCATGCTCCGTCTCCAGTCCCTTGACAGGTGATCTTCCAAACGTAAGGCTCAATGACCGGAATTGCTTGGTGCAGGACAAGCATCTCAGCCTCGGCCGGGTCGCCGGGACACCGCCTGGTCCGGCGAGGTCCGCCAGGCCGCCGCATCGATGCGAAGGACGGACAGGTGACCATTTCATCCGCTGAATCCGCTGGATCGCCGCGGTTCGATGGCGGTGCCGGCGTCGGCCAGCCGGGCTTCGTCGCCAGGCACAGCCTGCTGACCGACGAGCAGGCCGCGGCGGCGCACGAGGTGATCGGCCGGATCCACGAGCTGGACCTGCGCACCATCCGCTTCATCGTGGTGGACCAGCACGGCATCCCGCGCAGCCGGTGGCTGTCGGCCCAGGCGACGGCGGAGACCTTCACCAACGGGCTCGACTTCTCCGGGGCTATCTACAGCATGGACACCGGCAACAACGTGTTCGTGCCCCCGTTCGCCCGCGGCGGCGGCTTCGGCATCGAGGAGTTCACCGGGTTCCCCGATGTGGTGGTGGTGCCCGACCCGGCCACCTTCCGGGTGCTGCCCTGGGCCGACAGGACCGGCTGGATCCTGTGCGACGTCTACTTCAGCAACGGCCAGCCGGTGCCGCTGGACGGCCGCGGCCTGATGCGCCGCATGCTGGGCGAGCTGGCCGGGGCAGGCTACGACTACCTGGCCGGCCTGGAGGTCGAGTACCACATCCTCAAGCTGGACGGCGAGCCGCTCACCCCGGAGAACGCCGGCTTCACCCCGGTCCCGCCGCGGGTCAGCGTCTTCGAGCGCGGCTACCAGTTCGCCTCCGAGATGCGCCTGGACAGCGTGGCCAGCACGCTGGAGGCGCTGCGCGACGGCCTGACCGAGGTCGGCCTGCCACCCCGGTCTATGGAGGATGAGTGGGGGCCTGGCCAGATGGAGTTCACCTTCTCCCCCATGGCCGGGCTGGCCGCCGCCGACGCGGCGGTGCTGTTCCGCACCGCCGTCAAGCAGATCTGCCAGCGGCGCGGCCTGCTCGCGACGTTCATGTGCTGGCCGGGCCTGCCGAACTTCTTCGCCTCCGGCTGGCACCTGCACCAGTCGCTGATCAGCCGGGATACCGGCCAGAACGCCTTTGCCAGCCCCGATGGCCCACTGTCCCCGGCCGGCCGGCAGTATGTGGCGGGCCTGCTGGAGCACACCGTGCCGATGATGGTGTTCGCCGCGCCCACGGTGAACGGCTACCGGCGCTTCCGGTCCTACTCGTTCGCCCCGGACCGGATCACCTGGGCGCTGGAGAACCGCGGCACCCTGATCCGGGTCCAGGGCTCGCCCGGCGACCGCAGCAGCCACGTCGAGAACCGGCTGGGCGAGCCCGCCGCCAACCCGTACCTGTACATGGCGGCCAACATCGCCGCCGGCCTGGACGGCATCCGCCGCGGCCTGGACGCGACGCCGGTGGAAGCGGATC
Organism: Streptosporangiaceae bacterium; assembly: GCA_036495485.1. Classification (GTDB taxonomy): domain Bacteria; phylum Actinomycetota; class Actinomycetes; order Streptosporangiales; family Streptosporangiaceae; genus PALSA-505. The sequence goes on from DASXMU010000416.1 coordinate 8,208, forward strand.
CGTACGCTGCGCAGGCCCCGATGCTGCCCACCGCGCTGGAAGAGGCAGTGACCGCTCTCGAAAAGGACAAGTTTTACCTGAGTTCGTTCGGAAGTTCTTTCATTCAATATATAATTCAACTGAAGCGGTTCGAACTAAAACGGTATCAAGCCGCGATAACAGAGAATCCCCCAGCCGAGGGCCAGGTCATCACCGACTGGGAAATGCGTGAGTACTTCGAGTTCTTTTAAATTCTTTGGGAAAAAGAAATG
>DASXMU010000417.1:0-13153 GCA_036495485.1 Streptosporangiaceae bacterium
CTGCAGCCACTGCGGATCGGAGAACGCGCTGGACCAGCGCGTGCCGGTGTTGCCATCGACCGCGTTCGAGGCCGGGAAACTGGCGTTCTCCAGCGACGACGCGGTAGCCGTCCGGTTGAGCGCAGCATCGGCCGTGCCGCACGTGCTGCTGCCCGTGCCGAAGACCTGGAACTCCCACAGGCTGTAGCCGAACTGGGTGGCTCGCGCCGTGCCAAACATCCGGATGTAACGTCCGGTGCCCGAGACGCTGAGCGTCTGGGTGCCACCGGTGCCGGTAGTGGTGGAGAAGATCGTGGTCCAGTTCGTGGCGTCGTTGGAGGTCTGGATCTGGAACGCGGTGGCGTAAGCGGCCTCCCAGTCCAGCGTCACCTGGCAGATCGCCTGGCTAGAGCCAAGATCGACCTGCAGCCACTGCGGATCGGAGAACGCACTGGACCAGCGCGTGCCGGTGGTGTTGCCATCAACAGCCGCCGACGCCGGGAAACTGGCGTTCTCCAGCGACGACGCGGTAGCCGTCCGGTTGAGCGCCAGGTTGGTGGTCCCGCAGGAGGCAGCAGAGGCCGCCGGCAGCGCCGTGGGCAGCACAACCCCGGGCAGCAGCATCGCCGCACAGGTCACCAGCAGCGTACTCACCCTCGGCCTGGCCAACGCCCGGAACATATGCGTCACATCTAACCCCATCTGCAACCCCTTGCCTGTGAGAAGCTCCGGCTTCCGAAATGCCTGGTCAAAGTTATTTTAAGTCTTATTTCATAAAGAAATTTAACTCCACTGAAACTAGTGGTCAAGAGGCTGCGGCTGGCCAGCTTGGCGCCGCGGCCGAACCCGGCGCGGCGGCGCGGACCCAGGTGCCGGGGGCTTCGTAAGATCCTTGTTATAAGACCTAAACCAGGGGGAGCTATGCGGGAGCGAAACTGTGCCGCCTGGGGCCCGACGCTGTCGGACTCGGCGCCGCCACCCTCCCCCTCGAGCGTTTCCTCAATGGGACCCCGCCAGCCGCTAGCCCGGATCCCGGGTCGGCAGGACGGCGGTGACCTCGGCAAAGTGGCAGGCCACCGGGTGACCTTGGCCGCGGTCGATCAGCTCGGGCTCCTGCTCGGCGCAGATGTCCTGCGCCTTCCAGCAGCGCGTGCGGAACCGGCAACCGGACGGCGGTGCCACCGCGCTCGGCACGTCACCGGTCAGCAGGATCCGCCGGCGGCGGCGCTCCACCTCCGGGTCGGGCACGGGCACCGCGGACAGCAGCCCCTGGGTGTATGGATGCGACGGCGCGTCGTACACCTGGGTCCTGGTGCCGACCTCCACGATCTTGCCCAGGTACATGACCGCGACCCGGTCGCAGATGTGCCGGACCACCGACAGGTCGTGCGCGATAAACAGGTACGACAGGCCCAGGCGGTCCTGTAGCTCCTCCAGCAGGTTCACTACGCCGGCCTGGATCGAGACGTCGAGCGCGGACACCGGCTCGTCCAGCACCAGGACCTTCGGTTCCAGGGCGAGGGCCCGCGCGATGCCCACTCGCTGCCGCTGGCCGCCGGAGAACTCGTGCGGGTACCGGTTGCGGTGCTCGGGATTGAGCCCGACCAGCCCGAACAGCTCCGCCACCCGGGCCGGGCCTGCGGTCCGGTCCCATCGCTCGTGCACATGCAGCGGTTCGGCCACGATCTCACCGACCGGCATCCTCGGGTCGAGCGAGGCGAACGGGTCCTGGAAGACGATCTGGATGTCCTGCCGGAGCGGGCGGAGCTCACGCCGGTTCTGAGTGGTCAGCTCCCGGCCCTCGAACCGGACCGAACCGGACGAGGCGGGCAGGAGCTGCAGGATGGTCCGTGCCACGGTGGACTTCCCGCAGCCCGACTCGCCGACCAGGCCGAGGGTCTCCCGGGGGTTCAGCTCCAGGGACACGCCACAGACCGCGTGGGCCTCCGCCACCTGGCGGCGCACCAGCTTGCCACCGCGGATGGGGTAGTGCTTGACCAGGCCGGTCACCCCGATGACCGGCTGCCCGGCTGCGGTGGGCACGGGGAGCTGGCCGTCGCCCGGACGTTCGGGCAAAAGCTCTTTCCCGTCGCCATTGCCGGTGTCCACCCAGGTGGGCGTGAAGATCGGCGCGCCCGCGACAAGCTCGGCGCTGCGGTGGCAGGCGGATCTATGCCCGGCGGCGACGTCGAGCAGGGCAGGTTCCTCAGTCAGGCAGCGGTCATAGACGACCGGGCAGCGGGGCGCGAACGGGCAGCCCGGCGGGAGGCCGATCAGCGATGGCGGTGCGCCGGGAATGGGCTGCAGCGGTGCGGTACTGTCCATGTCCAGCCGCGGCAGCGAGCCGAGCAGGCCCAGCGTGTACGGCATCCGGGAGCGGAAGAAGATTTCGTCCACGACGCCGGTCTCCACCGGCTTGCCCGCGTACATGACCATGACCCGGTCCGACATGCCGGCCACGATGCCCAGGTCGTGGGTGATCAGGATCATCGACGCACTGGTCTGCTCACGGGCCGCCTTGAGCGCCTCCAGCACCTGGGCCTGGATCGTCACGTCGAGCGCCGTGGTTGGCTCGTCGGCGATGATGATGTCCGGGTCGTTGGCCATCGCCATCGCGATCACCGCCCGCTGCCGCATGCCGCCGGAGAACTCGTGCGGGTAGCGCCGCGCCTGCTCGGCGGGCTGCGGGATGCCGACCGCCGCCAGCAGTTCCGCCGCGCGGCGGTGCGCGGCATCCTTGCCGATGCCCTGCCGGATCCAGATCGGCTCCGCCACCTGCCAGCCGACGGTGAACGACGGGTTCAGCGAGCTCATCGGGTCTTGCGGCACATAGGCGATCGTGCCGCCGCGGACCGTCGCCAGGTCATGCTCCCGCAGGCCGAGAAGCTGGCGGCCGAGCACCTTCACCGAGCCGGTGACATGCGCGTTCTTCGGCAGCAGGCCGAGGATCGCCAGCGCGACCGTGGACTTGCCCGAGCCCGACTCACCGACGATCCCGAGGGTCTCACCCGGCCTGAGCTCGCAGGTCAGGTTCCTGACCGCACGGACGTCGCCGTCCCGCGTGCGGAACGTCACGTCCAGGTCCCGGACCTCCAGCAAAGGTTTCACCGATGCGCTCGCTGGGCTGGATCGAGCGCGTCGCGCAGGCCATCACCGATGAAGTTGACCGAGAGAATCGTGATCACCAGGAGCCCCGCGGGGAAGAAGAACAGCCAGGGCAGCGTCGCCGCCGCGTCCTGGCCGCTGGCTATCAGGCTGCCAAGGGAGACCTCGGGCGGCTGGATGCCCAGGCCGAGGAAGGACAGCACTGCCTCGATGAGGATCGCCAGCGCGACCGTCAAGGTCGCGCTGACGATGATCGGGCCGACCGCGTTCGGGATCATGTGCCGGAAGATGATCCGGCGGTCGCTGGCGCCGATAGCGTGCTCGGCCTCCACGAACTCCCGTTCCCGCAGCGACAGGAACGAGCCGCGGACCTGGCGGGCCAGGTTCGTCCACAGCACGAAGCCCAGGATGAGCGCGGTGAAGAGCCAGCTCCCCGCCTGCTTGCTCAGCTTGCTGGACAGCACGAGCAAGATGGCCAGCAGCGGCACCGCGAGGATGAGGTCGGTGAACCGCATCAGCAACGCGTCGGCCAGCTTGCCGTAGTAGCCTGCCACGGCCCCGATCATGGTGCCGATCGCGGTCGCGATCACAGCGACCAGGACCGCCGTCTTGACCGAGGTCGCCTCGGCTTCCATCGCCTGGGCGAACAAATCGTGCCCGATCAGGTCGGTGCCGAACGGGTGCTGCGCCGACGGGGCGGTGGCGAACTGATTGGTGATCGCCGTAAAGCTGTAATGCCAGAACAACGGGCCGATGGTGGACACCAGCAGGAGAAGGACGAAGACGATCAGGCTGGCCAGGGCCAGACGATGGTGCACGAAGCGCTCCAGGGCCAGCCGGAGCTGGCCGCGTGACTCGATCGTCAGGCCCTGCGCGGCATCGCTGACCGGCGCGACCACGTCGCGGGGCGGGGTCAGGCCGGCGGACGGGGTCAGGCCAGAGACCGGATCAGGCATAGCGCACCCTTGGGTCGAGCAGGCCGTAGAGCAGGTCGGCGAGGATGTTGAAGACGATCACCGCGGTGCCGGCCACTATCAGCCAGCCCTGCACCGCATAGACGTCCGGGCTCTCCGCGCCGGTCAGCCCATTGAGCAGGTACTGGCCCATTCCGTCCCAGCTGAACACGATCTCGGTCACCACCGCGCCACCCACCAGCGCGGCGAAGTCGATGGCGACGATGGTGACGACCGGGATCAGCGCGTTACGCAGCGCGTGCACGAACAGCACCCGCCGTGGCGACAGGCCCTTGGCCCGGGCCAGCCTGATGTAGTCGGAGTTGAGCACGTCGAGCATGGCGGCTCGCTGGAACCGGCTCCAGGTCGCGTACGTGATCAGCGTGAGGGTGAGCACCGGCAGGACTGCGTGCTGCACCTCGTTGGTGAACACGTTCCAGCCGCCAGTGATCCCGGGCGAGCTCTCGCCCACGGTAAACAGCACGGTGTGGCCCGCCGCCTTGTTCAGATCCACCGCGAGGAAGTCCTTGAGCAGCAGGCCGAGGACGAAGACGGGAGTGGAGAAGAACAGGTACGCCAGGCCGGTGGAGATGTGATCGACCGGCTTGTACTGCCGGACCGCGCTGATCACGCCGACGACGACACCGAGCAGGACCGACAAGATCACTGCCGGCACTATGAGCTTCAGCGTGACAGTCAGCCGCTGCGCGATCTGGGAGCCGACCGGCTGGCCGGTGTAGCTGGTGCCCAGGCTGCCGTGCAGCAGCAGCCCGGTCAGCCAGCTCCAGTACCGCTCGACCAGCGGCTGGTTGAGGTGCAACTGGGCGGCGGCCGCCGCGATCGTCGCGGGCGAGATCTGCGGGTTCGCCCGGAGCTGCGCCAGCGGGTCGCCGGACAGCGCGACCAGCAGGAACATGCCGAAGCTGAGCACCAGGAGCACCAGTATCCCGGCGGCCACCCGGCGCAGCAGGTAACCCCACACCTGCTGCGCCTTCGTCCGGTGCCGCCTCCGTCACTTAGCACCCCACTGGTTGGCGTTCCACGTGATGCCGACATTGCTGTTGTTCGGGATGATGTTGCCGTAGCTGGACGACCAGCCGTACAGGTCCGGGTTCTGGAACAGCGGCAGCGTCACCATGTCTGACCACAGCAGCCCGTCGATCTGGTTGTACAGCGCCGTCGCCTGGGTCACGTTGAGCGTGCTCAGCGCCTGCGTGAACAGCGAGTCCACCTTCGGGTCGGCAGAGTGGTCCCAGTTGTTCTGGCAGTTCGCGGCGTCGGTGAAAGAGCAGTAGATGGACTCGTTTGCGGACTTGAACGGCGAGATCACCCACGCGAACTCGATGATGTCGAACTCGCCCTTCGGGCCGATAGTGCCGAACAGCGTGTTCGCGGAGTAGTTCTGGATGTTGATCTTGACGCCGATGGCCTTCATATTCGCCTGGAACAGCTGCTCGATCTCCGAGCGAACCTCGACACCGCTGGTGGTGGAAACGTTCAGGCTGAAATCCTGGCCTTTCTCGGGGCCGGTGCTCGGGTGGAAGTAGCCGTCCGAGCCCATCGTCATGCCCGCCTGCTGCAGCAGTTGCTTCGCCTTCGCCGGGTCAAACGCGCCGAGGCCGTTGCTGGTGTCGGTGAAGCCGGCTTCGGTCGGCATGATGAGCCGGTTCTGCAGCGGCTTGATCGCTGTGGTCAGCGGTGTCACGATCCTGCTGATCATCTCCTGCCGGTTGGTGCCGTAGGCGATCGCGTGCCGGACGCTGGCCAGGGCCAGGTACGGGTTGGCCTCGTTGAAGTCGAGGTGCTGGAACTCCAGCGACGGCTGGACGGAGACCGTGAAGTTCTGGATCGACTTGACCGTGTCCAGGAACGGGATCGAGGCGATCACTGGATTGACCATGTTCACCTCGCCGTTCTGCACGGCGGGAGGCTCCTGGCTGTCGCTCAGGATGAACCGGAACACGATCTTGCTGAGCTTGCCGGCTGGGCCCCAGTAGCGCGGGTTGCGGACCTCGATCAGGTTCTCGCCCTTGGTGTAGCTCTGGATCTTGTATGGTCCGCCGGATACCTGGACGGCCGGGCCGAAATTCTGGAAGCCGGCGTCGAAGCCGCCCTTCGCCGCGATGTGGGCGGGGATCAGCGGGTTGCTCTGGCTGAACAGCCCCTGCCAGTCGCCATAGGGCTTGCTGAACACGACCGTGACGGTCTTACCGCCGTTGGAGCCGGTGACCGACTTGATCTGGCTGTACCCCGAGGTGCTCGCGGGCAGGAAGTGCTTGCCGCCGACGTCCTGAAACGCCGGGTTGCCGCTTTGCGCGTGCCAGTTGTAGATGAAGTCGCTGGCGTTGATCGGCACCCCGTCAGACCACACTGCCTTGGGGTTGATCTTGTACACGACCGTCTGCGGGTTCGTTTTCGTCACCGCGGCACTGGTCACGAACTGGGTGTTGAGCGCCGGCTTGAGGTTCGGCTGGACGGTGAACACCCGCGGCAGCGTCTGGTCCAGGATCTCGGTGAGGACGAACTCGTTGTCCCCTTCGAGCAGCGTGTTGAAGCCGGACACGTCCTCGTCGAGGGCGTAGGTCAGCGTGCCACCGCTCTTGACCGCGCCGGTGTTCGAATGGGATGTGGATGAAGGAGTGGCCGAGCTGCAGCCCGCCACGATGAGCGCAGCGGCGGTCACGGCTATAGCAGTGCGGTACCTCTTCGGACCTGGTGTGAGGTGGCTGATCGGCGCAGAGAGAATTCTTATTGGTCCCATTGGCAGCCTCCCGGGTTAAGGTCCCCCGGCAAACGGTCTCCCCCCGCTCCAGTCAGTGTCATATGACGGAGTTTGTCCAGTCAATGCCGCAAACCGCAGCCGATACGTGACACAACTTTTTCCGATAATCCACACGCACGTCGTTGGGAGCTGCGCGGCCAGGTCGCCCGCTGCGCCGTGGCGGCAGGGCGCACGCGCAATCGAGCGAGCGGCCAGCGGCGCTCAGGCACCGATCCGGCGTGCGATCACCTTCGCGACGTAGCCGATGGCGCCAGGCTGGACGATCCCGGTGTGCGTGCAGTCGAGCAGGTGATCGTCCACGGCACCGCGCACGCAAGGCTGCCACAGGACGCTGCCGTGCGGCAGTTCGGCCGGGCGGCCCGCAGTGGCCGTGAAGTGCACGACGTCGCCGTGGTAGACGGGCGGGTCGTGGGATTCCATCAGGCGGCTGTTGTTCTTGTAGATCTCGATCATCGCCCGGACGGTCTCCTCGCGCAGGCCGCCGAACGCGCTGCCCCGCTCGCGGAGGATCCGCAGCGTTTCCGGCAGGTCCGCCGGGGGCGGTTCGGGCGCGCTGCCGGGATGGCCGTCATCGAGCAGGGCACGCAGGACCAGCGTCCCGGTTTCCTCCGGGTGATCGCCGCCGCCCAGCACCACAGGGCTCGAGTCCAGGAGCGCGAGCAGGCCGACCTGTTCGCCGAGAGTCTGCAAACGCACCGCGATGGCATGTGCCGCGGTGCCGCCGAACGACCAGCCGAGCAGGTGGTACGGCCCGCTGGCCTGCACCGACATTATCTGCTCGGCGTAGTCGGCGGCCAGGCCGGCCAGCGTGGCGGGAAGCGGCCCGGGCTGGGCCAGGCCGCGCGCCTGCAGCGCGTACAGTGGCCGGCCGGCCGGGAGATGGCTGATCAATCCCGAGTAACACCAGCTCAGGCCGCCGGCCGGGTGGATGCAGAACACGGCGGGCTGGCTTCCGGGCCGGCGCAGCGGCAGCATCGGCGCGAGCGCGTCCTGCGGGCGGTGCGCTCCAAGCAGCGTCTGCGCCAGTTCCGCCACGGTCGGGGCCTCGAACAGGACCCGGATGCTGCACTGATGTCCCAGCGCCTTCTCGATGCGGGCCACCAGCTGCACGCCCAGCAGGGAGTGCCCGCCCAGGTCGAAGAAGTTGTCGTCGATGCTGACCGAGCGCACGCCGAGGATGCTGGCGTACAGGCCGCAGAGGATCTCCTCCACCGGAGTCCTGGGACCACGGCCGCCAGCGTGCAGGTCGTACACCGGCGCGGGCAGGGCGGCGCGGTCCACCTTCCCGTTCACGGTCAGCGGTATCCGCTCCAGCGTGACGATGGCCGAAGGCACCATGTAGTCCGGCAGGATCGAGGCCACCGCACCGCGCACGGCCTGCGGGTCCACCCCGCCGCCAGGGGCCGGGGTGACATAGGCGGTGAGACGCCGGTCGTCCGGGCGGTCTTCGCGGACCACGGCGACGGCCTGGCCGATCCCGTCCAGGCCTGCCAGCACCGCTTCGATCTCGCCGAGTTCGACCCGGAAGCCCCGGACCTTGACCTGGAAGTCGACCCGGGCGATGAACTCCAGGTTCCCATCGCGCCGCCACCTGACCAGGTCGCCGGTCCGGTACATCCTCATCCCTGCCGGGCCCAGCGGGCAGGCCACGAACCGTTCCGCGGTCAGCCCGGGCCGGCCCAGGTACCCGCGGGCCAGGCCCACTCCGGCGATGTACAGCTCACCGGCGACCCCGGCCGGCGCCGGCCGCAGCCACTGGTCGAGCACGAACACCCGGGTGTTGACGATCGGCTTGCCGATCGGCGGGACGCCGTCGTGCTCGCCCGGGCGCAGGGGGTCCGACATGCTCGTGGTGACCGTCGACTCGGTCGGGCCGTAGGTGTTGAACAGGTTCCGTCCCACCGCCCAGCGTTCCAGCAGTTCGCCGGGCAATGTCTCGGCGGACACGTTGAGCACCTGGAGTGCGGGCAGCTCCAGGGGCGGGACCGTGGCCAGCGCCTTGGGGGTGATCTCCATGTAGCTGATCGCATAGCGGGCGAGGAACTCGCCGAGCTCAGGGCCGGTCAGGATGCCCGGAGGCCGGATGACCAGCGTGGCGCCCGCGCCGAAGGCCGTCACGATGTCCGATACCGAGGGATCGAATCCGATCGACGCGAGCTGGAGGATGCGCATCCCCGGCTCGACGCCCAGCTGGGCGATCTGCCCCGCGGCCAGGCTGGCGATGCCGGCGTGCGCGGTCGCGACGCCCTTGGGGGTGCCGGTGGATCCGGAGGTGTAGATCACGTAGGCCAGGTGCTGGGGGGTGAGCGGTGCGCGGCGGTCCGCGTCGGTGACGCGATCGGCCGGCTGTGCGGCCACCGCGGCCGCGACGTCCAGGTCGTCGGCCGCGATGACCGGGGCGCTGGTGCCGGGCAGCAGGGCGGCTTGCCCGGTCGTGGTGATCAGGCAGGCGGGCCGGGCCTCGGCGAGGATGTAGGCGATCCGCTGGGGCGGGTAGTCCGGGTCGATGGGCAGGTAGGCGGCACCGGTCTTGACGATGGCCAGCAGCGTGACGATCACGGACTCGCTGCGCGGCAGGACCATCGCCACGATCTGCTCCGGCCCGGCCCCCCGGCCGATGAGATACCGGGCCAGGCGGCTGGATGCCGCGTCGAGCTCGGCGTAGGTGAGCTGCCGGGCGCCGCAGATCACGGCGACAGCGCCGGGGGTGCGGCGTGCCTGCGCGGTGAACAGATCCGGCATCGTGACGGCGGGGATGCCGGCCGCGGTGGCGTTGAAGCCGGCCAGGATGTGGTGGCGTTCGGCCGGGTCGAGCAGGTCGAACTCGCTGATCCGGGTGTGCGGGCTGGCCGTGATCGTGGCGAAGACGCGCAGCAGCCGGGCGGTGAGGCCGGCCGCGGTGTCGTGGTCGAACAGGTCGCAGGCGTATTCGAGTTCGCCGTCGATCCCGGTGGCGGCGCCTGTCCCGTCACCGGGCCGTTCGGCGAGGGTGAACGACAAGTCGAACTTCGCGGTGCGCCTGAGGACCGCTCGCGATGTGATGGTGAGCGCGGGGCCGAGGCTGAAGTCGGCCGCGGCTATGTTCTGGACGGCCAGCATGACCTGGAACAGGGGGTGGCGGGTCAGCGAGCGGGGCGGATTGAGCAGCTCGACGAGGCGCTCGAAGGGAATGTCCTGGTGCGCGAAGGCGGCGAGGTCGGCGTCGCGCAGCCGGCCGGTGAGTTCGGTGAACTCAGGGTCGCCGCTCAGGCCGGCCCGCAGCACGAGGGTGTTGACGAAGAATCCGATCAGGTCGTCGGCCGCATGGTCGGTGCGTCCCGCGATCGGGGCACCGATGGGGATGTCGTCACCGGCGCCGAGGCCGGACAGCAGGACGGCGAGTGCAGCCTGGGCGACCATGAACAAGGTGGCGCGGCACTGCCGGGCGAGCGCGATGAGCTGGGCGTGCACGGGCGCGGGGATGGTGAAACCAGCGGTGCCGCCCCGGTAGCTGGGCGCGGCGGGCCTGGGCCGGTCGGCGGGCAGGGTGAGCTCGTCGGGCAGGCCGGCCAGCGCCTGGCGCCAGAATGCCGCCTGGCGGGCCAGCTCGCTGGTCGGATCCTCTTCGCTGCCGAGCAGGTCACGCTGCCAGAGGGTGTAGTCGGCGTACTGGGCGGGAAGCGGCGGCCAGGCCGGCCGGCGGCCGTCCAGCCGGGCCTGGTAGGCGGCGCCGAGATCGGCCAGCAGCGGCCGGACGGACCAGCCGTCGGCGGCGATGTGGTGGACCAGCACGAGCAGCAGGTGCCGGCCGGGATCAGTGCGGATCAGTGTGCCGCGGAACGGGATGTCACGAGCAAGGTGGAACGGCCGCTCGGCCGCGGCCGCCAGGGCTTGCCCGGCCTCCCCGGGCTGGGCGACGATGATGTCGAGGTCAGGGGCCGCGGCGGCGGGGCCGAGTATGTGCTGGCGGGGCTGGCCGTCGAGGTCGGGGAACACGGTGCGGAGTGCCTCGTGCCGGGCAGCCACGTCGGCTAGCGCGCCGGCCAGCGCCTGGGTGTCGACCGGGCCGGTGAGGGTGAAGGCCAGCGGGATGTTGTAGAGCGGCGACGCTCCTTCGAGGCGGTCGAGAAACCACAGCCGCTGCTGCGCATACGACAGCGGCACCACCGGCGGGCGCGGGCGGGCGGTCAGGGATGGCCGGACCGGGCCGGTGCCGGCGATGACACCGGCCAGTTCGGCGACGGCGGGCGCGTCGAACAGTGCCCGCAGCGGGATCTCGGCGCCGAGCTCCGCCCGGATCAGGGAGATCAGCCGGGTGGCCAGCAGCGAATGGCCGCCGAGCGCGAAGAAGCTGTCATCGATGCTGACCGAGGGCACGTCGAGGATGCTGGCGTACAGGCCGCACAGGATCCCCTCCACCGGCGTCCGTGGGCTGCGTCCCTGCGCCGTGGCTCGGTAGTCCAGAGCGGGCAGCGCGGAGCGGTCCACCTTCCCGTTCACCGTCAGCGGTATCCGGTCCACAACGATCACCGCCGCGGGCACCATGAAATCTGGCATAACGGCTGCGACCCTTTGTCTTAGGTCAGCATCCTGTCCCGGGCCAGCATCGGCTTCCGCGCGTGAGGCAGGCGGCCGGGTACCGGCGGCCCGGGTCACGTAGCAGACGAGGCGCTTGTCGCCGGAGCGGTCCTCGCGGACGAGGGCGACGGCCTGGCCGACTCCGTCCATGGCCGACAGTACCGCCTCGACCTCGCCGGGCTCGATCCGGAAGCCGCGGATCTTGACCTGATCGTCGGCCCGGCCCGCGAACTCCAGGTTCCCGTCCTGCCCCCACCGCACCAGGTCCCCGGTCCGGTACATCCGCTCCCCCGGACCGCCGAACGGGCAGGCGACGAAGCGCTCCGCGGTCAGCCCGGGGCGGTGCAGGTACCCGCGCGCCAGCCCGGTGCCGGCGAGGTACAGCTCGCCGGTCACCCCGGCCGGCACCGGCCGCAGCCACCCGTCCAGGGCGAACGCACGCGTGTTATCCAGCGGCCGCCCGATCGGCACCGTCCGGTCCGGTGCCGCCTCCCCGGGCACCGGGTAACAGGTGGCGAACGTGGTCGCCTCGGTCGGGCCGTAGACATGCACCACGCCGGTGCCCGGGCAGCCAACTGTGACCCGGCCGAACGCCGCGGGCGAGCACGCCTCACCGCCGGTCCACACCTGGCTCAGCGAGCCGAGCGCAGCCGGATCCTCGGAGATCAGGTCAAACAGCTTGGTCGTCAGGAACACCGCGCTCACCCGGCCGCTGGCGAGCACCGCCGCCAGGTCTCCCGCGCTGCCCCCACCCGGTGGCGCGACCACGACGGTGCCGCCGGACAGCAGCGGCACCCACAGCTCATAGGTCGCCGCGTCGAAGACATGCGCCGAATGAAACAGGACCCGCCGGTGCGCCTCGCTCGCCCAGGACCGGTCCCCGGCCAGACCGGCCACGTTGGCATGGGTAACCGCCACGCCCTTGGGCACGCCGGTCGACCCGGACGTGTACATCACATAGGCGAGCTGATCGGGATTCGCCGGGGCGGCGCACAGGGGGGCGGCGGTCGTGCCCGTCCCGGCCGGGACGGGCACGGTCAGGATTTCGGCTTCCCGGCACGCCTGGGCGGCCAGCCCGGCCAGTCCCGGGTCGCACACCACGATCGGGGTGCCCGCGTCGGCGGCCACAAACCCGATTCGGGCGGCGGGCCAGCCCGGGTCGGCCGGCACGTACACCCCGCCGGCTTTGACGACTCCGAGCAGCACCGATATCAGTTCCACCGACCGTTCCATCAGCACGAGCACCGGCGATTGCACACCCAGCCCGGCCCCGGCCAGCATCCCGGCCACCTCGTCGGAGGCGGCGTCGAGCTGCGCGTAGGTCAGTTCCCTGTCCCCGTCCACCACTGCGGTGTTGTGGGGGGTGTGGGTGGTCTGGTTGGTGAACAGGGCGGGCAGGGTGGTGGTGGTGGTGAGGGGGGTGGTGGTGGTGTTCCAGGTGGTGAGGATCTGCTGCCGCTCGGCGGGGGACAGCAGGCTGATCCGGGCCAGCGGGGTGGCGGGGCCGGTGGCGGTGGTGTCCAGGATGGCGGCCAGCCGGGCGGCCAGGGTGGTGACGTGGCCTGGGTCCAGCAGGGCGGGCTGGTATTCCAGGCACAGCTGGAGCTGGGGGCCGGGGACCACGCGCAAGCTGAGCGGGTAGTGCGCGGCGTCGCGGCCCTGGATGGCGCGCAGCCGCAGCCCGGCCGTCTCGGTGCCGGTGCCGGTGGTGGGGTAGCTCTCGAAGACCATGGTGGTGTCGAACAGGTCCCCGATCCCGGCCTGGGCCTGGATCTGG
>DASXMU010000418.1:0-6163 GCA_036495485.1 Streptosporangiaceae bacterium
GTGCTGATGATCGTCACCGCGCTGCTGGCGGGTGGCTGGACCGGGGCGGCCGGGCCGCGAATGTCGATCTTCACCGGGTGCGTGCTGTTCAGCGCGGGACTGCTGCTGGCCAACCTCAGCCTCAGCCCGCATCCGGACTACTGGGCGCTGGTCACCTCGCTCGCCCTGACCGGCATCGGCATCGGTGCGACCGTGGTGCCGATCACCTCATCGGCCCTCACGGCGGTCCCGCCGGAGCGGTCCGGCATGGCCGCGTCGGCCACCAACACCAGCCGGGAGATCGGTGCGGTGACCGGGGTGGCCGTGCTCGGTGCGCTGGTGAACGCCCGGCTCAGCTCCAGCCTCACCAGCCAGCTCAGGCACCTCGGCATCCCGGCCAACTTCCAGTCGATCGTGATCAAGGCGGTCGAGACCGGCGGCGTGCCGTCCAGTGGCAACGCGGCCGGCGCCGGCGGGGCGGAGGGGGCCGGGCACGGCGGGCTGGTGCAGGAGGTGATCAGCGCCGCGTACTCGGCGTTCCACTCCGGCCTGCACGCCGCGCTCTACCTCTCCGCGCTGCTCGTGCTGCTGGCCGGGCTGCTGGCGGCGGTCACGCTGCGCCGGCCGTCACTGGAGAGCTAGACGTCATCGTCCAGCATCCGGTTCAACCCGGTCGATGTGACGTCGCTGGTGTCCTGACCCGGTCAACGTCACATCGACCGGGTTAGCGGCGAGGCGGGCTAGGCCAGCGGGGCTCGCTGGAAGCTGACCTTGACCCCGTAGAGTGTGCTGCCATGTCTGGCCGGTCGGTCGCGGGGTCCGCGTGGCGGGTTCTCGTGGGGAAGCCACTGCGCGCGTCCGAGGTGGCCAAGGAGCAGATCACCCCGCTGGAGGGTCTGCCCGCGCTGTCGCTCGACGCGCTGACCTCGGTCGCGTACGGACCCGAAGCGATCATCATCGTCCTCGGCGTCGCGGGCGCCACCGCGCTGAACCTGATCCTGCCGATCACCGTGGCGATCGTCGTATTGCTCGCCATCCTGGTGTTCTCCTACCGGCAGGTGATCGACGCCTACCCGGGCGGCGGCGGCGCGTATGCGGTCTCCAGGGAGAACCTGGGCCGCGGCGCCAGCCTGCTGGCCGCGGCGGCGCTCATCGTCGACTACACGCTGACCGTCGCCGTGTCGATCGCGGCCGGGGTGGGCGCGCTGACCTCTGCCTATCCCAGGCTCACCGCGGACACGGTGCCGATCTGCCTGCTGATCCTGGCCGTGGTCACCGTGCTCAACCTGCGCGGCCTCGGCGAGGCGGCCCGCGCCTTCCTGCTGCCGACCGCGATCTTCATCGTCGGCCTGCTGGCGATCATCGCGATCGGGCTGATCCACCCGCTGGCACTGCACGTCCCGCTGCCCGGGCACCCCGTCACGCCGCCGCATCCGCTGCAGGTGGTGGGCGTGCTGCTCATCCTCAAGGCGTTCTCGGCCGGGTGCAGCGCGCTGACCGGCGTGGAGGCGATCGCCAACGGCGTGCCGCTGTTCAAGGAGCCGAGGGCGCAGCGGGCCAAGCTGACCGAACTGCTGCTCGGCGTCATCCTCGGCGCCATGCTGCTCGGCCTGGCCGAGCTCGCCAGGCGCTGGCACATCGGGGAATGGTCCGACCAGACGGTGCTCAGCCAGATCATGGCCAGGGCGGTCGGCAGGCACTGGGCGTATTACATCGTCACGCTGACGATCACGCTGGTCCTGGCGCTGGCCGCGAACACCTCGTTCGGCGGCCTGCCGGTGCTGGCCAGCCTGCTGTCGAGGGACCACTTCCTGCCGCACCTGTTCTCGCTGCGCGGCGACCGGCAGGTGTTCGCCACCGGCATCTGGGCGCTGGCGGTTCTGTCCGCCGTGCTGCTGGTCGCGGTCCGCGGCAACACCAACACGATGATCCCGCTGTTCGCCATCGGGGTCTTCATCGGCTTCACGCTGGCCCAGAGCGGGCTCGTCGTGCACTGGCGGCGGACCAGGGCGCCCGGCTGGCGCTGGCGGGCGACGATTAACGGGTTCGGCGCACTGGTCACGGCGGTGGCCACGGTCATCTTCCTGATCTCGAAGTTCCTCGAGGGCGCGTGGGTCGTAGTGGTCGCCATCCCGGCGTTCATCCTCCTGTTCACCCGGATCCACGCCTATTACCAGCGGGTCGCCCGGGATCTGCGGCTGGACGAGGTGCCGCCCAAGCCGGTGAGCAAGCGCACCAGCGTGATCGTCCCGGTGACCGCGGTGTCCAGGCTCACCAGGTACGCCGTCTCCGAGGCGCTGTCGCTCGGCCAGCACGTGACCGCGGTGCGGGTGGTGCTGGAGCAGGGGGATTCCGGGGACGAGGATGCCAGGCGGATCGAGCTGGAGTGGGCCGCCTGGGATCCCGGCGTCCCGCTGCACGTGCTGCGGACGGAGTTCACCTCGGTGGTGGAGCCGATCGTCGGCTACATCGACGAGGTGTGCCGGCAGTGCGACGACCAGGTCGTGGTGCTGATACCGACGCTGATCCCGCCACGGATCCGGTACCGGCTGCTGCACAACCATCTCGACGTGGTGCTGTCCGCGGCGCTGCGCTCCAGGGCCGGCGTGATCGTGGCCCGCGTCACCATGCCGCTCGAGCCGGAAACGCCGGCTCCGCTGGATCCCGGGCCGCCCGGGACGCCTGGGAGCACCACCGAGGCCGAGCCGAGTACGCCTGGACGGTAGCGGCTGCCCGGCCGGGCAGCCGAGGCAGGCTGGTCACCGGTGAGCTGGCTGGTCACTGGTGAGACGACTGGTCAGCCGAGGCTGGCTGCGAGTTCGGCCAGGGTGCTCTCCTGGACGGCGGGCGTGGTGAAGTAGACGAGCGTCTGGTCCGGGTGGCCGGCGACCTGGAGCACGGTGTGCTCGAAGGCAATGTCGCCGAGCGCCGGGTGGTACAGCTCTTTGGTCCCGCCGCCGACCGGTGCCACGTCGTGCCGCGGCCACCAGCTCCGGACCTCGGGGCTGGCCTGGTGCAGCCGGTCGATCAGGCCGGTGAAGTCGGGATCGTCCGGCCTGCGGGCGGCGGCCGCGCGGAATCTGGCCAGCATCGCCGCGGCCTCCTGCTCCCACCGGGCATACACCTTCCTGGCGGACGGGTCGGTGAACATCCACCAGAGCAGATTGCGGTCGCCCGGCTCGCGGGCCTGCCAGTCGGCGAACAGCGTCCGGGCGCCCCGGTTCGCCGCCAGGATGTCCCAGCGCCTGCCCTTCAGGTACGCGGGGTAGGGGTCGAGCCTGTCCACCATCGCCCTGAGGGCGGGAGCCACCGCCTCGGCGTGGGCCCCGGGATCGGCAGGCGGGGTGACCCCGGCGAGCTGGAACAGGTGGGCACGCTCGGCAGCGCTCAGCCGCAGCGCGGCGGCAAGAGCCGTCAGCACCTGCTGCGAAGGGCGGACGTCACGGCCCTGCTCGAGGAACGTGTAGTAGGTGGTGGACACGCCGGCCAGCTGGGCGACCTCTTCACGGCGAAGCCCTGCGGTACGGCGCCGGGTGCCCTCGGGCAGCCCGACGTCGGCGGGGGTCAGCCGGTCCCGCCGGGACCGCAGCAGGTCGGCGAACTCCTCGCGCGGTCCGCCCTGGCTCCGCGCGGTGACTGGGTTCACGCGGCGGGCGGGATGGGCACTGGGAGCATAACTAATGATTTTACCAGTATGAGATCGATGCTGTACTAGTTATATGGAGTGAATCCAGTGACCGATAGCCGGCCCACTCGGCCGGGCGGCATCTGCAGTAGGCAAAGTTTCAGTCAAGATATAGCCTTGCAAACCTAATGCATTGTTACTAGTGATTCCACAGTTTACTCATGTGAAACTAGATGCATCGAACTACGACAACTCTGTAGATAGTTTGCTATTCGCTCATATCACATTCTGTAATGACATATTGACGGATAGAAACCTCCTGTCTATGGTCCGGATAACCCGCCGCATAACCTGGGCCGCGAGCAGCCAAAAGCCGGTAACACCGACGCTGGCTGCCCGCATGGTCTGGGCCCAAACAAGGAGGAACATTCGTTGCAACCCAACGCCTCGGGCGGCAATGGCGCCACCCGGCACCGCAGTAGGCTCAGAATTCGCGTCTGGACGGCCCTTGCCGCATCCGCAGCACTAGTGCTCGGCGGCATGATGGGGGCGGCCGGCGCGATGGCGCAGCAGAGCCCTGCCCATCAGGCTACCCATCAGCATGTGACTGGACATCTGCACGCCGTGTCCGGGCACCACGACTACGCCGCGGCCTGCGCGACCGTCGTCGTTGGCAAGGCCGCCTGCATGGCTCTGGTCCGGACCAACCTCAAGGCTCACATGCAGCCGGCCGCCCACCCGGACGCCGCTCCGGTCGGTTTCGGTTACGGCCCGTCGAACCTGCAAAGCGCCTACCTCCTGCCGTCGTCCACTGCGGGCAGCGGCGAGACGGTCGCGGTCGTGGACGCCTTCAACGACCCGAACGCCGCCTCCGACCTGGCCACCTACCGGTCCTCCTGGGGCCTGCCGGCCTGTGGATCCGGCTGCTTCTCGGTGGTGAACCAGAACGGGGCGACCAGCCCACTGCCGTCCAGCGCCGGCAGCACCGGGTGGGACGTCGAAGAGTCGCTGGACTTCGACATGGTCTCGGCCATCTGCCCGCTGTGCCACATCGTCCTGGTCGAGGCCAACAGCGCCACCAACAACGACCTGGGCACCGCGGTCAACGCCGCGGTGAACCTCGGCGCCAAGTTCGTCTCGAACAGCTACGGTGGCGGGGAATCCTCCTCCGACACCACCCTCGACAGCGAGTTCTACAACCACCCGGGCGTAGCGGTCACCGCCTCCGCGGGTGACAGTGGCTTCGGCGTCGAGTACCCCGCCGCTTCCTCGGACGTCACGGCTGTCGGCGGCACTTCGCTGTCCACCGCCTCCAACTCCCGCGGCTGGACCGAGAGCGTCTGGGGCAGCAGCGCCGGCGGCAATGGCACCGGCTCGGGCTGCTCGACCGTTGAACCCAAGCCGACCTGGCAGAAGGACACCGGCTGCGCCAAGCGGACCAACACCGACGTGTCCGCGGTGGCCGACCCCAACACCGGCGTCGCCGTCTACGACACCTTCAGCCAGGGTGGCTGGCTCGAAGTCGGCGGGACCAGCGCGTCCTCCCCGATCATCGCCTCGGTGTTCGCTCTGGCCGGTACCCCGGCCGCGGGCACCCTCCCATCCTCCTATCCCTACTCGCACACCGCCAACCTGTTCGACGTGACCTCTGGTGCCAACGGAAGCTGCAGCCCGGCCTACCTCTGCACGGCCGAGACCGGCTACGACGGCCCCACCGGACTGGGAACGCCGGACGGCACCACCGCCTTCACCAACGGCGGGACCACTGGCAACACGGTCACGGTGACCAACCCCGGTAACCAGACCGGCACCGTGGGCACAGCGGTCAGCCTGCAGATCCACGCAACCGACTCGGCCACGGGCCAGACGCTCACCTACAGCGCCACCGGCCTGCCCGCGGGCCTGTCCATCTCCACCAGCGGCCTGATCACCGGCACCCCGACCACGGCGGCCACCAGCAACGTGACCGTCACCGCCAAGGACACCACCGGCGCCACCGGCAGCGCATCGTTCACCTGGACGATCACCACCACCGGCGGCGGCTGCACCAACCACACCCAGCTGCTGGGCAACCCCGGCTTCGAAACCGGCTCAGCCGCACCGTGGACCTCCACCGCCGGGGTCATCAACCCCAACGGCGCCGGCGAAACCTCCCACAGCGGCACCTGGTATGCCTGGCTCGACGGCTATGGCACCACCCACACCGACACCCTGGCCCAGTCCATCGCCATCCCGTCCGGCTGCACCGCCACCACGTTCAGCTTCTGGCTGCACATCGACACCGCCGAGACCACCACCACCACCGCCTTCGACACCCTCAAGGTGCAGGTGCTCAACAGCTCCGGCACCGTACTGTCCACCCTGGCCACCTTCTCCAACCTCAACCACATCACCGGCTACAGCCAGCACTCCTTCTCCATCGGCAGCTTCGCCGGCCAGACCGTCACGCTGAAGTTCACCGGCACCGAGGACGTCTCACTGCAGACCTCCTTCGTCCTCGACGACACCGCGGTCAGCCCCAACTAAACCCACCCCGCCCGTTCTTCAGGGCACTGACAG
>DASXMU010000419.1:0-11787 GCA_036495485.1 Streptosporangiaceae bacterium
GCGGTCAGGGAGATCGACGTCGCCGACCTGCTGAAGATGTACGGGGTCACCGACCCGGCCGAGCGGGAGCAGTTGCTCAGCCTGGCCAGCCAGGCCAACCGGCCGGGCTGGTGGTACCGCTTCAACGACATCCTGCCGCCCTGGTTCCAGTCCTACATCGGGCTGGAGGAGGCGGCCGAGTCCATCAGGCTCTATGAGCTCCAGTTCGTCCCCGGCCTGCTGCAGACCGAGGCGTACGCGGCCACGGTGCTCATGCTCGGCGACATACCGCCCGAGGAGATGGACCGCCATGTCGCCGTGCGAAAGGAGCGGCAGCGGAGGTTCGCCGACGGCCACCTCCGGCTGTGGGCGATCCTGGACGAGGAGGTGCTGCGCCGGCCGGTCGGGGACCCCGAGGTCATGCGGGAGCAGCTCGTGTACCTGCTGGCGGCCAGCAAGAACCACAACCTGATCCTCCAGATCATCCCGCGCGGCATCTGCGGTCATGCCGCCCCGAGCGGGTTCAGCATCCTGCGGTTCCCCGACCCCGACCTGCCGGACATCGTGTACGTGGAGCAGCTCACCAGCGCGCTCTACCTGGACAAGCGCCCCGAGGTGGACCGCTACCTGCTGGCCATG
The DNA here is from genome assembly GCA_036495485.1 of Streptosporangiaceae bacterium. Taxonomy (GTDB): domain Bacteria; phylum Actinomycetota; class Actinomycetes; order Streptosporangiales; family Streptosporangiaceae; genus PALSA-505. Next base: position 619 of record DASXMU010000419.1, read on the forward strand.
GAGCGGATGAGCATCCTCGGGACCGATCCGCGGACCACCACGAAGATGATCGAGGAAATTCTGGAAGAGATGGGAGCCCCCGCATGAGCAGCCCCCACAGCTCACCCGGCGCCGGCCTGCCCGACGCGGTCTGGGTGAAGAGCACCTACAGCGGCCCCACCGGCGGTAACTGCGTCGAGTTCGCGCACCTGCGGGACGGCCAGGTCGCCGTACGCAACTCCCGGCATCCGGCCGGCCCGGCGCTGGTGTTCACCCCGGGCGAATGGGACGCGTTCCTGGCCGGTGCCAAGGACGGCGAGTTCGACCGTCCGGCTACACCGGCCTAGCGCAGGCCTGCGCGGCCGCGCGGACACCCGCGCAGATCCGCTGCAGGTCGTCGTCGCCGGTCACGTAGGGCGGCATCGTGTAGATCAGGTCGCGGAACGGGCGCAGCCACACGCCCGCGCGCACCGCTGCCCTGGTCGCCACGGCCATGTCCACCTCGTGATCGAGCTGCACGACGCCGATGGCGCCGAGCACCCGGACGTCCGCCACCCCCGGCAGCTCGGCCGCGGGCGCCAGCCCGGCGCGCAGGCCGGCCTCGATCCTGGCCACCTCGGCCTGCCAGCCACCGGGGTAGCCGCCGAGCAGGACACCGATCGAGGCGTTCGCGATCGCGCAGGCCAGCGGGTTGCCCATGAACGTCGGCCCGTGCGCGAGCACGGGCAGCTCCCCGCCGGAGATGCCCGCGGCCACCCGCGGCGTGCAGAGGGCCGCGGCCAGCGACAGGTATCCACCGGCGAGCGACTTGCCCAGGCACATCACGTCCGGGCTGACCCCGGCGTGGTTCGCGGCGAACAGCGCGCCAGTGCGGCCGAACCCGGTGGCGATCTCGTCGAAGATCAGCAGCACGTCCAGCTCCGTGCAGGCCGAGCGGAGCACCCGCAGGTATCCGGGGCTGTGGAAGCGCATCCCGCCCGCACCCTGGGCCACCGGTTCGACGATCACCGCGGCCAGCTCGCCCGCGTGCTCCCCGATGAGTGCGCGCAAGCCGGCCGCGTAGCCGGGATCCACCTCGGCACCGAACCCGGCGGGCGGCAGGCCGGCGAACACCTGCCGGGGCAGCACGCCGTCCCAGGCGCGGTGCATGCCGCCGTCGGGGTCGCACACCGACATCGCCATGAACGTGTCCCCGTGGTAACCGCCGCGCCAGGTGAGCACCTTGCGCTTGGCTGACCGCCCGGCCGACATCCAGTACTGCAGGCACATCTTGATCGCGACCTCGGCCGACACCGAGCCGGAGTCGCAGAGGAACACGTGCTCGAGCCCGGCCGGCGCGATCTGCGCGAGCCGGTCGCAGAGCCGGATCGCCGGCTCGTGACTGAGCCCGCCGAACATGACGTGGCTCATCCTGGCCAGCTGATCCCGCGCCGCCTCGTCGAGCACCGGGTGCCGGTACCCGTGGATCGCGGCCCACCAGGACGACATGCCGTCTACCAGCTCGCGGTTGCCCTCGGCCGGCTCGGCCAGCCGCAGCCGGACGCCGGACGCCGACTCCACCAGCAGGGGTGGGTGCGTCCCCGGCATCGGGGCGTAGGGATGCCATACCCGTCTCGCATCGAGCTCGCGCAGCATGCGCCCAAGGATGCCGCGCGCCTGGCGTGGGTCCACAACCGGGCCGGCTCCCTGGCTTACGCTGGAAACAGTGGCACATCCCGCCTTATTTGCTGGAAACATGCCCTACGGCAGGATCGGATCACAGTGCGGCAGACCGAGGCATCCCACCCGCAGCAGGCATCCCCTGACGGGACGCGACCGCGCATCTGGGCGGCGGAAGTACCCGTCCGGGCCGACCTCCGCGCGCTGTCCAGGTTCCCGCATACCGACTACGCGGACACCTTCGAGATCGCCGTGGCCCCTGGCCGGCGCACAGCCGAGCAGTGGGCCAGGGCGGTGTTCGAGGGCGCCCCGGCCGGGATGCGGATGCTGCTCACCGGCGGCTGGCGGCTCCTTGGCGTTCAGCTCGCGCCGCCACGGGTGGCCGGGTACGTGCAGGGCTGGCGGATCGTGAAGAACTCGCCGGACGCCGTGGTGCTCCAGGCCCGGTCGATAGCTGGTCTCACCGCCCGGCTGGTGCTGCAGGCGGACGCGCCGGTACTGCGGTTCGCCACCTTCGTGCGCTGCGATGGGCTGATCGGCCGGGCGATCTGGTTCGGCGTCGCGCCGCTGCACCGGCTCATCGTGTCGCGCCTGCTCGGCGACGCCGCACAGTAGCGCAGTAGTCTCATTCTGTGTACACACGCCGTCACCTTCCGTCACTGCTCGCCTGTACCGCGATCGCGGGCACGCTGCTCACGCTGGCCGCGCCCGCTACGGCGGCCACCGTGACCTGGTCGGTCACCCCCAGCCCCAGCCCCGGCGACGCCGGCAAGCTGGACGCCGTGTCCTGCACCGGCCCGGCGTTCTGCATGGCGGCCGGCTCGGTCAACGGGAGTACTGGGACGCTGGCCGAAACCTGGAACGGGCGCGCCTGGTCGGTGACGCCCAGCCCGAGCCCGGGCGGCGACCCCGACGAGCTGTTCGGCGTGTCCTGCACCGGCCCGGCGTTCTGCATGGCGGCCGGCTGGCACTACAACTCATCAGCCAGGGTGTACCAGACGCTGGCCGAGACCTGGAACGGGCGCGCCTGGACGATCACGCCCACCGCCAGCCCCAGCCCCCAGAACGTCCTGTTCGGCGTGTCCTGCGTCAGCGCGGCCCGCTGCACGGCGGTGGGCTACACCGACGCCGGCCGGGGCTTCCAGACCCTGGTGGAGACCTGGAACGGGCGCACCTGGTCGGTCACCGCCAGCCCAGCCGACGGCACCGGCGGCGTGCTGCAGGCCGTCTCCTGCCGGAGCGCGGTGAGCTGCCAGGCGGTCGGCTGGCAGCAGGGCACATCGGGATCGGTCACGCTGGCCGAGAGCTGGAACGGCAGCGCCTGGTCCACACATGCGAGCGCCAGCCCGGGCAGCGGCAGCAACGAGCTGCTCGGCGTCTCCTGCACCAGCCCCGCGAACTGCATGGCCGTGGGCTTCTACAGCGTCGGCACCGGCCCGGACCGGACGCTCGCGCAGACCTGGAACGGCAGCACCTGGACGGTCGCCACCACCCCGAACCGCACCCCACTGGCCGACAGCCTCGAAGCCGTGTCCTGCGCCGGCTCCGCCCGCTGCGTGGCCGCCGGGTACTACGGCAACGAGTCCGCGCATGGCCGTACGCTGATCGAGTCCTGGAGCGGGCCGAAGTGGTCGATCGTGGCCAGCCCGGATCCGGGCGTGGACAATCAGCTGCTGGGCGTGGCCTGCACCGCGGCCACGAGCTGCCGGGCGGCCGGCTACCAGGGCAGCGGATCGCTCCTGTCCGGCGCTACCCTCGTGGAAACCGGATCGTAGGTACCCGGCCAGGTCACCGGCCCGCGAACCGGCTGGCCTTCCCGCCCGGACGGCCCGCGCGGCGTTCGCGCAGCCGGACCGACACCTTGACCGGGCTGCCCTCGAAGCCGAACTCCTCGCGCAGCCGCCGCTCCACGAAGCGGCGGTAGGACGCCTCGAGGAAACCGGTGGTGAACAGCACGAAGTGCGGCGGCGCCACGCCCGCCTGGGTGGCGAACAGGATCCTCGGCTGCTTGCCGCCGCGCACCGGCGGCGGGGTGGCCGCGACCAGGTTGGCCAGCCAGTTGTTCAGCTTGCCGGTCGCCACCCGGGTCTCCCAGCCGGCCAGGGCCAGCTGGATCGCCGGCACCAGCCGGTCCAGGTGCCGCCCGGTGGCGGCCGAGATGTTCACCCGGGGCGCCCAGCGCGCCGTGTGCAGCTGCCGGTCGAGCTCGCGGTCCAGGAACTTGCGCCGGTCCTCGTCGACCAGGTCCCACTTGTTGCAGGCCAGCACCAGCGCCCGGCCCGCCTCGATCACCATGCCGACGATCCGCAGATCCTGCTCGGTGAGCGGCTCGCTGGCGTCCACCAGGACGACAGCGACCTCGGCCCGCTCCAGCGCACCCGCCGTCCGCAGCGCCGCATAATAGTCCGCGCCCTGGCTCTCCCTGAACCGGCGCCTGATCCCGGCCGTGTCCACGAACCGCCAGGGCGTGCCGCCCAGCTCGATCAGCTCGTCCACCGGATCCCTGGTGGTGCCCGCCACCGGGTCGACCAGCGCGCGCGGCTGCCCGGCCAGCTTGTTGAGCAGGCTGGACTTGCCCACGTTGGGGCGCCCGATGAGGGCGACCCGACGTGGCCCCTGCTCCGCGCCGAGCGGCTCGGGCGGGGCGTCCGGCACCGCGGCCAGCACCGCGTCCAGCAGGTCGCCGCTGCCCCGGCCGTGCAGGGCGCTCACCGGGTACGGCTCGCCCAGGCCGAGCGACCACAGCGAGGCGGCGGCGGGCTCGCCCGGCGCGTCGTCGACCTTGTTGGCGGCCAGCACCACCGGCTTGCCGCTGCGGCGCAGCACGCGGGCGACCGCCTCGTCGGCGTCGGTCGCGCCGACCACGGCGTCCACCACGAACAGCACGACGTTCGCCGCTTCCACGGCCAGCCTGGCCTGCCAGGTGACCCGGGCCGCCAGGGCTTGCGTCTTCTCCGTCGCGGGATCCCAGCCGCCGGTGTCGACCAGGGTGAACGCCCGGCCCGACCAGTTCGCGTCGTAGGCGACCCGGTCACGGGTCACGCCCGGCTTGTCCTCCACCACCGCCTGGCGGCTGCCCAGGATGCGGTTGACCAGCGTGGACTTGCCGACATTGGGCCGCCCCACGACGGCGACGACCGGAGTGGGGGCGGCTGGCTCCAGGCTGCCGCCCTCCTCAGCCATGGTCAGCTCGCCGGTCAGCTCGTCCACCGGTCCCCCGCTCCCGCAGTCCGTTCCTGAGCCAGCGCGACGATCCGGGAGATAACCTCGGCGACGCCGAGCCCGGTGGAGTCGATCGGCACCGCGCCGGCCGCCCGTTCGCTCTGCGCGGCGTCCAGCCGGTCCCGGCGGGCCTGCTCGGCCCTGGTCAGCTCGACCGTGGCGGCCGGGTCTGCCGCCAGGTCGGCGGCGCGGCGGCTGGCCCTGGCGCTCTCGCTGGCGGTGAGGAACACCTTGACGACCGCGTCCGGCGCGACCACCGTGCCGATGTCGCGGCCCTCGGCCACGATGCCACCGGCCTCCGCGCAGGCCTTGGCGATGATCTCCCGCTGCTGGGCGATCAGGTGCACCCGCACGGCGGGAATGGCGGCCACCGCGCTGACCACGTTGGACACCGGCCGGCCCCGGATCGGCCCGGACACATCTGTGCCGTCCACGGTCACGAACGGAGCCTCCGGGTCAATGCCGACCTCGATGGCCGGGCGCGCGGCGCTCGCGGCCACCGTGGCGGCGTCGGTCACGTCGATCTCCCTGGCCAGCAGCCACCAGGTCAGCGCCCGGTACATGGCGCCGGTGTCCAGGTAACGGATGCCCAGCTCCTTGGCGGCCCCCCGCGCGGCGCTCGATTTGCCGGAGCCGGAGGGTCCGTCCACCGCGATAACAAGGCAATCGGCCACCATGCGATGCTACCGGCGCAGCAGAGCCCTTCTGCCCGGTCGCCGATGCTCTCACTGCCCGGGTCGCAGGGGCGCTCACTGCCCGGCGGGTTCAGCTCCGGCCGGCGGGTAGGCCGGCCAGCCGCGCGCGGCGAGCGCCGCTGCCAGCGGCCCGGCTGCAGGCGGCTTGACGGCCAGCTCGGCGACACCCGAGGGCAGGCCGGGTGAATGCTCGATCCGGATGTCCTCGATGTTGATGCCAGCCGCACCGGCCGCCTGGAACAGCCGGGCCAGCTCACCGGGCCGGTCGGGGATGACCACCTGGACGATCGCGTAGCTGGCCGCCGGGCCGCTGTGCTTGCCCGGGATCCGGGCCACCCCGTCGGCGCCGGTGCCGAGCAACGCCGCCAGCCGCTTGACGGCCTCGGCGTCCTGGCCGCCTCCAGCCCCGGCCACTCCCCCGGCCCCGGCTCCTCCCCCAGCCCCCGCTGCTCCCCCGGCCCCGGCCGCGGACGCGTGAGACTCGGCCAGCGCTGCGGCGGCCAGCCGGAGATCCTCAGCCACGGCGGCCAGCACCCCGCTGACCCCAGCCGCGTTGGCCAGCAGGATCTGCGTCCACAGGCTGGTGTCGCCGGCCGCGATCCTGGTCACGTCGCGCAGGCCCTGGCCGGTCAGGGTCAGCGCGCCCGGGGGCGCGCCGGCCAGCCTGGCCGCCATGGCCGAGGCGACCACGTGCGGCGCGTGCGAGACCAGGGCCACCCAGCGATCATGCTCGTCCGGCTCGACGGTGACCGGTTCGGCCCCGCAGGCCCGGATCAGGGACAGCACGCACGCGACGGCGGACTCGGCTGCCGGGGGCCCGGGGCACACAGCCCAGGGGCGGCCACGGAACAGATCCGCGCGGGCGGCGGCCGGGCCGCTGCGCTCGCGCCCGGCCAGCGGATGCCCGGGGACATAGCTGGCCAGGTCACAGCCGAGGGCGTGCACGGCAGCGAGCGGGCTGGCCTTCACGCTGGCCACGTCGGTGTAGCAGGCGGCCAGGCCAGCCGCCTGGGCGGCGGCGAGCACCGGCGCCACCGAGTCCGGTGGGACGGCCAGCACCGCAAGGTCGGCCGTGCCCCCGGTTGCTGCTGGAGTGACAGGCGTTCCGAGCAGTTCGCCGGCGCCCAGGCTGGCTGCCAGGCCGGCGGTGCGCGGGTCGGCGTCGGCCAGGAAGACCCTGATCCCACGCTCGCGCAGGGCCAGCCCGATCGAGGTCCCGATCAGCCCGGTGCCGATGATCACCACACCGCGCGGGAAGAGCTGGCCGGCCTGGCCTGTGGTCACTGGGCGACGTCCAGCCGGAGCGCGGCCGCGCCGCGCAGGTAGACGTGCCGGATCTCGGAGCGCGGCCGGCCGGTCTCCACGTGCATCAGCAGCCGGACGACCCTGGGCATCGCGGTCGGCATGTCGATCTCCGTCGTGCACAGCAGCGGCACGTTGTGGAACCCGTTCTTGCGCGCGGCCAGGGCGGGAAACTCCGCCGTCAGGTCCGGGGTCGCGGTGAACACCACGCTGATCACGTCGTCGGTGACGAGGTCGTTGCGGGCCATCACTTCGGCCACGAGCTCGGCCGTCCCCTCGATGATGGCTTCCCGCTCGTTCCCGTCGACCTGGACAGCTCCCCGGATCGCCCTGACAGGCACCGCTCCTCCTCGGCTAGCTGGTGGATCACGCTGTAACAATGCCAAGGTTACAGACCGGCAGCGGCGTACAGCTCTCCTATTTCGGCCGTGGTCAGCTTGCGGCTGGTCCCGGAGGCGAGCGAGCCGAGCCTGACCGGGCCGAGATGGGTGCGCACCAGGCGGCTGACCGGGTGGCCCACCTCGGCCAGCATCCGCCGGACGATGTGCTTGCGGCCCTCGTGCAGGGTGATCTCCACGAGCGCGCGCTTCCCGGCCGTCTGCACCACCCGGAACTTGCCCGCCGTGGCCAGGCCGTCCTCCAGCTCGATCCCGGCGGCCAGGCGGCGGCCGACGTTGCCGGGCACCGGGCCTGGCACGTCGGCCAGGTAGGTCTTGAGCACGCCGTACCTGGGGTGCGCCAGCCGGTTGGCCAGCTCACCGTCGTTGGTGAGCAGCATCAGCCCCTCGGTGTCGTAGTCCAGCCTGCCCACGTGGAACAGCCGCTCGCCGTCGCCGGGCAGCAGGTCGGCGATGGTCCGCCTGCCCCGGTCGTCGGACATGGCGGTCAGCACGCCGGTGGGCTTGTTCAGCGCGAAGTAGACCAGGTCCTGGCGGGCCGGGATGCGCCGGCCGTCCACCCGGACGATCTGCCGGCTGGGGTCGACCCGGGCGCCGAACCTGCGGACGATCTGGCCGTCCACCTCGACCCGGCCCTCGCCGATCAGCTCCTCGCAGTACCGGCGGCTGCCGAGCCCGGCCGCGGCCAGCACCTTCTGCAGCCGGACACCGTCCGGCCCGTCCTCGTCGATGAGCGTGTCCCGCTCGCCGCCGTCCAGCTCGCCGTCCAGTTCGCCGTTCTTGCTCATGCCTGACCCACGTCCTGCTCATCGTCCACGTTCTCCGGCAGGAACGGCGCGAGCTCGGGCAGATCCTCCAGGCTGGCCAGGCCGAGCCGTTCCAGGAAGTATCCCGTGGTCCGGTACAGGATCGCGCCGGTCTCCGGGTCGGTCGAGTCCTCCTCGATCAGGCCGCGCAGGGTGAGCGTGCGCATCACCCCGTCGCAGTTGACCCCGCGCACCGCCGAGACCCTGGCCCGGCTCACCGGCTGGCGGTAGGCGACCACGGCGAGCGCCTCCAGCGCGGCCTGGGTGAGCCGCACCTCGTGACCGTCGGTGAGAAACCGCTCGACCACCGGGGCGCACTCTTCCCTGGTGTACAGCCGCCAGCCCCCGGCGATCTCCCGCAGGTCGAACCCCCGGCCTTCGCTGGTGAAGGAAGCGGCGAGCGAGCGCAGTTCGGCGGTCACCTCGTCCCGTGGCCGCTCCAGCACCTGGGCCAGCAGCAGGTCGGAGATGGGCTCATCCACGACCAGCAAGACCGCTTCCAGGCAGGTCCGCAGGCTCGGCGTCTCCGGGTCGCCCCCCAGTTGGCCGGCGTGACCGGCGGAGTTACCGGCGAAGCCGTTCGGCATTTCTTTCTTCCTAATCTTGATTTTTATGGTCTTCCACTGGCGGGCTGTCCTCGGTGCCGGCCGCGGCGGGCACCTCATCGGGCCCGCCGGTCCAGGTGACGTACAGCTCACCGAGGGGCGCCACCTGCTCGAACGAAACAGCGTCCTCGCGGTACAGATCGAGCAGCGCCAGGAACCGCGCCACCACCTCGAACATGCCCGCCGCGTCCGAGGTGAGGCCGCGGAAGGTGGCCCGGCCCAGCCGCCTGAGCTTACCCGCCAGGATCTGGGCCTGCTCCCGTACCGAGGTGCGCGGGGAGTGGATGTGCTCGATCGACACGACCGGCGGCGGCTTGTGGGCGAGCGTGATCGCGGCGATCCGGGCGAACTCGGCCGGGCCGAGCCCCAGCAGCACCTCGGGCAGCAGGCTGGCGAAGCGCGCCTCAAGCGGCACCCGGCGCGGGAACCGGCGGGCGGCCGCGGCCATCCGCCCGGCGAACATCGCCGCCACCTCCTTGTAGGCCCGGTACTGCAGCAGCCGGGCGAACAGCAGGTCCCTGGCCTCCAGCAGGGCCAGATCCTCCTCGTCCTCGACCTCGCCCGCGGGCAGCAGCCTGGCGGCCTTGAGGTCGAGCAGGGTCGCGGCGACGACCAGGAAGTAGCTCGCCTGGTCCAGGTCCCAGCCGCCGGCCAGCGCCCGGATGTAGCCGATGAACTCGTCGGTGACCTGCGACAGGGCCACCTCGGTGATGTCCAGCTTGTGCTTGGAGATCAGCGCGAGCAGCAGGTCGAACGGCCCCTCGAACACGTCGAGATGGACCTGGAAGCCGGTGGCCCCCCCGGTCTCCCCCGTGACGTCGTCGGTGGTCATCGCCGCTGCCAGTGCTAGTTCTCCTGGTCGATCTTGTCCTGGCGCAGCCGGGTAGCCAGCACGCTCGCCTCGGCCCTGGTGTCGAGGTCGGCGAGCAGCACGGCGATCGCCTCGCGTACCAGGCGCCCCCGGTCGACCGAGACACCCAGGCCGCGCAGGGTCAGCCGGGCATGCTCCAGCTCCAGCAGCTCCTCGGACGACATGTAGACGGTGATCTTCTGATTGTGTGCTTCCCGTCCCGTTGCATAACGGTGGCCGTCGATGGCGGGCCCAGCCGAGACCGGGCGCAGCAGCTCGGCGATTCCAGGTACTCTCACCCGCCGGGACCTGGACCCCCGGGATCCGTCTGCCGCCACCGCTCCAGTACCTCCTTGGCAAGCTCACGATACGAGCTTGCGCCCATGGACGAGGAGTCGAAACTAGTTATTGGCTCCCCGGCCACGGTGGCGTCAGGAAACCGGACGGTCCGGTTGATCACCGTGTGGAAGACCTTGTCGCCAAAGCCCTGGACCACGCTGGACAGCACCTCGCGGGTGTGCAGCGTGCGCGAATCGTACATGGTCGCGAGCAGGCCGTCCATTATCAGCCTGGGGTTCAGCCGGCCGGACACCTTCTCGATCGTCTCCATCAGCAGGGCGACCCCGCGCATCGCGAAGTACTCGCATTCGAGCGGGACGAGCACCCCGTCGGCGCAGGCCAGTGCGTTCACGGTGAGCAGGCCCAGAGAGGGCTGGCAGTCGATCAGCACCACGTCGTACTCGGGCAGCACCGGCTCCAGCACGCCGCCGAGAACGAACTCCCTGCCGACCTCGTGGACGAGCTGCACCTCGGCGCCGGACAGGTCGATGTTGCTCGGCAGCAGGTCCATGCCGTCGACGTTGGTCTTGATGAGCACGTCATGGGCCGTGACGCTGCGCTCCATGAGCAGGTTGTAGACGGACGATTGCAGCTCGTGCGGCTGGATGCCGAGACCTACCGACAGCGCGCCCTGCGGGTCGAAGTCGACGAGCAGTACCCGCCGGCCGCACTCGGCCAGGGCAGCGCCAAGGTTGATCGTGGTCGTTGTCTTGCCGACCCCGCCCTTCTGGTTGCACACCGCGGCGACCCGGGCCGGGCCGTGAGAGTGCAGAACCTCGGGCTCAGGGAACACCGGGACCGGACGGCCGGTGGGGCCGATCCGGCCGGACACCTGGGGGTCACTCAAACTCAAACGGGGTGTCGCCACTAGTCGCTGAACCTCCCGCGCGGACTACGCAAAAACCCTCCGCTGAAACCCGGACTCTAGGGCCTGGGAGTTCGCCAGGCAAGCCGACTCACCGAAGAGGCCTTTTCAAAGCCACGGCTGCTAGCTGGGCGGTCGCGGGCACAGAGCTGGTTCCATGATCGTTTTGCTGCTCTGAAAAGGTCTCTTTTAGCTCCTGGTTATCCCAGGGCCCGGGGGTGAGCTGCGGCGTAAACCTCACGGAGCTTTTCAACAGTTACCAGCGTGTAAATCTGCGTGGTGGTCACCGAGGCGTGGCCGAGCAGTTCCTGGACCACCCGGATATCGGCACCGCCATCCAGCAGATGGGTGGCAAAGGAATGCCGGAGCGTGTGCGGGGAAAGCGGCCCCAGCCCGGCCCGCACCGTGGCCGCGCGCAGCACCATCCAGGCGCCCTGCCTGGTCAGGCG
>DASXMU010000420.1:0-12925 GCA_036495485.1 Streptosporangiaceae bacterium
CGGCGGGCGAGTCGGCCTGTAGGCCGGGTTCTGTGCACCCGCTCGCGCGGGCCGGCGGCCATCCATCTGGGACTGCCGTTGCCGGCAGCCTCCTGCGGTCTACCCGCGAGCATCGGGCGGGCCGCCCTCAACCGCTCGCGCGCCCCGCGGCCACGGCCGCGAAGCTCTCTTGACCTTGCTCCAGGTGGGGTTTACCAAGCCGCCCGGATCACTCCGGGCGCTGGTGGTCTCTTACACCACCGTTTCACCCTTACCTCCGGGACGGTGCCCGGAGGCGGTCTGTTTTCTGTGGCACTTTCCCGCGGGTCACCCCGGGTCGGTGTTACCGACCACCTTGCCCTGTGGAGCCCGGACCTTCCTCACCCTGCCGATTGCCGTAGGCAATCAGCGTAGGTGCGGCCGCCCGGCCGGCTCGCCCGCCGACACGTAATGATATGCCCAGCCACCAGCGGTCTACGTGCCGTGCAGGTGGCTCGTGTCGTTGAAGGATCTTAGGATGGCGCCGCCGTCGGGGTACCAGTCGATCTCGCAGAGCGAGGCTACGTCCAGGTGCATCCGCATCAATGCTGCCGGTGAGGGAGCCAGCAGGGCCCGGGCCACCAGTTCCTTGATCGGGGTGACGTGGCTGACGACCAGCACTGTCTGGCCGGGGTGTGCGGCCAGCAGGTCGTCGATGGCCGCCCCGACCCTGCGGCCGACGTCCGCGAAGCTTTCGCCAGCCGGCGGTGCCGTGCTGGGCTCGGCCAGCCAGGTGGCCAGCTCATCCGGCCAGCCCTCGCTGGCCTCAGCGAAGGTGAGGCCCTCCCACTCGCCGAAATGAGCTTCGCGCAGCCTGTCCTCGACCAGTATTTTCGCGCCCGTTGCCAGGGCGGCCTCCGCGGCAGTTTGCCGTGCCCGGCCGAGCGGGGAGGTCACGATCAGCTCAAACCCGCCGCGGGCCGCCAGGTGGGCCGCGGCAGCTTTAGCTTGCATCAGGCCGGTTTCGGTGAGCGGCACGTCGACCATGCCGGCGAAACGGTGTTCGATGGACAATGGCGTCTCGCCGTGCCTGAGCAGGATCGTGGTCGTGGCGGTCTGCCCGGATGGGCGCCAGCCGGTGCGGGGCGCTGCGCGGGGCTCTGCGGGGGCGCTGAGGGCAGCGGAGTCTCCGGGCTGGCCGGCCGAGTCCATGGCCTCGTTGGCGAGGCGGTCGGCGTGGGAGTTCAGCTCCCTGGGCACCCAGGTGTAGCGGACCGACGCCAGCGGGCCCGCAGCTTCCCTGGCGGCCTGGGCCAAGGGGATCAGGCTGGGGTGCTTGATCTTCCAGTGGCCGGACATCTGCTCGACGACGAGCTTGGAATCCATGCGTACTTCGGCTATCGCGCCCGGGGCGATCTCGCTGGCGGCGCGCAGGCCCGCGATGAGGCCGGAGTATTCGGCGACGTTGTTGGTGGCTGTGCCGATGGCCTCCCGCACCTCGGCCAGCACCGCGCCGGTGGCGGCGTCGAAGACCACGGCACCGTAGCCAGCGATGCCCGGGTTGCCGCGGGAACCACCGTCCGCGGCCACGATCAGGCGCCGCGGCTGGCTCCCAGAGGCGCCAGAGTGGGTCACAAGCCGGATTCGGGGGTGCGGACCAGGATCCGGCGGCACTCCTCGCAGCGCAGCACCTCGTCCTCGGCCGCGGCCCTGATCCTGTTCAGGTCGACGGTGTTCAGCGTCAGGTGGCAGCCCTCGCACCGGCCGCGGCGCAGGGCGGCCGCGCCGACCCCGTGCTGGGCGCGCATCCGCTCGTACAGGCCGAGCAGGTCATCGGGTACCTGGGTGACCACGGCGGCCCGCCGGTCCGCTGCCTTGCCAGCTTGCTCGTCCAGCTCGCCGAGGGCCTCGTCACGCCGGGCGGCGGCCACCTGCCTGCGCCCGGCCAGCGCCGCACGCTCGGCGGTCAGCGAATCGTAGGTGCTCTGCGCGGCCTCCCTGCGCTCCATCACGTCCAGCGCGATGTCCTCGAGCTCGGATTGCCTGCGCCCCAGTGAGACTATCTCCGACTGCAGGATCTCCAGGTCGCGCGGGGAGGATACCTGGCCCGCGTCGAGGCGCTCGCGATCCCTGGCCATCCTGGTCCTGACCTGGTCGACATCTGCCTCGGCCTTGGCCTGTTCCCGGGCCAGATCCTTCTCGGCCGTCTGCGCGGCGACCAGCGCGTCCCGCAGCTCCGCATCCCGCGCGTCGATCTCATTGACCTCCGCGGCCTCTGGCAGGCCGCGCCGCCTGTGGTCGAGCCGGTTCAGCTCGGCATCCAGGTCGGCCAGCTCGAGGAGGCGGAGCTGTGTCTCGGGAGATGCCTTCACGTGTTCCAACGTAGCCTGCCCAGGCTAGTGACCGGTGCCCCGCACCCCGCCGTCGCCAAATCGGTATCCATGGAACACCGGAAGCGCCGGCGCGTTCGGCGGATCTGTCGCCAAATCGGTATCCATGGATCGGCCAACCTCCAGGCCAGCGCTGCCGTGGCTGCGGTACACATGGGCGCCATGGGGATCCCTAGGGTCAGCCGCCCGCATATGCCCGGATATGGCATCGTGCCGGCCACCGAGGGCAGCGGCCTGCTGCCCTGGTCCTGGGCGGCGGAGCGGCTCACCAGGTCGCGCAACTACTGGGTGTCGAGCGTGTGGCCCGACGGCAGGCCGCATTCGATGCCGGTGTGGGGCATGTGGGACGACGCCGTGCTGTGGTTCAGCAGCAGCAGCGGCTCGCGCAAGACCCGCAACCTCGCCGCCAACCCGCAATGCTGCGTCACGACCGAGGACGCCACCGACCCGGTGATCGTCGAGGGCATCGCCCGCATCGTGAACGAGCCAGCGCTGCTTCAGCGGGTGGTCGACCTGATGAACGCCAAGTACGGCACCGAGTACGGCGTGGACTTCCTCAACCCCACGCAGAATGCCACGATCCGCGTCCGGCCGCGGCGCGTGTTCGGCTTGCGCAGCAGCGATTTCACCAGCTCCCCCACCCGCTGGATCTTCGAGGACTTACCCGCTGGGCCGCGACGGCCCGGAAAGAGTCACAGGACCATCAGCAGGACGGGGGCGGAGGTGGGGTGCGGGGAACCGCCGGCGGGTTCCACGGTGAGCTCGACCATGTCGCCGCTGTGCAGGCCGGTCGCGACCACAGGTGAGGTCATGCCGTGCGCTGGGTGGGGCAGCATGCCGACCGAACGCTCCCCCGGCGGGCCCATCAGCCACAGCTCGTAGGCCTTGCCCGCCGGCAGGCCGGGCAGGTGGGCCGAGCTGAACGCCAGGGCGTCTGCCAGGTGCGACATGACGATGGTCGCCGTCCCGCCTCCGGTCACCGCGGTGTCCGTCATCTTCGCGTCCGGTGCGGTGAGCACGGCGGCCAGCATGTGATCGCCGGCCTGGGCCTGGCTCAGCCTGTGCTGCGTGATCAGCGCCATCGACCCGAACACGACCGCCGCGACCAGGAACGCCCCGGCCGCAATGAGCGCCACCGGCCGGGCCCAGGGCTGACGGCCCGACCGCACCCGGCGCCGCACCGCGGCCACCCAGCGGTCCGCGGCCAGCCACCGTGAGCCGGCCGCAGGCTGGCCCGCGGAGACCGGTGGCAGCTGCCTGGTCCGCGTGACCTCGGCGAAAACCTTCTCCTTCAGCCGGTCGGTGGGCGCCGCGGCCGTGGCGGCGGCCAGCCGGGCCGTGGTCTCCCGCAGGCCACGAACCTCCTCCGCGCAGGCCGGGCAGGCGGCCAGGTGCCGCTCGAAGCGCTCCCGGTCGCGTGGCGGCAGCGCGTTGAGCGCGTAAGGGCCCGCCAGGGTGTGCAGGTCGGCCCGCCGTAGCCGCAGGCTGTGGTTCCGGCCGGGGAAGCTCCGCATCAGGTCACCCCCAGGCAGTCGCGCAGCCGGATCAGGCCGTCGCGCATCCGCGTCTTCACGGTGCCGAGCGCCGTGCCGAGCAGGTCGGCCACCTCGCGATAGCTGTACCCGCCGTAGTAGGCGAGCACGATCGACTCGCGCTGCAGCTCGGTCAGCGTGCCCAGGCACCGCCTCACCCGCTCGCTCTCAAGCTTGGCCTCGACCGCCTCGGCCACGGTGTCGTAGTCGGTCTGCTGCGCCGCGGACTGGTCGTCCCGCCGGGCCGAGGCCTCAGCGGAGCGGACCCGGTCGACGGCGCGGCGATGGGCGATCGTGGCCACCCAGGCCTGCGCGCTGCCCCGGCCGGGCTCGAACCTGGACGCGGTGCGCCACACGTCCAGCAGCACCTCCTGGGCGACCTCCTCGGCCTGCGCCGGATCCCTGAGGACCCGCAGCACGAGGCCGAAAACCGTCGGGGCAACCTGTTCGTAGACGGCGCTGAACGCCTGCTCGTCACCCCGGCCGGCCAGCTTGATGAGGGCACCGAGCTCGTCCGGCCAGCCCGGGCCGCCCGGCGGGTGGTCCATCCGCACCGGGCGCCCGGGCACGTCAGCCATGCGCATGTCCTTGATTCGGAACCCACGTAGTGTTGGATTGGTCTTATCCAGAAAAACCCGGCCGGCGAGAGCAATCCGGCCGGGCACCCGCACCGAATGAACATCATGGCATCCGAGACCGATAGACCGCGTCCGTTCATCGGCGCGCTGGCTGGCCTGCTGGCCGGCGCTGTTGCCGTGGGCGTTGGGCAGTTCGTGGCCAGCCTGGGGGCGCAGAACAGTTCACCGGTCATCGCCGTCGGATCGTCAGCCATCGGCCTCGCTCCCCCGGCCGTCAAGAACTTCGCCATCTCCGCGTTCGGCTCGGACGACAAGATCGCCCTGCTCACCGGCATCTATGTGCTGCTGGGTATTTACGCTGCGGTGGTCGGCGTGCTCGGCAACCGGCGGCTGAACTACGGTCTCACCGGCATCGCCGCGTTCGCCGCGGTCGGCCTGGCCGCCGCCGCGACCCGGCCCGGTGCGAACGCCGGCTACGTCATCCCCACCCTCATCGCGGCCGCCGCGAGCGCCATCACGCTCATCCTGCTGCTGCGCAACATCCCGGCCCGCCCGCAGCCCGCCAGCACCACTGAAAAAACCACAAGCCCCAAACCCACCCCGCCCGCCGGCAAGAAGCCCTCCCAGCCTGCCAGCAAGAAACCCGCGCAGCCCGCCGGCCAGAAGCCCGCCCCGCCGGGTGGCGACTGGTGGAAGCCCGGCGCCTCCTCACCGCCCAGGCCATCCGCCACCCGGCCGGTCTACCCGGACCAGCAACGCCGGGCCTTCCTCATCACCGGCACGGCCGCAGCGGCCACGGCCGTGGCCGGCGGCGTGGCAGCCCGTGTGTTTGCCGAACGCGGCGCGGTCACGCACGCCCGGGCGGACCTGCGGTTCCCCGCACCGAAGCTGCTCCTCGCCGACCGCCTGCCGTCCGGTTCGGATCTGCAAATCCCGGGACTGAGCTCGTTCATCACGCCGAACAGCTCCTTCTACCGGGTGGACACCGCGATCGTCCTGCCCCAGGTCCCGCCGGAGAACTGGACGCTGCGGATCCACGGCATGGTCGAGCGCGAGATCGAGATCAGCTTCGACCAGTTGCTGCACAGGCCGCTGATCGAGACCTACGTCACGCTCTGCTGCGTGTCCAACCCGGTGGCGGGTCCCTACGTCGGCAATGCCCGCTGGCTGGGCGCCAGCCTGGCCGACCTGATCCGGGAGGCGCGGCCACGGGCCGGGGCCGACCAGATCCTGTCCACCTCCACCGACGGCTACACCAGCGGCACGCCGGTGCAGACCGTGCTGGACGGGCGGGATGCCCTGCTGGCGGTCGCCATGAACGGGCAGCCACTGCCGGTGGAGCACGGGTTCCCGGCGCGCATGGTGGTGCCGGGGCTGTATGGGTACGTCTCGGCGACCAAATGGGTCACCGACCTCAAGCTGACCACCTTCCGGGCGGAGAGCTCGTACTGGTCGCAGCGCGGCTGGTTGCAGCAGGCGCCGGTCAAGACCGAGTCCCGGATCGACGTACCCAACGGCACCGGCCCGGTCAAGGCCGGCCAGACCCCGGTCGCCGGGGTCGCCTGGGCGCAGCATCGCGGCATCGAGGCGGTGCACGTCCAGGTGGACAACGGCCCGTGGCAGGAGGCCACGCTGGCTACCGTGCCGGGCCTCGACACCTGGCGGCAGTGGGTGTGGTACTGGGACGCCAGCCCAGGGAACCACCTCATCCAGGCCAGGGCCACCGACAAGACGGGCTACACCCAGACCCGCGTGCAGGAGCCGCCAGAGCCGAACGGCGCCAGCGGTTACCCTCAGGTCCAGGTGACAGTTCAGTAGGGCAGCGGCAAAGTCCCCTCGCCATGCACTTACCCAGCGTGACGTCTCAGAGCGCAGTCTGGCACTCTCCCCGGGTTCTGCAGGAAACGCGCAACAGAGTCGCTACTCAGAGTAGCGACCGGGTATGACAAGGCACTCCCGGTAAAAACATATGGTTTATCGGGTCTAGACGGTTATCGGTACCCGGTGTAGAAGAAGGACCACCGTTCGGGCAAAACTGGGTCTTGGCGTTTCCAATCATCAAGGGTGAGTGCAAGTTGCACCTCAGGCGGGCAGTATGTGTCAGAGTAATTGGCGGGGGAGGTCCCGGTGACCCGGGCTGACAGGAGCCAACCAGATGATGTCCGACACGGCAGACATGGCTGTGACGCTCGTGTCTGACCCGGCGGGGGCGAGCGGGACAGCGACCGCACCCCCGAAGGCGCCCGAGCCGGGTGCCGTGGTCCTGCCCGGACCGTCCGCGCGGACGGTCATGCTCGGAATCGACCAGGCCGGCCGGATCCTGCAATGCGACCGGCATGCCTCGAAGGTTCTCGCCCGGACGACCGGCGAACTGCTCGGGGCCCAGCTCGCCGATCTCACGGTCGATGCGGCCGAGCAGAAGGATGCGCTCGCCGGGCTGATCGACGCCGTCCGGTCCGGCCGGGAGAGCACGGCCATGCTCACCCTCACGACCGAGAAGGGCCGGACCAGCGACGCGGTCGTCACGGTCCAGCCGATGACCGCGACCGATCCCGACCTGACGGCGCTCGCGGTGATCAGGCTCCCGGTGCCCAGCGACGAACGGTTCCTCGACCCCGCGGTGATGCGCCGCTCGCTGCTCGACGACTCGTTCACCCGGGTGGGGACGGCGCTGGACATCGACCAGAGTGCCCGCGAGCTGATGGACGTCATCGTGCCGCACTTCTGCAACGCGGCCGAGATCTCGGTGATGGAGAGCCTGGTCGGTGCCGACGAGATGCCGGCCGACGCCCTGGACTCCACGCACCTGCTGCGGCGGCTGGCCGTGGGAAACGACGACGAGGAGGAGGAGGGCTGGGACGCGGCCTTCCCGACCGGCGAGGTCCTGCACTACCCGCCGGGGACGCCGTACGTGCGCTGCCTGGACACCGGCGCGCCCGTCCTGGAGCCTGCGCTATCGGCCGACGGCGCCGCGGAGATCGCCGGGGCCTGGCGGCGCCAGCCGGTGGCCGGCCTGCTGGCCGGCTCGTCCATGCTGCTGCTCCCGCTGGTCGCCAGGGGCACCAACCTCGGTTTCTTCGCCTGCATCCGCAAGCCCGGTTACCGCAAGTTCGACCCCTACGACATCGAGATCGGCATGGAGTTCGCCTCCCGTGCCGCGCTGTTCATCGACAACGCCCGCCGCTACAGCCGGGAGCGCGCGACCGCGCTCACCCTGCAGCGCAGCCTGCTGCCCACCGGGCTGTCCGCGCCGTCGTCCGTCGAGGTGCGGCACCGGTACCTGCCGGGCAGCAAGCTGATCGAGGTCGGCGGCGACTGGTATGAGTCCATCGCCCTGCCCGGGGCCAGGGTCGCCCTGGTCATCGGCGACGTGGCCGGTCACGGTGTGCACGCGGCGGTCACCATGGGCAGGCTGCGGGCGGCGATCCACACCCTGGCCGGGCTCGAGCTCGCGCCCGCCGAGGCGCTGCAGCAGCTCGATGAGCTGATGCAGACGCTGGGCGAACGCGAGCCGCACTTCGCGACCTGCGTCTACGCCATCTTCGACGCGGTGAGCGGGACCTGCGAGGTAGCCTCGGCGGGCCACCTGTCGCCGCTGCTGGTCAAGCCCGACGGCAGCAGCACGTTCCTGAGCGTCCCGCCCGCGCCGCCGCTCGGCATCGGCGGCGGCCCGGTCGAGAGCAGGCTGTTCGAGATCGACGACGGCAGCCTGTTCGTCCTGTACACCGACGGGCTGGTGGAGACCCGGGGGCAGGACATCGACGACGGCCTGAACCGGCTGCGCCAGGTGTTCGACGAGGGATCGGCGACCCGCTCGCTCGAGGACCTGTGCAAGGCGACCCTGGACGGCGTCTATGCCGACATCCAGCGCGACGACATCGCGGTCCTGCTCGCCCGGCTGAGCCGCATCCCGGACGGGCATCACGCCTCGTGGACGCTGCCGGTCGAGCCGCCCTCGGTGCGCCAGGCCCGTCATCTGGTCAGCGACCAGCTGGAGAAGTGGGACCTGGCCGATTCGGCCAGCACCGCCGAGCTGCTGGTTTCCGAACTCGTCACCAACGCCATCGCCTATGCCACCGGCGAGATCTCCCTCCGGCTCATCCTGGACAACGCACTGGTGTGTGAGGTGTTCGACGACGCCGCGGCCATGCCCAGGCTGCGCAACGCCGACGACGACGCGGAGAGCGGCCGCGGCCTGCACGTGGTGAGCCAGCTCGCCCAGCGCTGGGGCACCAGGCGGACACCGGCCGGCAAGGCGGTCTGGTTCGAGCTGCCGTTGCCCGAGGACGGCACCGATCCGGAGGCCATCGACGAGTGACGAGCATCGCGGTCGCCTTGACCACGTTCGCTCTCGCCGGGTTCACCCTGGCCGGCACGTTCGGCTGAGGCCGCCGCCGTCGTGCCCGGCTGGCCGCGGTGGGCCCGCTGGGCACCGTCCGGCTGAGGCCGCCGCCGTCGTGCCCGGCTGGCCGCCGTGGGCCCGCCGAGCACCGTCCGGTGATCTTTCTTTGCACGGAAAATTACCGAACGAGCTGGCGTCACTGATCGCGGCGGTCAGCCAGAGCGGCGGCATTGGCAGCCCGTCTGCCAGCCCGTAGCAATCTCCGAGGATGTACACAGGAATCCTGGAGAACTTCGGACCAGACTTTCGTTTTACCGAGGGGACAAGCTAGAAGCATGGAGGCCCACGATGGATATCCGTCAATGGGATCCCTCCCCCGCTACCGCCACGGGGTACCGTCGCCGGCCGAAGCTGCATCCGGCCGGCGAGGTTGCTGAGATCCCTAACGGAGCGGGCGCCAACGGCACCGCCACTGCCGGT
The DNA here is from genome assembly GCA_036495485.1 of Streptosporangiaceae bacterium. GTDB lineage: Bacteria > Actinomycetota > Actinomycetes > Streptosporangiales > Streptosporangiaceae > PALSA-505. The sequence continues at coordinate 9,281 of DASXMU010000420.1, forward strand.
TCCATCTCCACCGACAGTGCCGCTGCCTCCCCACAGGCTGGGCGCCCAGCCTCCGCGCGGAGGGTGAAACCGGGCCTGGCGAAATCCCCGAGGATGGCCGTGCTCGGCGCACGTGCCGCGCCGTCGGGCGGGTATGGGATGGCGGGTGGGTTCGCTCCGCCCGTCACCGCACCGACCGCGAGCCGTGCGCCGAGCCACGCCACATCCGCGGCGTCCTGATGCCGACGGGCACAGGCTGTCCTGACGCGCATACTCCAGCCGGCTGGACAGCCCTTGGTGCCTCCGTCCAGTTCGTGGTCACCGACCCGGCGCGGCTGGAACGCGGCCGGGCCATGCTGGAGACCGAGCTGGCCGCGATCGATGCCGCGTGCAATGGCCTGCGGCCCGACTCCGAGCTGGCCTTGCTGGCCGGGACGCCCCGGCATGGTCTCGGCCCGGTCCGGGTCGGCCCGCTGCTCACCGAGGCGATCACGGCGGCGCTGCGCACGGCCCGGCTCACCGAGGGCGACATCGACCCGACCGTCGGCGAGTACTCCGGCCCGGACAGGTTCCCGCCCGAGAGGGCCAGCGAACCGGAGCTTGCCGCCTTCCTCAACCGGGCTCCCGGCTGGCAGCAGGTCCGGCTGGACGCCAGGGCACGGCTGCTGTGGCTGCCGCCCAGGATCCACCTCGACCTCAGTGCGACGGCGCCTGCCTGGGCCGTCGACCGGTGCGCCGGCCGGCTCGCCGGAACGCTCGGCTGCGGGGTGCTGGTCGGCCTCGGCGGTGACATCGCCGTGGCCGGTCACGTCCCGGCTGGGGGCTGGCGGATTCGCGTCCAGGATGTCGCGGCGCTTCCGTCGCCGGAGCCACGCCGTACGGCACCTGTTTTGCCGGCACCACGCCGTAGGGCACCTGTCTTGCCGGAGCCACGCGCGGGCAGCGCGTTCACCGTCGTGGCCATCCATGACGGCGGGCTGGCGACGTCCAGCAGGTCCGCCCGCCGCTGGCGGGTGGATCCGCTGCACTACATCCTGGACCCCCGCAGCGGGACCCCGGCGGCACCGTTCTGGCGGACGGTCTCGGTCGCCGCCGCGAGCTGCGCGTTCGCCAGCGCCGCCAGCACCGCCGCGATGATCCGCGGCCGTCACGCGAAGGAATGGCTGGCCTCGCTCCGCCTGCCCGCGCGGCTGGTCGCGCTGGACGGCCGGGTGCACACGGTGGCTGGCTGGCCGGCCGCTGCCTGAACCGCACGGGCGCATCGTGGGCTCAGAGCAAGTTGAGAGGAAACACAGAGGAAGCGCTGCTCCTGCTCCCGCACAGTGGGTAAGCACACGGCCCTCAGCGATAGCAGAAGCGAGCAGTCATGAGCATCACCAGCTCACCCGGCCCGGTCACCAGGTCAGGCACGCCAGCCGGAGGCAGCCAGGACACCAGCCCCATCCGGGTGCTGGTCGTCGACGACGAGCCCAGCCTGGCTGAGCTGCTGTCCAGCGTGCTGCGGTTCGAGGGCTGGGACGTGCGCACCGCCGCCGACGGCCTGAGCGCGGTGCGGGCCGCCAGGGAGTTCCGGCCGGATGCCGTGGTCCTGGACGTGATGCTGCCCGACTTCGACGGTCTCGAAGTGCTGCGCAGGCTGCGCCAGGAACAGCCCCTGGTGTGCGTGCTGTTCCTCACCGCCCGTGACGCGGTCGAGGACCGGGTGGCCGGCATCACCGCCGGCGGGGACGACTACGTCACCAAGCCGTTCAGCATCGAGGAGGTGCTGGCCCGGCTGCGCGGCCTGCTGCGGCGGGCCGACCTGACCCGTGAGCGCAGCGAGGACGAGCTGGCCGTCGCCGACCTGACCATGGACGAGGACGCCAGGGAGGTGCGCCGCGGCGGTGCGCTGATCGACCTCACCGCGACCGAGTTCGAGCTGCTCAGGTTCCTGATGCGCAATCCGCGCCGGGTGCTGTCCAAGGCGCAGATACTCGACCGCGTGTGGAACTACGACTTCGGCGGGCAGGCGCACGTGGTCGAGCTGTACATCAGCTACCTGCGCAAGAAGGTGGACGCCGGCCGTCCCCCGCTGATCCACACGGTGCGCGGCGTTGGGTACGTGCTGAAGCCGGGCGCCTGATGAGCGACGCGGCTGGCCTCCCCCGGTCATCAGCGGCCCCCCGGTCCGTCCCAGGTTCCCCGGCCCGGCAGCGCGCGTCAGCCAGGCAGCTGATGCACACAGTGGCCGCGCCGTGGCGCTGGCTGGCCGCACGCACCCTGCGCGCCCGGCTCATCGCCGGGCTGCTGGCCCTGCTCGCCATGGCCTGCGCGGTGATCGGCGGCGCCACCTACCTGGCCACCGACAAGTTCCTGCTGATCCAGCTCGACAACCAGCTCAGGGCGTCGGCGAACCTGTACTCGGTCGCCTGCCAGAAGCACGGCCCGCCACTCGCCTACGGAATCCCGCCCGGCAGGGGCGGGGATCCGGACAACGCCCCCTGCGGGACCTTTCCCGGGCAGGCCATGAGCACCCTCGACGCCAGCCTGCACCAGGGCATCTTGACCAGCCAGAACGTGGTCCGGGGCCAGTGCGATCTCAGCCGCTCGGAGAAGAGCGCGCTGGCCGCCCTGCCGGCCGACAACCAGCCGCACACCGTGGAGCTGGGCTCGCTGGGCGGCAGCTACCGGCTCATCGCCCAGACCGGGTCCGGCGGCTACGAACTGGTGACCGGGATGCCGATGGCCAGCATGAACGCGACCCTGCACGATGTCGAGGCCACCGAGCTCGCCGTGTTCGCCGTCGTCCTGATCCTGGCCGGCTTCCTCGGCACCGGCCTGGTGCGCATGTCGCTGCGCCCGCTGCGCCGCGTGGCCGCCACCGCCTCCAGGGTCACCGAGCTGCCGCTGGCCGACGGCACGGCCACGCTGTCCGAACGGGTGCCGGAGACCGGCCCGGGGACCGAGGTCGGGCAGGTCTCGGTCGCGTTCAACCGCATGCTGGGGCACGTCGAGTCGGCGCTGGCCCGGCGGGCCGACAGCGAGGCGCGGCTGCGCCGGTTCGCGGCGGACGCGAGCCATGAGCTGCGCACGCCGCTGGCCGCGATCCGCGGCTACGCCGAGCTGGCCAGGCGGCATCCCGGCCCGGTTCCCGAAGACATCGCGCACGCCCTCGGCCGGGTGGAGGCGGAGTCCTCCAGGATGAGCGTTCTGGTGGACGAGCTCCTGCTGCTCGCCCGGCTCGACGCCGGCCGCCCGCTGGCCAGCGAACCGGTGGATCTGACCCGGCTGGCCATCGACACGGCCAGCGACGCGCGGGCGTCGGGCCGGGGGCACCACTGGGTTCTCGACCTGCCCGGCGAGCCCGTGCTGGTGCGCGGGGACGAGCACCGGCTGCACCAGGTGATCGCCAACCTGCTGAGCAACGCCCGTGCGCACACGCCGCCGGGATCCACGGTCACCGTGCGGCTGGCCACCCTGGCCGGCGATCAGGTGGAGCTGTCGGTGACCGACGACGGGCCGGGCATCCCCGCCGGGCTGCAGCCCGCCCTGTTCGACCGGTTCGTCCGCGGCAACAGCGCCCGCACCAGGACGTCGGGCGGGACGGGCCTGGGCCTCGCGATCGTGCACGCGGTGGTCACCGCTCACCGGGGCACGGTGACGCTGACCAGCAGGCCCGGGCTGACC